>JBIOJT010000229.1:0-7708 GCA_044451055.1 Methylomirabilales bacterium (SeqCode)
AGTTGAACCCCAACATCGCCCACCTGGTGCAGGAAAGCGTCCGGGACGTCTTCGCCGCCTTCGCCGCGGCGACCGAGGACCTCGGGGTCTACGACGACTATCTGCTGGCCGGCTACGCGGCCACGCGGGAGCGGGCACGGCCCAACATGGTGATCAAGGTCGCGGCCAGTTCACCGGCGGCCCGGGAGATCGCCCGGACGATCAACACCTTCGGCTTCGGCTCCAACATCACCGTGATCTACACCGCGGGCCAGGAAGTCACCATGATCCTGGAAGAGCTGGCCGGGATGGCCAGCGCCATCAAGAAGGGCATCGCCCCAACCCAGCTCTACATGACCAACATGGGCGGGCGATTCGAGAGCCACCTCCGGGAGGTGGAGCTGGAGGAACTCTTTGGGGAGCTCAAGAAGAAGCTGGGCGAGGCGGAGGCGCTGAAGCGGTTGGAGCAGCTTGCCGCCGCCAACGGGACCAAGCCCAAGGTGGATGCGGCCAAGGGGTACGAGGCCAAGGTGGTTGCCGCCACCCGGTTCGGCAGCCAGCGAACCATTGACGCCAATTTGATCGCGGCCCTTGAGGGCGTGGCCTCGGCGGAGGAACTCAAGAGCTGGGAGAACGCCATCGGCAAATCGGGCACGCTGGTGGCGCGCCGCGTCTGGGGGATCTTCTTCTCGGAGATGAACCGCGAGAAGTGGGTGGACTACCTCTGCCGGAAGCACCAGCTCAGCCGGGAGCAGGCCAAGCTCATCTTCAGTCGCGTCTGTTACCTGCCGGCGTCCAAGCGCAAGCCGCAGGACACGTACTGGACGCTCACGGGGAGTAACATGGTCCACACCGAGTTCCCGAACCACCAGGAGAACGTGCGGAAAATAGCCGAGGATCCGGGGTTCAACCTCGGGGACTGCGTGGAGTCCATCACCGGCCAGTTCCCGCAAGAGGTCGTGGACAAGTTGAACACGATCCCCGACTTCCGCAAGGGGTACGAGCTCAACGCAGAGCTCAACCGGACCCTGCGCGAGGCCGGCATTGCCGGCGATTTCGGGAGCGGTGGCCACAAGCCGGACCAGTGGCCCGACTTCGGCTCGGTCCAGAAGACGCTGACCGAGTTCAAGGGGGCCTACGACAAGTTCCGCGATGATATCCTGGGGCTGTTCAAGGCGGCCGCGCAACCGGCTCGGGCGACGACGAAGACGGCCAAGAAGCCGGCGAAGGCGGCCAAGGCCTCCGGCCAGAAGCGCGGTCGACGCTAGGGCGGTCGGGCATCTTTCGGGAAAGGAGGAGGAACGATGGCAGCGTGCATGTCGAAGAAGCCGGCCAAGAGCGGTAAGTCCTCCTGCGGATCGGGCAAGATGAAGGCCGCGAAGAAGAAGTAGCTCCGGTGTGGGGAGCGGGTCATGACACCGCGGCCGGCGGGGCGATGGGCCTCTCCGGCCGTTGTGCTTTGGGGGAAAACCCGTATGACGGGCCATTCGTGTTGGCCTAGAGTCGGGCCATTGAAACCTGTCCTGAGAAGAGCAGCGCAAGGGCGGTGAAGCATCGATGAGGAAAAAATCCCCATTCAGCAAGTTTGTGCATCGGGCATGCGAGCTCGGGGCTGTCAATGCGAAGGTCATCCGTGCGGACACCATCATCACGGCACCCTGGGTGCGATTGAAATGCCAGTTCGGCTGTGGCGGGTTTAATAGCAGTCTCTGTTGCCCGCCGCACAGCCCAAAGCCGGAGGAGACGCGGGAGGTGATCGCGTGTTACGCACGGGCCCTCCTCATCCACTGCAAGGGCGACGTCCGACCGACCAAGATTGTTGCAGAACTTGAGCGCGAGGTATTCCTGGCCGGCTTTTACAAGGCGTTGGGTCTCGGGGCGGGTCCCTGCCGGTCATGCAGGAAATGCAATTTCAAGGAGTGCGTTCACCCGGAGGACGCGCGCCCGTCCATGGAGGCATGTGGCATTGATGTCTTTGCCACGGTCCGCGGGAACGGGTTTCCGATTGAGGTGGTCAGAGACTATTCCTGTGACGAGAATCGATACGGAGTCGTTCTGATCGGGTAGACATTTCGATCTGTCGGCGGCATGGGCCGTAGCGGCCCCTGGCCGAGGCCGGGAGCCTCGGGTCTGGAAGCCGAGAGGCACCTGCGCAATCTGCGTTTGGATAGGGGTCGGATACGGGGAAATCCCTCGGGAACTTCCCCAGAGGACTTCGTGTTCGTGGCGAAAGCGAAGTTGATCCGCTGGCTGGAGTGCCATGAGCAAGCCCTCACCTACCTCGGCCGCTCCCTCGTCCACGCCCACAGCCCGCCTGCGTCTGCCGGTGGATAGCCAGCCGCTATTCGGTCGTTCCTTCGCTTCCTTTCCAGTCCACGTCGCCGCTTGGCGCCCTCCTGACCCCGATTCGTCCTTCGCCCACCCCCGTCCATTGCAGTCATTCCGGCCCGGAGCCGGAACCGGTTTCCCCTTGACACTGGGAGATGCCCTGCGGCATCCTCTCAGTCACACCCATCCACGTACTCATCAGCCGGAGGGAGAAGGCCAATGATACTTTCGAAGTACAGCATGGGAATTGGTGACCGCTTCGCCCGCCAGGGCGTGCCCCAGCTCACGGCGCTGGTGCAGGCCAAGGCCCTGGGTGTGGATGTCGTCCCGGTGTGGAACAAGTCGAACCGGGAGCACCTGATCGTCCACACGCACCCCGACAGCGTGCGCGTGGAGGCTGACACCGCGGTGAAGGCCCTCGGCTGGAAGGGGCCGTATCATGTGGATGCCGACCACATCGGTCTCAAGACTGTGGATGCCTTCATGGCGGCCAGCGATTTCTTCACGCTGGACGTGGCCGACTTCACAGGCCAGGCGGCCCCGGAGGCCGAGATACAAGACTTCGTGGCCCGGCACCGCCGCTATGCAGCAACCCTGAAGATCCCGGGGATCGACGGGACGCTCCACATCTCCGAGAGGGACATCGCCGACATCGCGCGGAAATACCTGCTGGCGGTCAAGGAAGCCGGGGCGATCTACCGCCATGTCGAAGCCGCCAAGGGCCGCGATCGGTTCATCACCGAGGTCTCGATCGATGAGACGGACAAACCCCAGACGCCCATCGAATTGTTCTTCATTCTTGCCGCCGTCGCCGACCAGAAGATCCCGGCGCAGACGATCGCGCCGAAGTTCACAGGCCGGTTCAACAAGGGTGTGGACTACGTTGGCGATGTCGCCCAGTTCGAGAAGGAGTTCAACGAGGACCTGGCGGTGATCGCCTTCGCGATCAGGGAATTCGGTCTGCCGGCCAACCTCAAGCTCAGCGTGCATTCGGGAAGCGACAAGTTCTCGATCTACGGCCCGATTGCCCGCGCACTGCGAAAGCACAACGCGGGGTTGCATCTCAAGACGGCCGGCACGACCTGGCTGGAAGAAGTTGCCGGGCTGGCGACGGCGGGCGGGGACACGCTGAAGCTGGC
Source organism: Methylomirabilales bacterium (SeqCode) (assembly GCA_044451055.1). Classification (GTDB taxonomy): domain Bacteria; phylum Methylomirabilota; class Methylomirabilia; order Methylomirabilales; family 2-02-FULL-66-22; genus 2-02-FULL-66-22. The sequence continues at coordinate 3,447 of JBIOJT010000229.1, forward strand.
GCAGGAGGTCTACGAAAAGGCGTACGCTCGGATCGACGATCTGTGCAAGCCGTATGCGGCCGTCATTGATATCGATCGGGCCAAGCTTCCCGATCCGAAGGGGGTCCGCGGCTGGTCTGCCTCGGAATTTGCGGCGACACTGCGCCACGACCAAAAGAATCCGGCCTACAACCGGCACTTCCGCCAACTGATCCACGTGGGGTTCAAGGTGGCGGCGGAGATGGGCGACACCTACTACCAGGCGTTGGAGGCGAACGCGAAAGTGATCGGGCGATTGGTGACGGAGAACCTGCTGGAGAAGCACATCAAGCCGGTGTTCGTCCAGGGGTAGCCATCAGCCGTCAGCAATCAGCAGGCAGCTTGAAGCAGAAGAACGGCCCGGGTGGACCGCTCTTCGTGTTATGTGGGCTCGCTGATGGCTGACGGCTGATGGCGGTCTTATGGCAGCAGCCGAGGCTCCTTCCCGCGCTCCGCCGCCATCACGGCCTGCGCGCCGCTCACTTCGGACCGGTCGTGGACCAGCGCCGCAACGGCTGCGGCCATGGCGCGCGGGTCGTCGGGGCCGGGGAAGATCACGTTGCGGCCGATCAGTGCGCCGCGGATGTTGGGCCCCGCCTGCATCGCCATCCGGAGATCCTGCAGGACCGGCAGAGGATCTCCGGTCACCTCGCCACCCAGGATCAGGATCGGCAGGGTCGTCGCCCGCGCGACCTGCTCAAGCCCCTTGCACGAGGGGATCTTGAGCCAGGTGTTCAGCGACGAGGCGCCCATGGCGGCCGCGATACTCACCATACCGGTGAGGTCCGCGACCGTCCGTTGTACGACGTACTTCCCCCGCACGCGCTTCACCGGCAGAGGCTCCAGGAATGCCGTGAGGTCGGCGCGAACGCACTGGCTCACGGCGTCGGCGCACGCCAGGATGGTCCGGCCCGAGGCCGGGTCGGTCGGATCCAGGCGGAACATGAACTTCGCTCCATCCATGCGCAGGGCCTGCATCCGCTCCGTGGTGAAGGCGGTGAACGTGTCCTCCATCTCGAAAGCCGTCCCCTTGAGGCCCCCACGATTCATGCACCCCACCAGCAGGCGATCGTCCAGCAGGCTGGCCCCACCCCGCTCCTTGATCAGGCGGGTCAGGATGAAGAGGTCCTCGATGAGATCCGGTGTGCCCATGATCCCGTCGATTCCGGGACAGGTCAGGACTCGCAGGATGCGCGCGAGGTAGGCGTGCCGGTCCGCCATCCCCAGGGCATCGTCCTTCACGTTCAGGACGTTCCGGCCCGGGTGATCGGCGGCCAGGATGACCAGGTTCCCATCAGGCGCGAGGATGGAGCGGCGCTTGCGGCGTTCCGCCTCCTCCTGGACGATGGCGGGCCGCTCGATCCGCACGTCCGTGACGGCGGCGAAAAGGTCGGATGGTAGGAAGGCGACCGGGTCGAAGAGCCTGGGGACCGGCTTGTGGGCAGGCATGTGACGACTCCCTTCCGTCCAGCGGGGTCAGGGGGCGTGCAAACGCGGGAACAGGGGTTGGAGTGCGCCATACACATCCTCGTACAGGGCGCACCGCCCCTGGTAGAACCGCGCCGCTTCCAGGTCCGGCGCGACCGTCTCCTGGATCGGATTCCATTTTCGCGCAGTCGCATCCAGATCGTCAATCAGATCCACAGAACGCGCCGCCAGCAGTGCGGCCCCGATCGAGGCGGTCTCGGTATACCGGGGCCTCAGGACCGGGAGCGCCAGGATGTCCGCCTTGATCCTGACCCAGAGATCCGACCGCGCGCCGCCGCCCATGGCTACCACCTCGCCGGGTTCGATGCCTATGGCGCGCAGGCCTTCGAGGCAGGAGCGCGTCTCGTATCCCACACCCTCCATCATGGCCCGTGCGATGTCACCTCGGGTGTGTCCCAGGCTGAGACCCAGCACGACGCCCCGGGCGTCGGCATCCCAGCGCACTGATCGCGCACCCATGAAGCAGGGGAAGACCAGGAGATTGCGGCCCCCTCGGGGGCTCTTCGCGGCCTCCTGCTCCAGGGCGATCATCTCCTCGGGGGGAAGGTGGAGCAGTTCCCGGAACCAGCGCATCAGGGATCCGGACGTCGTGATCCCCAGTTCGAGCAGCCAGCGGCCTGGAGTGGCATGCACAGAGCAGGGCACCCGCCCAAGATCATCGGGCAGTTGGTCGATGGCCATACAGATATTGCTGGCCGTTCCGACCGAATCGATCATCCGCCGGCCGAAGAGTCCAATGCCGACACCCTCGCAGGCCCGATCACCAGCGCCGAGCGAGACCGGGATGCCCGCAGGGAGACCGAGGGCCAGGGCGGCCGGCCGCGAGAGGCAATACGGCGCGTCGGTGGACCGGAAGATCGGCGGGAACTGATCTTGGCGAACACCGATACGGCGAAAGATGTCGGGCCACCAGGCGTGCCGGCGCAGATCCAGCATCATGGTCCGTGATGCCAGCGTGTAGTCGGTGACCAGTTGGCCGGTCAGCCGGTAGTACACGTAATCCCGGGTCTGGAGGAATGTGGCCGTTCGATCGATCAGGTCGGGCTGGTGTTCACGCACCCAGAGCAGCTTGCAGGCGGTGTAGTTCGGATCGGGCGAGAGGCCGGTATGGTGGTGGAGGAACGACGAGCCAAACTCATGGGCTAGGCGGGCGGCCTGATCCCGGCAGCGTCGGTCCATCCAGATGATGCAGCGGGCGAGCGGTGTCCCGTCCCGGTCGAGAGGGACGACGCCCTCCCGCTGGGACGACAGGCCCAGGACGGCGATGCGACGGGGATCCTGGCCGACGAGACAGCGGCCGGCGGCCAGCACGGTCGCCCGCCACCAGTCCTCGGGGTCCTGCTCGGCCCAGTCCGGCTGCGGGTGGTGGATCGGATACCCTTCGTCGGCCGAGGCCAGCAGCGTCCCGCACGCGTCCCATAAGCAGACCTTGCAGGCACTGGTGCCGATGTCGAAGGTGAGGATGGTCTCTGTAAGCATCGAGAGCCGGGTACCCGCCGAAGGCGGGTGGCCGAGAGCCGAGACGGGAGAGCCGAGAGCTGAGAGCCGAGAGCCGAGACGGGAACAGGACGGTTCCCATTGCTATCCGGTCTCGCCTCTCGGCTCTCAACTCTCGGCTCTCGCTCAGGGCTTCACCATGATCTTGAGCCCCTTGCTCTGCCGCAGAGCTTGGATGGCCGCCTTGGTCTCGGTCAGGGGGAACTCCAGGCCCAGCAGGGGCTTGAGTGTGAGGTACGGCAGCCATCGCACAGCCCGGTGGAAGGTGTATGGGCGCATGTAGGAGGACATGATGCGCAGCTCTTTCTCGAAGAGCCTGTAGGGCTTGATCTTGGCGATCCCCTCCGGATCGGCCACGCCCACGACGAACACGGTGCCGCCTTTCTGCACCAGCTCGATTCCGTTCTCCAGCAGCGCGGGATGCCCCACGCAGTCGAAGACGTACTCCGGTCCCAGGCCATCCGTCTCTTTCTTCAGGAATGCCGCCAGGTCCTGGGTCTTGGGATCCACCGGGATGCCGCCCACGGCCTCGACGATCTTCCGCCGATGCTCGACCGGCTCGGACACGATGACCTTGCAGATGCCACTGTGGAGCAGAAGCTGCGTCGTGATGCAGCCGATGGTGCCGCCCCCGTGCACCAGCGCGACATCGCCGGAGCGGATCTTCACCATGTCCAGGACGCGGAGGCCGCACGCCACCGGCTCGGCCAGCGCGCCGACTTCCCAGGACAGACCGTCGGGAAGCTTGTGGCACATCCGCTCCAGGACGCAGGTGTACTCGGCGTAGCCCCCGGGATGCGCGTACCGGTGGTCGCACTGGTGCTCCCGTCCGTCGCGGCAGAAGTAGCAGCGATCGCATGGCACCCCCTGCTCGACCGCCACCCGGTCACCGACCTTCACCTTGGTCACGCTGCTGCCCACGGCGACCACCGTGCCGACGTACTCGTGGCCGATGACCCGAGGCGGGGTGAAGATCGGGAACTTGCCCTCCAGGATGTGGACGTCGGTCCCACACACACCGCAAGCCACCACCTTGACCTGGACCTCGTAGGGATCCTTGGGGGTGGGAATGGGCAGATCGTCGATCTCAATCTGTTCGAGGCCCTTCCAGACCGCTGCCTTCATCGTCGTGTCTCCTTTCCGGGTGCGCTTGCGGGAATAGCCTTCCCTCGCGTCCGGAGAAAATCGAGCACCTCCTCCAGGCTGGGGATGCCGGTGCGTCCACCGGGGCGCGTGCATTTACTACGCAGCGCGGAATA
>JBIOJT010000230.1:0-7693 GCA_044451055.1 Methylomirabilales bacterium (SeqCode)
ATCAAAGAGAGCCACGACGTGGCGAAGGTCCTCGGGATCAGTTTCGTGCAGTACCGACTGGCGGCGATCATGCTGAGCGCCTTCCTCACCGCCATGGCCGGGACGTTCTACGCGCAGTACATTCTCTACCTGGACCCCGAGAGCGTCCTGATCCTTCCCATCTCCATCCAGATCGTCCTGGTCAGCATGCTGGGCGGGGCGGGCTCCATCATGGGACCGGTCATCGGGGCGGCTATCCTGCTGCCGATCTCCGAGGTGACGCGGGTCTGGCTGGGCTACAAGGGGACCGGGATCGACATGATGATCTACGGGACGCTGATCATGCTGATCTCCGTCTATCAACCCAAGGGAGTCTGGGGGCTCCTCTCGACGATCGGAAGGAGGCAGGCATGAGCACCCTGCCCCTCCTGGAGGTGCAAGGGGTCAGCAAGCGGTTCGGCGGATTGCTGGCGAACGACGACGTGTCTTTCACGGTGAACGACGGAGAGATCGTCAGCATCATCGGGCCGAACGGCGCGGGGAAGAGCACGCTCTTCAACTGCATCACGGGCTTCTACCGGCCGAACGCCGGCCGCGTCTTCTACCGGGGGAAGGACATCACCCGCTTCAGCGCGGACCGGATCTGCAAGATGGGCATCGCGCGGACCTTCCAGATCGTCCAGATCATCAGCGACATGACGGTCCTGGAGAACGCCATGACCGGGGCCTTCCTGCGCAGCGGTCGGAACGGGGTGGCGCGGGGGAAGGCCGAGGAGGTGCTGCGATTCACCGGCCTTCACGAGAAGCGGAATGCGGCGGCCACGGCGCTCACGATCGCGGACAAGAAGCGGCTGGAGGTGTCCATGGCCCTGGCCACCCAGCCGAAGCTCCTCATGCTGGATGAGGCCATGGCGGGGCTGACGCCCTTCGAACTCAAAGAGATGATGGCCCTGATCCGCAAGGTCAGGGAGAACGGCACCACCCTCGTAATCGTGGAACACGTCATGGAAGCCGTCATGGAGCTGTCGGACCGTGTCATCGTCCTCACCTCGGGGAAGAAGATCGTCGAGGGGCCGCCCAGCGAGGTGGTCGTCAACAAGGAGGTCATCCAGGCCTACCTGGGAGAGCGATACCATGCTGGAAGTTAAGGGGCTGTCCGTCGGGTACAAGGACCTCCTGGCGGTACAGGACGTCTCCTTCACGGTGCGGCGCGGAGAGGTGGTGAGCCTCATCGGGTCCAACGGGGCGGGGAAGAGCACCATCCTCCGGACCATCGCCGGCCTGCTCCGCCCCCGGCGCGGAGAGATCCTACTCGACAGCGAGCCCATTCACGTCGTCCCCCCCTACGATATCGTCAAGAAAAAGATCGCCATGGTGCCCGAGGGGCGGCAGCTCTTCGGGCGGCTGTCGGTCTGGGACAACCTCTTGCTCGGGGCCTACGCCCTGGACTCGCGTCAGGAGACGGAGGAGTCCCTGGAGACCGTCCTGCGGCTGTTTCCCCTGCTGGGAGAGCGGAAGGAGCAGCGCGCGGAGACGTTGAGCGGCGGGGAGCAGCAGCAACTGGCCATCGCCCGCGGGTTGATGTCGCGTCCATCCCTGCTGATGCTGGACGAGCCGTCGCTGGGCATCATGCCGAAGCTGGTGTCCGAGATCTTCAAGACGATTCACGAGATCAGTCAGAAAGGTGTGACCGTCTTCCTCGTCGAGCAGAACGTCTACGAAGCCCTGAGCATCTCCAATCGGGCCTACGTACTTCAGACCGGTCGGATTGTCCTGGAAGGGAAGGGGGATGAACTGCTAAAATCCGACCTGGTGAGGAAGGCCTACCTTGGGATGTAGCCGGGGCTTCCTGGGAATATGCGGCCGGGCACGAAGGAGGAATCTGCCATGAAGGCTGACGTGGTTCGCATCATCCGCAGCGCGGATCTGACCGGCTGGAAGACGGTGGAGGTCGAGTACGGGGCCAAGGCCTTCGCCGTTCGCGTGCCGGGTGACTGCCGGATCCTGGAGATGAAGGAGGTCGCGCCCCCGGCGGACCCCCGGGCGAGAATGCACGCTTCCATTCACGGGCCGGTCGGCTCGAGGCCGCTGCCGGAGATTCTGAAGGAAAAGGGGAAGCCTGTCGATCAGCTCACCGTCTGCATCACCACGTCGGACATCACCCGGCCCGTGCCGTACAAGGGGGAGTCGGGGATCCTGCCACCCCTCCTGGAACTGCTGCATCAGGCGGGGATCCGCAGGGAGAACATCACCCTGCTGGTGGGGACGGGGACCCATCGGCCCAGCAGCCGGGATGAGAAGGTGGCCATGTTCGGCGAAAATGTGGTCGCGCAGTATAAGATCGTGGATCACGAGTGCGACAACAACGCGGGGCTGGTTGACATCGGCAAGACGAAGACCGGTACCGAGATTCTCATCAATCGGACCTACTACGAGGCGGACGTCAAGATCGCCACCGCCCTGGTGGAAAGCCATTTCATGGCGGGGGCGTCCGGTGGCCGGAAGGCCATCTGCCCCGCTCTGGTCAGCCGGAAGACCATCGAGAAGTTCCACAGCGCCCAGGTCTTGGATTCGCCCCTGGCGACGAACCTCGTCCTGGAAGGGAACCCCTGCCACGAAGAGGCCCTGGAGATCGCCAGGAAGGCCGGCGTGGATTTCATCATCAACACCGTGCTGAACCGCCGCCTGCAACTGATCGATGTCTTTTCCGGCGATCTCCTCCAAGCCCACGCCAAGGCCGTCGAACTCCTCAGAAACTTCGTCGCCATTCCGATCGACCGGGAATACGACATCGTCCTGACGCACGGCGGGTATGTCGGAATCAATCACTACCAGAACGCCAAGGCGGCCGTGAACGCCCTCCCCGTCGTCACCGAGGGGGGGATCATCATCCTGGCCGCATGCGAGCGGGACGAGGATCCCATCGGGGCGACCACGTATAAGACCCTCCTGCACCTCCTCAAGCTGCAGGGGACGGACGGGTATATGTCCACGCTGCTCCACCCCGGCTGGAAGTTCACGAAGGACCAGTGGGAGCCGCAGATGTGGGCCAAGGTGCTCGACAAGATCGGGGAGGACGGCCTCATCTACTGCTCGTCGTTCCTGTCCAGGCAAGAGCACCAGATCGTCCCGGGAGGGATGGGCTGGGATTATTTGCCCGATCAGCCATATAAGGACGACGTCGAGCAGACGCGGGCCATGGTTCAGAATGCGATCATCTACGCGGTGAAGCATCCCCGATGGGGGAGCGCCACCCCCAGCGTCGCCTTCATCAAGGAAGGACCCTACGCCGTCCCGGTGTTCACGCCGGCGTCAGCCCCACGGTAGGGTTCGCCCCAGGAGCCGCGTTCGCAGGTTGCGGGCACCCGTTTAACCTTTTGGCTCGCCCTTCGATTCGAAGGACGAAGAGGAAGACCTCTCGCGAGGCGGAGCGAGTGCTCTCGCCTGGCAGAGACTCCGAAGCGCCCTCCATATCATCCGTCCGCCTGCGGTCGCGCGGCCCCCGTCCGCCGCCTTGGCCCCGTTCTTTCAACAACACCACTGCCGAAGAAGACGCCGTAGGCTCGGCCCCGTCTCCGGATGTCCGGGCGTGGAGACCCGCCTGACGCACGATATTGACAACGCCACCAGGCTTTGATATGGGCTTTCCGATAACCTGGCAGACTCCACGGGGGGATGGAACCGTCAGGCAGGTCGGTAGTCCTCAACCGCCCTCTCCCCCGAAGGCGCCCAACAGCGACTGCAGACACGAAGAGTTCACACGCGTTGGCTTGAGGCCAGCAATGACTGACGCCAAGGGCTCGACGCCTCCTCCTTTCCCCGAGACAAGCCAGGCGTCCACTCCGACCCGATGCGGCGCGTTCCGGGCGCTTCTTCGAACAGTCGAGTTCCCTCCGGGAACCCTTGCGGGGGAAGACAGGTGAACAGTCGCGAGCGTTACAGGAGAGCTATAGCCTTTGCGGGGCCGGATCGCATTCCCGTCATGCATCGGTCGCTTCCCGGCGCTTTCCGCAAGCACGGCAAGGGGCTCGAAGATCTGTACGCGCGCTACCCGGGCGACGCGCTGCTGTCGCCCTCCACCCGAGGCTGGTTCGCCTTCCGGCGCGGCGTCGGGGAGAGCAGCGGGAAACTGCGGGGGGTGAGGGATGAGTGGGGCTGTGTCTGGGACAGTCTGACCGATGATTACCTCGGCCAGGTCATCGGGCATCCCCTGGACGAGTGGGAGAAGCTGGATGCCTTCACGTGGCCGGAGCCCGCGGTCGGCATCGAGGGCGTCGAGGAGATGGTGGCGACGGTGAAAGCCGACGGCCACCAGCACTACTCCCTGATCGAGGTGGGCACGCTCTGGCATCTGACCAACTGGCTCCGAGGGTTCGAGAATTCGCTGATGGACGTGGCCGAAGACCGGCCGGAGATGTACACGCTGCGCGATCGCCTCACCGAGTTCCTGCTGAAGCGGGTGGCGATCCTCTTGAAGCATCGCGAGCACATCGACGGGATCCTGGTCAACGATGATTGGGGAACCCAGGTGGCCCTGATGATCAGGCCGGCGCACTGGCGCAAGATCTACAAGCCGGCGTACGCGAAAATCGTTCAGGCCATCAAGACCGGCGGGCTGTTCGCCCACCTGCATACGGATGGTGTGACCGAGGCGATCATGGAGGATCTGATCGAGATCGGGTTTGGCGAGCTGAACCCGCAGATGTCCTGCATGGGCATCGAGGAAGTCGGGCGGCGGTTCGGCGGGCGGGTCTGCTTCCGGGCGGATATGGACCGGCAGGTCATTCTGCCCTTCGGGACCCCGGCCGACGTCGAGGCGTACGTGCAGCGGCTGTACGACGCCTTCGGCCGGCACAACGGCGGGTACGTCGGTTACGGGCAGGTCGGTACCGACGTGCCCCTGGACAATGCCGAGGCCATGCTTGCATCCTTCTTCCGGCTCCGGTATCCTGCGCCGGCCGGCCGGATCAATTGAGCAAACCTCGAGCCAGGGGACGCCCGGCACGCGTCCCCGAGAGTCACAGGAGAACACTATGGCTGACTATGCAGCGCTGAAAGAGGCGGTCATCACTGGCAAGGCGGCCCAGGTGAAGGCGTTGACCCAGCAGGCTCTCGACGACGGGACTGCCCCCCAGGAGATCCTGGACCAGGCGCTGATCCCCGCCATGGACGTGGTGGGGGAGAAGTTCTCCTGCGCCGAGTTCTACATTCCGGAGATGCTGATCGCCGCCCGCGCCATGCAGGCCGGCGTTGCCCTGCTGGCCCCACTTTTGGCGCAAGCCGGGTCCAAGGCGAAAGGCAAGGTCGTGCTGGGCACAGTCAAGGGGGACCTCCACGACATCGGCAAGAACATGGTCGGCATGATGCTCCAGGGAAGCGGCTTCGAGGTGGTCGACCTCGGCGCCGACGTCAAGCCCCTGCGGTTCGTGGAGGCGGTCCAGGCGGAGAAACCCGATTTCATCATGATGAGCGCGCTGCTTACCACGACCATGCTGTCCATGGGGGAGACGATCCAGGCCCTCAAAGCCGCCGGGCTGCGGGAAAAGGTGCGTGTCGGAATCGGGGGGGCCGCCGTGACCCAGCGCTTCGCGGACGAAATCGGCGCCGACTTCTACTCGCCCACGGCCACCGGGGGCGTGGCCAAGGCCAAGGAGCTCATCCGCGCCTGAGCGTATGAAGGGGGAGAAAGATGCTCTCCGTAGACGAACTGGCCCAGATGATCGATCACTCCATTCTGCTGCCCGGCCAGACCGACAAGGATTTGGTCGAGGGAATTGCCATTGCCCGGAAGTACCGGGTGAAGTGCGTGGTGCCCAAGGCCTTTGAGGCCGCCCGAGCGAAGCAGCTCTTGGAAGGGTCCGATGTCCGGCTGTGTATCGCCATCGGCTTCCCCCAGGGCCTGAACCTGCCCGAGGTGAAGCGGCACGAGGCCGAGCTGGTGTTGCAGCAGGGGGCCCAGGAGCTGGACATGGTCATCAATATCAGCGCGCTGAAATCCAGGCGGTACGAGTTCGTGGAGCGCGACATCGCCGGGGTAGTCGAGGTCGCGAAGCGATACGGGGCTCCGGTCAAGGCCATCCTCGAGACCTATCTGTTGACCGACGAGGAGAAAGTGGCCGCGTGCCGGGTCGCCGAGCGGGCGGGGGCGGCTTTCGTCAAGACCTCCACGGCGACGCAGCCCGGTGGCGCCACGGTGGAGGACATCCGACTGATGCGGATGACGGTCAGCCCGAAGGTTGTCGTCAAGGCATCGGGATACGTGACTGACATTGACAAGGTGGTCGAGCTGTACGAGGCTGGCGCGCGACGCTTCGGCACCGCCTACACGGTCGACATCCTCGAGGGCCTTCGCAAGAAGCTGGCTGAGGAGGGCCGAGCGGCCTCGAGATCCGCCTAACATCTCGCGCCAACGGGAACGAGAACAGCGATGATTGAGCCGAATTTCGACCGCCTGCGCACCGTCCTGCTGCGGAGCGGCGAGCCGGACTATGTGCCCTTGGGGGACGTCAGTGTCCACCCAATCCTGAAAGAGCGGATCCTCGGCCGGCCCATCCGTGACCTGAAGGACGAGGTGGCCTTCTGGTCCGCGGCCGGCTACGACCACGTCCCCGTCGAGCAGGGGCTGCAACTGACCGACGTGATCAAGCGCCGGTCCATGCGCGAGATCGAGGCCAACTACGCCGTCGAGACGGTCGACACGCAGGCGCGCTCGTGGGCGACCGAGGGGAAGGGACTGATCGCGACGCGCGCGGAATTCGAAGCGTTCCGATGGCCGGATCCTGATGCCCTGAACTACAGCACGTTCGAGAGGATCGGACCCTTCCTGCCGCCCAAGGTGAAGGTCATCGCCGTGCTGGGTAAGATCTACACCTGCGTCTGGTGGTTGATGGGGCTGGAGGGGATGAGTCTCGCGCTGGCGGAGGATCCCGATCTGGTCGCACAGGTGTTCGAGAGGGTGGCGCGGTTCCAGTACCGCGTGTTCGAAAACATGCTGCGCTTCGACTGCATCGGCGCCATCTGGCACGCCGACGACATCGCCTTCGCCACCCAACTGATGGTCAGCCCGCGGCTCCTCCGGGCACACCTCTTCCCCTGGTACGAGCAAATGAACCAGGCGGCGCACGCTCGAGGCCGCCTGGTCGTCTATCACAGCGATGGCGCCCTCCAGCAGGTCATGGAGGACATCATCGGTTGCGGCTTCGATGGCCTGAACCCCATCGAGCCGAAGGCCATGGACATCAATGAGATCAAGCGCCGCTATGGGTCCCGCCTCTCTATTCTCGGCAATATTGACCTCGGGTACACGCTGACCCGGGGGACGCCGGAGGAGGTGCGGGAGGAGGTCCGGCAGCGCATTCACGACCTGGCGCCGGGTGGGGGGTATGCGGTGGCGTCCAGCAACTCCGTCCCCGAGTACGTGCCCCTGGCAAATTTCAATGCCATGCGAGAGGCGACCTTCCAGTACGGGCGGTATCCTATCTCGGTCTGATCCGGCAAGAGGCCTCGACGAGGCCCGGCCTTCCCAGAGGAGAAGGAGCGCATTCGGACGCATCCCGGTAAGGGTCATCGCCGCTACTACGCAGCGCGGAATAATGGCTACACCGTTCCCCGCGCTGCTTCGTTCGCGGGGAAGGCCCTCGCCCTTGCACAGGACCCGCGGCAAGGGCTCACCCCTCCCCACGGACCCTCCTAAGAAACTGCCTGCTCGGGGGCA
>JBIOJT010000231.1:0-7691 GCA_044451055.1 Methylomirabilales bacterium (SeqCode)
ATGGCGATCTTGCCGTCGAGCCCGAGATTGAGCGAGTCCATAACCCCACCCTCCGAAGGAATGCCCGCCCTACTTCTTTTTCCTGGAGAGGACCTCAGGATTTACGGGCGTGAGCGGCGGCTTGCCCTGCAGAACCGTCAAGACGTTGTTGATTGCCAGGTCCAGCATGGCCCTGCGGGTCACCTCGGTGGCGCTCCCGACGTGCGGAAGGATGACCACGTTCTCCATCTTCAGGAGAGGATTCGCCAGGTCGACGGGTTCCTTTTCGAACACGTCCAGCCCGACGCCGGCGATCCGACCCTCCTGCAGAGCCGTGATCAGGGCCCGCTCGTTAACGACGGGCCCCCGAGAGGAATTGATCAAGAACGCGGTCGGCTTCATCAGGGCCAACTGCGCCGCCCCCATCATCCCCTTGGTTTCGGGGACAAGCGGCACGTGGAGCGTGACGAAGTCCACCTGTCGAAGCAAGGTCTCCCGATCGACGAACTGATAGCCATGCTGCTTCTCCAGATCCTTCTTGCGGACCGTGTCGTAGTAGAGCACCTTCATGTGGAAGGCAAGCGCCCGGTGGGCCACGGCCGAACCGATGCGGCCCAGACCAATGATCCCCAGCGTCGCATGATGGATGTCCCACGCCATGGGAGTCACCCCGGCATCCTTCCACTGCCCTTCGCGCAGCCAGCGGTCCATCTCGCAGATCCGCCGTCCTGCTGCCAGCATCAGGGCGAACGTCAAGTCCGCGACGGTATCGGTGAGCACATCCGGCGTGTTGGTCACGAGGATGTCACGCTGCGTAGCCGCGTCGATGTCCACCATGTCGAATCCGACCGAGGTCAGGGCGATGAGGCGCAGGCGCGGCGCCTTGTCCATCAACGTGGCCGTCCAGCGATGGGTACCCAGGACGGCATCTACATCCGCAATTTCCTTCTCCAAGACATCGGCGGGGCACCGGTCAGGCCCCTCCCAGGCACGAGTCTCCCCCACCTCGCGGAGTCGGGCGAGGACGCTGGGAGACACTGCCCTGGCCACGTAGATTTTGGGTCGCGACATCGATATCTCCTTTCTATCAAGCTGCTGAACAAGGCCCATCTGCGGCACTCATCCTTCGGATGGGTGCGCCGCCTTGCATCTTACTTCTCGGACGAATCATGTCCGTGACGAGGGAATCTGTATCACCTGACACGGCAGTCCGTCGAACAGTCCGCTCGCACCGCGTGGCCGCCAGAGGGGCACCCCTCTCGCGGCGGGCGGCACGCCGGCGGCGACCACCTCGGTCCGGTGACCCTTCTCAGCCGATTCGAGCGCCTGCAGCACGACCAGCATGTTCTCGAAGCACTGGCGGACGGTGGCCACCATCGGCTCACCGTGCACGAGGGCGTCGTGGAAATCCAGGAACATATTATAGTGCCCGGAGTCGGTCGGCTCGACCCGATACTCTTCGATCGAGCCATCGGCGCGGATGACCCTCGCCCGTCCCCGGGAGGCGATGAGGGCGCCTCCGCTGCCGTACAGGCGCGTGTCCCTGATCTCGTCCAGGACGGGGTTGCCAAGAAAACCCCAGATGCAGTTGCCGCTCGCCCCGCCGGCAAGACCGAAGGTCATCAGCATGGCGCTCGGGGCATCCATCGTCACGTTGATCCACTCGGTGCGGGCATACAGGTGGGTGATGTCCCCGCCGAGGAGGCGAATCGTGGCGATGGAGTGCACGCCGCCGTCGAGCAGAGGCCCGCCACGGTACTCCGGTTTGTAGCGCCACGGGGTCATCGAGTACTCGCCGGGCGTCGGCACCAGCCGGTCCACCCAGCGCTCGAGGAGAAGCTGGGGCCGGCCGATGGCGCCTGCCTCCACGAGCGAACGCGCCAGGCGCAGGTCGTCGCGGTAGAAGAAGTTCTCGGTCATCATGATCTTCTGGCGTGGGTATTGGTCAACCAGCGCCATGAATTGGCGCGCCTCGGCGAGGTCCACGCCCGGCGGCTTCTCGCAGATGACGTGCTTGCCGGCCGCGAGACAGTCGCGCGTGATAAAGAGGAGCCGCGGGATGGGGACGCAGACCAGCACGGCTTCGACGTCGTCCCGCCGGAGCAGGTCGGAATAGTCGGCAGTATAGTCGTTCATGGAGAGATTGGCGAGGGCCGCGAACTCCTCGGCGGTCGAGCGAGTGCGATTGGCGAAGGCGACGACGGCGAATCGATCCGCCATCCTGGCCAGGGCCGGCCAGTGGAGCTTCTTCACCGCAAGACCGGTGCCGATGATCCCAAGCCGGATCGGTCGGACTGTTGACGGTCGAGGGTCGGTCAAGAGTGTCTCCTCCACCTTGACTGTGAGGCTTCTAACAGGCTGCTGAAAAAGGCCCATCTGCGGCGTTGGCGCGCTCGCGCGGCGCTGCGACGTACGGACTGAGTACGCCTCGCACCTGCACCCATCCTCGCGGACGGGTACCCGGTGCGCCGCCTTGCATCTGGACCTTTTTGAGCAGCCTGGGCGAAAACGGGTTTTTCAGCATCCTGCTAATCCTGACCCGCGGAAAACTTGGGCGAAAATCTGAACATCGTCGTGGAAGTGAACCATTGCCCGGGATTCAACACAGTCGTGGGGAAGTTGGGCTTATTGGGTGAGTCCGGGAAATGCTGCGTTTCCAAACAGACGGCCCCCCGGATTCCATAGGCCTTTCCACCCTTCCCAATGTCAATGTCCTTGCCAGTGAGGAAATTCCCTGTATAGACCTGCATTCCGGGTTGGGTCGTATACACTTCCATGATGCGGCCAGAGGAGGGATCGTACAATCGCGCGGCAAAGCTCAACTCCCCGCCGGCCTTGTTGAGCACATAGTTGTGATCGTATCCCGTGCCGAATTTCAACTGCTCGTAGTCCTCGTTGATTCTGGCGCCTATTCGTGTGGAACGGGCGAAATCCATCGGGGTGCCTCTCACCTCCCGCACTTCTCCCGTGGGTATCGCAGTGCTGTCGTATGGCGTGAACCGGTCGGCGTTGATCGTCAGTTCGTGGTCCAGGATGTCTCCCCGCCCCTCGCCGGCAAGATTGATAAAGGAATGGTTGGTGAAATTGATGACGGTAGGTTGATCCGTGACGGCCTCATAGGTGATTGTGAGCTCATTGTCGTCGGTTAAGGAGTACACCACCTTGAAGTTGGTGTTTCCGGGATACCCCTCTTCTCCGTCCCTGAAATAGTAATTCAGCTGTAGGGTCCTGTCGTCGATCTGCTTCGCATCAAAGACCCGGAACTGGGTTCCTCTCCCGCCGTGCAGATGATTGGGACCGTTGTTGATGGGGAGCTGGTACTGCTTCCCATTCAGGGTGAATTGTCCTTTCCCGATGCGGTTGGCGAAGCGGCCCACCACGGCTCCAAACGTCGCCCGACCGGCCACATACTGATCAATGGTCTCGTACCCCAGAACCACGTCGCCCATCTGATTCTTCCGGTCCGGTACCAACACCTGGACGATCTTGGCGCCTTGGTTGGTGATCTTGACCACCATGCCGTTGCTGTTCTTCAGCCTGTAGAGATCCACCGGTTTCCCGTCCACCACCTTTTGAAATGCTTGGCGCTTGATTTCGACATAATCGGATTTCATCTGCGCTCCAGCCGCGTGCCCCTGTGACAGGAGTGTGCCTATGATCAGACTCAGACCGAGAGACGTGAAGATGTTTTTCATTTTCCCGACCTCCTCCGCCAGTGGGAGAATACAGGAGGCTCCTACGGAGCCATCGCGGTGCCGCCCGAACCAACAGGAGCTGTCTTGCCTGACCCAGCGAATACGCTCACCATGTCTTCCACCGAGAGCACGGGGGCACTCTGGTACAGGTAACAGGCTACGGCGCGATACCGATCGGTCTGAAAGAACGGTGGCGCGGCCTGGAGGCACGGCGACGTGGCGGATGGGCACCGGTCGGCAAACTTGCATCCAGTGCTCCCGGCCGCCTGGATCGCCGGGCCTGCGGCCGTCTCGGCGGTCCACGTCCGCTCGGCGCTGGCCACGGGGATGGACGAGATGAGTAGCTGCGTGTACGGGTGTTGTGGTCGCTTGACCACGAGCTCCACGTCGCCCGCCTCCGCCACGGAGCCTCGATACAACACGACGATATTTTCGCTGATCTGATACGCCGTCGCGAGATCGTGTGTGATGTAGACGATGGAGATCCCCCGCTCCACGTTCATCTTGCGCAGCGACCCCAGGATGCTGGCTCGGAGGGAGGCGTCCACCATCGACACGGGTTCGTCGGCCAGGATCAGGCGGGGACGCAGCAGCAGGGCCCGCGCCACCATCACCCGCTGGCGCTGCCCACCGCTCAACTGGTGCGGGAAGCGGCCCAGCGTCTCTTCGGTGCGCAACCCCACGGCCTTCAGGACATCGTCGATCACGGCGCGCGCTTCTGCCTTGGTCCCCGCCAGTTTGAACTTGGCCACGGGCGTGGTGAGGACGTGGTCCACCCGATAGAAGGGGTTGTACACCTCGTAGGGGTCCTGGAAGATCACCTGCACATCCCGGCGGAAGGCGCGCCAATCCGTCTGCGACATGCTCTGCAGGTCCCGTCCTTCGTAAAGGACCTGCCCTCGCGTCGGCGTCACCAGGCCCAGGAGCAGGCGAGCCAACGTGGTCTTTCCACTGCCGCTCTCCCCCACCACCGCCGTGATGGAGGGCCGGTCGCTGTCGATGGTGAGCGAGAAATCCTCCAGGGCCACGGTGGATCTCCGCTCGAACATGCCTCCACCGAAAATCTTGGTCACGTGCCGGGCCTCGAGCAGTGTCGTCATGGCAGCAAGTGACAGGCGGCCCAGGAATTCGGCCGCACTTCTCTGGAGAGTGGCTCGTCCGTCTGACAGCGATCGAAGGCATGGGGGCATCGGGGATGGAAGGCGCACCCCGGCGGCAGGTCGCGCAGCAGCGGGGGAAGTCCCGGGATGCCCCGGAAGGTCCCTTTCCGTTCGAGCGAGGGAAGGCTGGCGATGAGCATCTGGGTATACGGGTGGAGCGGTTTCGTGAAGATGTCTCGGACCGGAGACACCTCGACTAGTTTTCCGGCATACATCACACCGAGTCGGTCCACGAACTGCGCCACCAGCCCCATGTCGTGCCCCACCAGGATCACGGAGGCTTCCAGGTCCTTCTGGACCCTGGCCAGCGTCTCCATCACCTGCTTCTGGACCACCACGTCCAGGGCGGACGTGGGCTCGTCGGCGATGATGACCTTGGGACGGAGGCTGATGGCGATGGCGATGCAGGCCCGTTGTTTCATCCCTCCGCTCAGTTCATGCGGAAACATGGTGGCGACTTCCGGCCGCAGCCCGACCGATTGCAGGAGGTCGCGGACCCGCTCCCCCACGTGCCGCTTGGACAACCCTGCCCCATGATCCCTCAGCGCGTCGGCGATCTGGTCCTGGATCCGCATCACCGGGTTCAGCGAGTTCATTGACCCCTGCGGGACCATGGCGATCCGGGCCAGCCGTAACTGGCGCATCTCCTCTTCAGAGAGGGTCATCACGTTCAGGCCGTTCAACCAGACCTCCCCCGCTTCGATCCGGCCCGGGGGCTTGATCATGCGGAGGATGGCGAGAGCCATCGTGGACTTACCTGAGCCGGATTCCCCGGCGAAGCCCAGCCGCTCGTCTGCTTTGAGGCTGAAGCTGATGTTGTCCGCGGCCTTCACGGCGCCAAGTGGGGTGTGGTAGTGCACCACCAGGCCGTGCACTCGGAGGACATCTGCCTTCACACTGCCCTCCTGAGCCGGGGGTTCGCGATCTCGTCGAGTCCCACGGTGAGGAAGAAGAGACCGAGAAAGACGACGAGGATGATGACGATGGGCGCCGTCCACCACCACCACCAGCCATTGATGAGCGCCGCGTTATAGTTGACCCAGTACAGGGTCATGCCCAAGGTGGGGGACTCGATGGGCCCAAGGCCCAGGACCTCCAGGCCGATGGAGGCCAGGATGGCATTGGACACGGCGTTCACCAGCGTCGCCGCCAAGTAGGGCAGGAGGTTGGGCATCAGTTCCTTGAAGATGATCCCCGGCCCACTCATGCCCGAAAGGCGCGCCACCTCGACGTACCCTCGCTCCCTGAGGCTCAGCACCTGGGCCCTGATGGTTCGCGTGGGATTCAGCCATGCCAGGGAGGCCACGATAATCGCCATCTGGTCGACCGTCAGGCCTTCCTTGATCGAGACCGCAATGATGATCAGCACCAGCAGTCCCGGCACGGTGAGGCCAATGTCTGCGATGCCGCGAATGATGACGTCGACCTTTCCCCGGTAGTATGCGGAAACAAATCCCAGGATTGCTCCTATGCCGACGCCAAGGAAGCCGGCGATGAACCCGATTCGCAAGGTGAGCGGCGTCCCCGCCACCATAACGGCCAGCAAGTCTCGGCCTTGCCGGTCCGTCCCAAAGGGGTACTTGAAAGAGGGTGGTTGGAGTATGGGCGCCGACAATGCCCTAGACTTACTCGTGTCCACGACGATATGGCCTATTCCCACGAACAGAACCAGCCCCGAAAGGAGTATGATCCCTACGACAAGCGAGATATTGCGGCGCATGTAGCGCCAGAGAGCCGTCAACTTTCCCGGTCGTGCAGTCCCCGAAGTGGGTCGCGGTGGTGTCGTCGCCTGCCCCATGGTGGGACTATTTCCTCCGGTAGGTGATCCGGGGGTCGAGCCAGGGATACATCGCATCGAGCAGTAACGTCGCCAGTCCCAGCGCCACGACCACCGTGAAGACGATCCCCTGGATGAGGAAGTGGTCGTTCTCCCGAATAGCCAGGAAAAGCACCGTGCCGATGCCGGGATAGCCAAAGATCACCTCGACCAGAACCGCCCCCGAGAGGATCTGTCCCAGGGCCAGCGCCAGGGCGGTGGTCTGGGGGAGAATCGCGTTCCGCACGCAGTAGCGCAGGAAGATGGTAAGGCTTTTGAGCCCCTTCGCCTCGGCAAAGATCACGTAGTCCTCGCCCTGGGTTGTGACCATCATCCCGCGCATCGCCAGGGCCCATCCCCCTGTCGCCACGAGAATGATCGACAGCGCGGGCAGGATCGCGTGCTTCATCACGTCGCCCATGAATTCCAGGGTCAGGCCCGGAAAGGCGCCGGCGCTATAGCCGCCGAACATTGGCAACAATTTGATCCGGAAAGCCAACAGGTACATCAGGATGAGGCCGAAGAGGAAGAAGGGAATCGCGTGAAGCGCCCACAATGGGGGCATGAGGAAACGCATCCACCGAGGCGCTCTGGGCCAGGCCAGGAGGGCGCCCAGGACCGTCCCGATGCTGAAGGACAGTAGCGTCGTCGTGCCCAGCAGGCCGACGGTCCAGGGAATGGCCTCGGCGATCATCTCCTTCACCGTCCGCGGGTAGTTCGCTATGGAGTAGTTGAAATCCAGCCGCGCCACGTCGTGAAGGTAGGTGAGGTACTGTCTCCACAACGGCTTATCCAGACCAAACCGCGTTTCATACTCCTTCACCATGGCCTCGATGCCGGTCTGAACGTAGCCTCCGAGTTGCGCTTGCTGGAGGAGCTTGACCCTGACGGGGTCTTGGCCGGACAATCGGGGCAGGAAGAAATTGAGAGTGGCCGCCAGCCACACGATCACCAGAAAAACACCGAATCGTTTCGCCAAGTAGTCGGCTTGCACCGCGTCCCCACTACGCACGGGGGGCGGACCGGCCGGGCCGCCCCCCG
>JBIOJT010000232.1:0-7638 GCA_044451055.1 Methylomirabilales bacterium (SeqCode)
CAGCTCCACCGTGCCGAAGGTGCTGACGCCGTCGCCTTTGATCGCCTCCACCCCGTTCTCCACGACATACTGCAGCCCAAACGCCTTGGCCATGTTGGCGGCCTCGTTCGCCGTCGCCACCGCCTGCTGCAGCTCGGCAAAGGTCCAGTGCGTCTTCTTCTCGTTGGTCGCAAACTCCAGGCCCGGGCCCGCCGTGCGGATCGTCCGCGGGCCGTCAAAGACGGCAGCATTGGCCAGGCCGCGCGAGAAGACCTCCCAGAAGTTCGGATCCAGGAGCCCGATGTTCATGGCATAGGCCACTTCGATGTCCCGTTGCTTGGCGTAGGTCGCAAGTTCCTTGCACTCCGCCAGCGTGAGGGTCGCGAAAGGATCGCGAATCTCGATCCACCAGAATCCCTGCTCGTTGGCGAAATCGATCGCCTTCTTTGCGCTTTCCACGCCGAGCGGCCACTGCTTGATGAAGTTGACGTTGAGGAATCCCAGTTTTAGGTCGGGGTACTTCTTGAGCACAATCTTGTCCGCAGCCAATGCGCTGCTCCCGAGGAGTGTGACGCAGAGGAACAGTGCGGTGATCCAGAGCACCCGTTTCATGACATCCTCCTTTCGTCTAATGATGAGGTGGTGGGGAAAAACTGCGCAGGCCATCTCCCCGCGCGGAAGACCATAAGCGCATGGGTCTCTGTCCGTGCCTCACCCCGATGAGAAGCGCGCGCAGCCACGCTGACCTCGCAGGACCCAGGGATGTTCCCGGGCGATCCCCAGATGCCCCAATGTTCCATATGTGAAACTTCGTTCATAGTACGGAAATCTCCTACTCCAGATCAATATCCGGGTCAAGGGGAAAATGGGACGTGCTCGGGGGAACCTACCATGCCCCGACTCAACACGCTCCGAGAGAACATGGGAGCGATGGAGGTCTGAAGCCGGGGCGCACCACAAGGACAAGTCTGGTCGGCGCAATGGGATGAACGCGAGAGCGGGGGCGTCCGGCTGAAGGATTACCCCGCCCGTTCCGGCAGGCGGTTGCCGGAGACGGATACGATGGCCGAGGAAACGATCATGGCGGCCATCATCAGGACGAAGGTGACGGCGTACCCTCCCAGCAGGTCGAAGAGTGCCCCGGCCAGGAGTGGACCGAGCATCGCCCCCAGGCCGAACGCGATGTTCTGCAGGCCCAAGAGATATCCCAAGCGCGGACCCTGGAGGCGGTCCGAGAGGAAGGCGGCGAACACCGGGGGCCCGCCGCCCCCCGCCATCCCCCAGGCAAGGATGAAAAAGGCCAGCGTCACCGTCCGGGACGGATCGCGGACGAGGAGGAGCGACACGTAGGCGATGACGTAGAGGCCGGCGATCCCCGCATATGCCCGCGGGCGTCCAACCCGGTCCGAGATGGCCCCGGCGGCAAGGCCCGAGGGCACGGCGATGAACGATCCCAGCGAGAAGAGGGAGGCGGCTGCCATCTTGCTGAACCCGGCATCCACCAAGTAGACGACCAGGTGGACGAAGATCGCATACATGACCATCCCCCGCAGGATATTGGCCCCGAACACGGGCCAGTATCCCCGGGGAATGCCGGTGCCGGTGAAGCCCCGGCCCTCAAGGGGCGACGTGGGGAACACCGCGCCCCGCCGTCCCTCTCTCCCGGGCGGGATTCCATCCGGCGCAAGGCCTTTCTCCCTCGGGTCGTCCCGGATGAAGCTGAGGGTCAGGGGCAGGGCCGTTGCGGCCACGACCAGCCCGAATCCGGCGTGGGTCCATCGCCAACCGAATCGCCCGACGCCAGCCTGGCTCAAGGCCCCGAAGACGGCAGCGCCCAGGGGCACGCCGGCCTGCGAGATGCCCATGGCCATCCCCCGGTACCGGATGAACCACCGGGAGAGGAGGGTGTTATTGGAGACGTAAGCCAGGCCCGAGGTGGCGATACCCCCCACCACCCCATAGACCAGGTAGAGCTGCCAGAGGTTCTGGGTGAGGCCGCACAGGAGGAGGGTGATGGCCCAGGTCGCGGTGCACCAGGCGATCACGCGTCGGGGGCCCAGACGATCCACCAGGGCCCCGAGCGCCCAGCCGCCCAGGGCATACGCGGTCATGTGGATGGAAAAGACGGCCGAGGTGGCCGTTCGGCTCGAGCCGAACTCCTGGAGGAAAGCCGGCAGGAACACGGAGAAAGCCTGCCGGGGGCCAGCGGAGATCGCCCACGACAAGCACACGACCCCGGCGACGACCCACCCGTAGAAGATCCGCACGCGCGCCCCTGCGCCCTGTCCTCGCTGCCACCCGCCGCTCAAGAACCCTTATGGCAGGTGAGGCACTGGTCGCCATCCATCGCGGCGAAGGCCTGCTGGCCGTTGTGGCACGCCCCGCAGAACTTCCCCGCCCCCATCTCGTCCATGGTCAGCGTGATGCCGCCCTTCTGCATCTGGAACAGCCTGGGATGGCAGTCGGCGCACTGGGCGCCGCGAGCGAGGTGCTTCGCGTGCTCGAAGGTGACGGGGCCCGGCGAGCCGGGATCGGCCGGGAACGTGATGGGAGGCGGGCCTGACCTCGTCGATGCTGCCGTACCCGCTCTAGCCCGGAACGCATGGCATTCGGCGCAGGCGGGGCCGGGATTGTGCTCCGCCTTGTCGGCATGGCACGCCAGGCACGCCTTCCGCGGCTCAGGCGACCACGCGTGCGGGGCATGGCACGCGGTGCAGCCGGCACCGCGATGCATCGAGGCCTTGTGCAGCCCGCCCAGGTCCGCATGGCACATCGTGCATTTCACCACCGGCCGGAGGCGCTGCTCCTTGAGGTGGCACTGCTTGCACTGCATCTCGGCCATGGGAGCGCCCGCGGCAGAAATGTTGTGGCATCCCCGGCAAGTGGCCGGCTTGGCCGGTCCGCCGGAGTGGCAGGCGTCGCACAGGATCTCGGCGTGCCTGCCGCCCAGCTTCCAAGGGTGGGCGAAGGCGGGGGTCGCCTCCACCCGGATGAAGCTCCCATCCTTTCCCGTTTCCAGGAACTCGTGGCAGGTGTCGCAGTCCTTCGGGATGAGGCGCCCGTCGCTGCTCAGGTGCTTGCCGTCGTGGCACCGGAAGCACCCGGGGAACTCCCGGTGCCCAATATCATCCGGGTAATCTCGCCAGTTGACGCGCATCTCGGGGAAGAAGTTCTGCCCGTAGACCCGCTTCACCTCCTCAATGGCCGGCCGAAGCCTGTCCCCGTGCTGCTCGACCACGGAGGAATATTCCTTGGCGTAGAACTCGCGGATGTACTGTTCGATCTTCTGGTTCGCCTCGGCCGTGGTGGCGAAGGGCTGGACCATGGCCTCGACTGCCACCTTCTTGATGTAAGGCAAATCGGTGGGGATGCGGCCCGCCTGGAAAGACGAGTCCAGCGCGCGCCCCGGCGGCAGATAGCGATGGCTGGGGCGATTGTGGCAGTCCATGCAGTCCATCCGCCGCATTTCGCCGTTCTTGCGCTGCTCCTGGGTGATCGGGTTCACCGTAGAGACGAACTCGGTGACCTTCCCGTTCGGTTCCTCGCTTCGCACCCAGGGAATTACCTGACGCCGCTTATCCGTGGCCACGTACCAGATCTTGTTGGCGATGTTCATGTGCCAGTGGATCCCCTGGCTCAGCCCCTTTATCGATCCCCCGCCAGTCTTGACCAGAAGCGGGACTTCCCGGCGCGTGTTGCTCTTGTCCGAGCCGTAGTGGATCCGGATGGCGAGCTGCTCCCCCCAGAACTTTGCCGGCCAGTGGCACTGCTCACAGGTCTCCTGTGCCGGGCGCAGGTTACTGATCGGCGTGGGGATCGGGCGCGAGAACTTGTTGAAAAGCACCGAGTAGACCTGGTACACGCCGGAAATCTTCGCCTTGACGAACCATTCCGCCCCAGGGCCGATGTGACATTCGACGCAGGCGACTCGGGCGTGGGGCGAGCCCTGGTAGGCGGTGAACTCGGGGCGCATCACCGTGTGGCAGGCCTGCCCGCAGAATTCCACCGAATCGCTGAAATGGTAGGCCTGATACCCGCCCACGGCGGAAAACCCCAGGAAGCCGATGATCAGCACGAAGGTTGTGCCCAGAATGACGCGGTGACGAGGTATGTTGAGATCGAGCTGCGGGAGTTCCACCACCTCACGGCCGTGACGCAGTTTGTGGTAGCGGACCCCGGCTCCAACGAACACAACGGCCAGTCCAGCCAGGGTGATCCCCGGGAGGATCATGTACGTGACGATGCCAACGTATGGGTTCTGGCGGGGTGCCAGGAAGTCAACGATGAGCAGGAAGATGTTGACCGTGAGGCTGATGCCGACGATCAGGGCCCCGATCAGGCTGGTCCAGTTGCGGAAAAGCCGACGGAACGTCAGGCGACTAGGCATTAATGGTTCCCTCTCGGATACTCGTGCGATGCCGCGGCTATCCACACCATCCTGCGCTCCATGCCACCGAGGCCGGGATGAGAGATCGCGGCGACGCCGCCGGTCAGCCGTCTCCTAGAAGGAGTCTATCTGGGACGCCACAGCCATCGCCAGCTTTTTCTTACTCTTGTTTCGAGCCCCTGACCTCCTCTCGGGTGGGCTGCGCCGGTCCGAACCTTTCGCGCAACGCGCGGATCTGGTTCAGATGGTTGGCGTCATGCCTCACCTGAATGTCCACCTGGCCGGCGATCGTGAATTCGGCCCGCTTGGGATGCAGGCCAATCCGCTGCCACGACTGGTATGCCAGCGCAGATAGCAGGGAGATTGTCTCCGCGCGAAGCGCTCGGAACTCCCGGATGACAGCAGCCGGATCGTCCTCGTTGTATTTCAGGGCGACCGCCAGCTCGTCCTGATTGATCATCCGGAGTGCCGGCCGGTCGTGATTGGCCATCTTGGCATAGCGCTCGAGGAAGAGCTGTTCCACGTCCCGCAGGTGGCAGGCGATCTCCAGCATGGACCATTTCTCCGGCGCGGGCTTTCGCCGGAGGACCTCATCGGGAACGCCTTGGAGCAGGGATGCCAGAGTCTTTGGTGTTTCCTGGAGCTTCGAGAGAATCTCCCAGCGCTTCTTGATGTTTTCGATCTGACCGAGATGCGCCTCGTCGTTCCCCAGCGCCTGCCGCTCCAGGATGATCGCGAGGGACATCGGGCCAAGCGACTCATGGGTTCCGGTTCGCTGCCACTGCTCCCCCCTGATCTTCTTGAGAACTGCCAGGACCTCCTTCCGCGCCGCGCGCCAGTCCCGCACGACCTCGCGGAGATTCATGCGACCGTACTGCCGCTCCAGGGCCAGCTTGTCCCCGTCCACGTCGGGTAAGATGGGATTGACTTCGGCCAGGGTTTTTCGGTACCGATACAGGTATCCATCCCGTTCCGCGTCGCGCATGTGGCACACGATTTCGTGGATGGACCACTTGCCGGGCGCCGGCCGCCACATGAGGAATTTCCTGGGGACACCGGCCAGAGCTCCCTTCAACCGGTCCGGCGTAGATCGGATGATGTCAAGGTAACGGTCGCGTTCTGCCTGGTCCATTGTGCCTCCTCATTCCCGGATCACCGGGTAGATGGGATAAGAGTCGCAGACAACCCACTCGGGTGGGGCCTATCCTGTTACCATGAGCCCGCAGAATAATCCCAAACTTACGCCAGTGCAAATTCCTTCTCCGGAGAGCTTCCTTGGAAGGCGTTGTACCAGTCGCCGCGCCGCTCGTGAAGCCCGGGATCAGGGCGTCATTCCACCCGCCGACTCGCTTGAGACTCCGATCTTCCGTCCCTTCGCCCTCTTGGCCTTGGCGGCGACACTCGGCGTGGCCGCGCCGATCGGGGCGATCACCCTGTATCGCCTCTTCGCCGCGCCCGGACCCATACCAGGTGTATGGCTGCGGCTGCACGCGCATCTGCAGATCTTCGGTTTCGCAGGCGTTCTCATCATGGGTGTGGGGCACCACCTGATCCCGCGGTTCGCTCATCGGTCCATCCATCGGCCGGCCTCGGCCATCTGGATCCTCAGCCTCGCCTTCGCGGGCCTTGTCGGCCGGGTCGCTGGGACGGTTGCTGCTGGCGCAGCGGCCCACTCTCTGTGGATCGCCTCAGGAATGGCCGAGACCCTGGCCTTTGCGATCTTCGCCACCTGGGTCGGCGCAGGTCTGCGTGCGACCCAGCCGCGGTTTTCCTCGGACTGGCTGATGGTCACCGGATCGTGGTGGTTCACAATCGCCCTGGCCAGCGAGACGATGGCGGCCGTCTCTGCTGCCGCCGATTCTGATTCCGCGTTGATGGCCTCGGCCCCGGGGTTCTACGTCATGAGCCTGTACGGAGGGGTGTTGGGCTGGGTGCTGGGCGTCGCCATGCGTGCAGTCCCGATGTTCATCACCGGGCGCAGGGTGGGCCGCATGGGCGTCCCGGCCTTGGTTGGTCTCAATGGTGGCGCGCTGCTCGCCGTCTTGGCAGAGAGCTTTCCCTCGACCTCATCGGCTGTCCAGATTCTCCGGGCGCTGGCGGACGTGGGGTTGGTGATCAGCCTCATTGCCGGCAGCGTGGCGGTGGGCGCCTGGCAGTCGGAGCCCAGGCACGCCATCGCCCTTCACCGTGATCGAATCGAGGCGCGATTCTTCCGGTTCGCATTCGCCTGCGCCGGACTGGCCGCGGTGGGCATGCTCGTGGATGCAATGTCCAAGCTCGCCGGCGAGCCCGCGCACGGTCTCCTGGGCGACGCCACGCTCCATCTGCTCACGGTCGGTTTCATGATCGGCATGATCTGCGCCATGGGGTTTCGTTTTGTTCCGGTCATCGAGGGCGTTCGGATAGCCATTCCTCGGGCCCGCTCGGTGGCCTTCTGGTCCCTCGCCCTAGCTGTCCTCTTCCGCACGGCCGAGTTGGGGGGGCCTCATCTCCATGGCGGCCTCCTGCGCTTGGCCGCATTCTCGGGATTCCTGGCCTGGCTGGCCCTCGTGGCGTGGGGGCTCTCCGTGGGCTTCACCATGGTCCGCGGAGCCGCCATGCGGCGGATGGAAGACCCGACTTTTCGTATCCACAAATTCCACAGATGTTTCGGCCGGGAAGACAGGACGCCTCTGCCGGATCCGGTCCATCGCCCAACTTCGCTCGCTGATCCTGCCCGGCCTCGGAGGGGGCTATTCAATAATCTCGAAGCGCGACTGGTGCTTGTCCAGTTCGCTCTGCGAGTGCGAGTCCAGGCGGTGATCCCGCTCCGGCACCTCCACATGTTTTGCGCTCTCGCAGAGCGGCGTGCTGAAGTAGCGCTGCCCGGTGTCATTGATCATGACCACGATCCGCCCGATCTCCGGGCGACGCCTGGCCAGCTTGACGGCGGCGGCCACGTTGCACCCCGAGGAGGTCCCGCAGAAGATCCCTTCCACTCGCGACAGCCGCCTGGCGGTCTCGATCGCCTCATCAGTGGTCGTCGTGATCACGCCTGTGAGGATGGAAAGGTCCAGGTCCTTTGGGACGAAGCCGTCGCCAATCCCCTCGATCCCGTGAGGACCCCACCTGCGCCTGGCCAGGATGGCGCACTCCGCCGGTTCCACGGCGTACAGGCGCACCCGGGAGTTCCGCTCGCGAAGGAACCGGCCGACCCCCGTGATCGTCCCGCCCGTCCCCTGCGAGGCGACGAAGGCATCGATCCGGCCCTGAGTCTGCTCCCAGATCTCGGG
>JBIOJT010000233.1:0-7591 GCA_044451055.1 Methylomirabilales bacterium (SeqCode)
CCATGAGCCGCATCGAGATGGCCCGCGTAGTGGCTACCGCCCTTCGAAAGATCCAGGAGGATGAGGGTGGACGCTTCGCGCACCGTTCAGATCTCGAGCCGGTACTCTATGATCTCATGGAGGAGTTCGCGCCGGAGTTGGAGGCCATGGCCGTACGGAACGGCAAGGACGAATTCGCGGGCCAGCCGTGGCTGAGCATCCAGCCTCTCTCTCACCTCCAAGCTCGCGCGTTCTACGCCAAACAGGACGTAAACCCCGAGAACTCCCAAGGTTTGAAGCTCGCCAAGGGGTACGATGGAACCGTGGGTTTCGATTCCTACCTGCAGATTCACGACTTCCTCAGCGGCTACATCCATCCCGAATTCCAGATGGACAAGACCGACCAGACCGGCCGAGTCGTCGAAGGCTACCTCAAGCTGAAACTCAACAACCTGGCCCTGCGCATCGGGCGCGAGTCGATCTGGTGGGGGCCGGGCTATCACGGAAGTATGATCTTCGGCGATAACGCCCCACCCCTGGACCAGGTCCGGATCGGGACGGCCGAGCCCATGCTCCTCCCCGGCTTCCTGAAGTATCTCGGGCCGACGCGCCTGGAACTGCTGTACGCGCGCCTGGACGCGAACCAGGTTCATCCGCACGCCCTCCTGGGCTCCTGGCGTGTAGATTTCTCGCCCTTGTCGCTCCTCGAGCTGGGGGCGGCCCGGACGGTGGAGATGGGCGGCCAAGGGCGACCTCCCATGAGCACCCTCAACTATCTCGAGGCGCTCGTCTACGACAATCCTAATCCCAGTAGCAAGTTCCACACGGAGCAGATCTACACGGTCGACGGCACTCTCCGGCTGCACGATGTGGATCGCGTATTCCCCCTGGCCCGCGATCTCGCGCTCTACGCCGAGATGGAGGTGACCGACACCTGCTGCAGTAACATCGTCTGGCCGTTAAAGCCAGCCTACATGGTGGGCCTGTACCTGCCCAATTTCCTCCAGCGGGACGACACCGAACTGCGCGTGGAATGGGCCACGAGCACCTCGATCAACTATACCAGTGCTACCTATCCCGATGGTCTCTCCTATCAGGGCTTCCCCATTGCCCATTACATGGGGACCAAGGGGCAAGACCTCTATCTCCGCCTGGCCGAGCGCGTCCTGCCGAATCTCCAGATCGGGTCGGAATTCGGCTTCGCGAAGGTGGGGTCAACCGAGGAAGCCCAGGTGACTCTTCCGCGTGAGCAGCGGACGTACGCGGGGGTCGATATCAGCTACCGGCCGATTCCGGCCTTGAGCTTGCTCCTGGGCTACCGGTACGAGCGGATTGACAACCAGGATTTCGTCGCCGGCCAGCGGGCGAACAACCAGATCGTCCGCCTGGAGGCCACCTACAGCTTTTCGGCCCTGGAGAAGGGGCAGATCGGGCGGCAGTCCCGCTCGGAAGCCCTGCGGCCCATGACGCCCCCACCGGA
The DNA here is from genome assembly GCA_044451055.1 of Methylomirabilales bacterium (SeqCode). Lineage (GTDB taxonomy): Bacteria > Methylomirabilota > Methylomirabilia > Methylomirabilales > 2-02-FULL-66-22 > 2-02-FULL-66-22. Next base: position 1,460 of record JBIOJT010000233.1, read on the forward strand.
ACCCCGGGCCGAGCTGCCACCCGACATTGACCCTGATGAGGTGGTGTCGGTGAACTATCTGAAGCGCGTGTTCCAGGATACCGGGACGATGTTGACCTCCCCCCTCGAATGGGATACCCGCGACTGGCTCACTTTCTTTGGGGTGGGTGCGACTACCGCGGGCCTGATGTTCGCGGACAAAGGGATCCACGGCTTCATTCAGAAGAATCACAGCAATACGAGCGATACGATCGCGAGCATCTTCCGGCCCTTCGAGGAGATCGTTCCGGCCGCCTTCGTTGCGCTCATGGCGGGAACCGGCTACGCGTTCGATCAACCGAAGTTAAAGGCCGCAGGGGCCGATGCCCTGGAGTCGACCCTAATCGCGGTCGGCGTGTTCTCGATGCCCATGAAGTTCTTCACGGGTCGCGCTCGTCCGGATAGGAACCTGGGACCGAAGTACTACGACCCATACACCCTCGGCAGCTCCTTCCCCTCCTTCACCGCGGCCGAGGCCTTCGCCGTCGCATCGACCCTCGCCGAGCATTTCCCCCATCCAGCCGTTTCCATCCTCACCTATGGACTGGCGGGCGCGGCATCGGCGACCCGGATCTACGACAACAAGCATTGGGCCTCTGACGTGTTTCTCGGGGCAGTCATCGGGACGGTGGTGGGCAAGACGGTGGTCAAGCTCAATAAGCTGCGGCGTGAGAAGTCGAGGGTGAGCGTGGTACCCCTGTTGGGACAGGGAATTCAAGGGGCGGCACTGCAGGTCGAATTCTAACTTCAAGCCCGCCAAGCCCTCTCCGCAAAGCGAGGGATTTTTACACCGGCTGCGATTTGCCTTGCGCCCCTACGGCATCGAACACTCACGTTTGCACAAACCCCAAAGCCGTCCCGAGAAGAAGTGCTTTGTGGATGAGAAATCGCTTGGCCTAACTCGTTCAATTCTGCCCGGTGATGATCATCGGCTCGGGGTGGGTTTTATGAACGGCCTGGTTTGCGTCGGCGTTGCCCCGGCGGAGCAATACCCTGGGATTCAGGTCCTGCAACTCTGGCAATGTTCCGAAAACCCCTTCTTTCTTGCGGAGACCCACAGTCGATTTTCCGAGGAGTTAGCCGGTAGTTCTGGCCGTACCTAAACGCTTCCCGAAAACACATGATTGCGGGACAGGTGGTGTCACTGGGTGGAGTCCGGGAGTCGCGTGCAGCATTGATCACGGCACTGCAGGTTCGAGTCCTGCTTGGGGAGCCGTCCAGACCTCGAGCTGGGGATCTCAGCTTCCGCTTCCGAAATCACCACTCCATCATGTTCTCACGTTTGCCCTGGTACTGAGGCGGTGGCATCTGGCCGAGAAAGCCTCATAGCCCCTCGATGTGAAGCAGTCCAGTCACCCTGAGAACCCTGGCGTCACAAGGCAAGAGGTTTCCCGCCATATTCCGCGGCATTGGAATACTGGCTGACCGAAACTCATACGCCCCGCAGCATTTCATCCCCTCCTTGCAACCCACTGACCCGATTCAACCTCTTGAGAACACGAGCCAGCGTGCCGATCAACGGTTTGGAAGATCAATGGCATGCTGATTGCTGTTGAATGAAGTAATCCCCGTCTCCCTGGGAGAAGACCCGACCGCAAATAAGCCTGTAAACAGACGGGGCGCTGGAATTTCATCTTTTTCCCAAGTCGGCCCCGGGGAAAAGAGGGGAGATGCGAATGAACCACTCATTCTTTCGACGACGAAAGTTCCTCGTCCAGCCCCGATTCCAACTTGCTCTGGCTGGCAACGCCCTCGTCTTTCTCTTCCTCTATACCGCTATCCTCGTGTACTTGAACCTGAAGTTGATGGCGGAAACAATTACCGACGTGCCATTCGACTGTCTCACGCCGGAGGTCAGGCAAAGGATCTGGGGCTTCCCCACCGATGCTCTGTTGCTGAGTCTGCTCGTCGCCCTCGTCGTCGCGCTGCGCGTCGTCTTCGCCTCTCACAGGGTGGCCGGACCGGAATCTCGCCTCGTGCGGGTCATCCGCGAGATGGCCGCCGGGCGGTACCCGCAGGCCGGGGCGCTGCGAAAGCACGACGGCTTGAAGGGGATCGACGACAGCCTCACATTCCTCGGTCAAGCCCTGCACGAGGGGCGCCAAGCACTCCTGGAACAGCTCACCCAGCTCGCAGGGAAAGCCGAGGAGTGCTCCCGCCACGTCCGAGGCGGTGCGTCTGCCGACATCGTCCTGACCAAGCTCGACGGAGTGGTGAGCCAGATCGGAAGCCTGAAAGAGAGCCTCCCGCGGGAGCATGGTTCGGCAGAGATGGAGCAGACGCTTCCCGACTCCGGACCGGTCCCGGCCCCGTGCGATCCCGCCTGACGAGGTCCTCGGTTCGGCGAGTTCCCGGTAGCATCTGAGAACCCGGCGATTGGCATTTACACCTCCTGCTCCCGAAGACGATTCGGTTCTTTTGAAGAGGGGCTCGCCCAAGGGGAAGGGGTATGAAAATTGTGTGCGCGCACTGTCAGGCGGAAGGGAAGCCGGGGGTTCTCGGCGAGATGGCGCCCTTGGGGGATGCCACGGCCACCTACGACATCTGCCCGGAGCATCGCCTTCGGGTGGAGGCGGAGGCGGGTGCCGTGACTGCAGCCGTGGGCGAGGAGGATCAGGGGCAGGACGGCCTTGCGATTCGGCGCTTCGATCGGGCGCGGGTCGCGCTGCCGGTCATCGGCTGGGCGCCGCAGTTCCTCGGGACGGCGCTCCAGGGGGTGGCGCGGCACGTCGGCGCGGGCGGCATGATGGTTGAGTTTTCCGTGGAGGTGGTGCGGGGCACGCTCCTGCGGGTGGTCCTCTCGACGGCCCAGGGGCCGCTAGAGGTGGAAGGCGAGGTTGTGTGGACCGCCGGCCACAAGGGCGTCATCCGGCACGGCCTGGCCTTCCCCGAGCCCAAAGAGTCCGACTTCGTGGCGCTCGTGGTCGGGAAGACTCCCGTGGAAGACCATGCACCCGTCTGAGAGAACCGCATGGCGTGACCGACCGGAGTACGCGACCAGTGAAGGCCGAGGTCCTCCCGGGTGGAAAGCCGCGCCGCGGAGGAAATTCTGGGCCCCCCAGACATACGTACGCCGATGGATGAGAGGCGTCTCGACCGAGGGCAGCCAGTGAGAGGAGGAAAGACGGCATGCCACGGATCCTGGTGGTGGATGACGAACCGGACGCCGTCGAGCTGCTCCAGGAGTTCTTGACGACCAAGGGCTACGCGGTCCTCACAGCCTCCGACGGGGAGGAGGCCTTGCGGAAGGTCAAGGAGGAGCGGCCCCACGCGATCCTCCTGGACGTCCGCATGCCGGAGAGGAACGGCCTGGAGGTTCTGAAGCGCGTGCGAGAGATCGATCACGAGGTGGGCGTCATCATGGTCACGGCGGTAGCCGAGGAAGAAACAGGCCGCGAGGCGCTCCGGTTAGGCGCCTACGACTACATTACCAAGCCCTTAGACTTCCCATACCTGGAGCGGAGCCTCTGGGTCAAGCTCTTGACGATGACGCTCTGACGGGTGTGCTGGCGGCCGATCGCCGCACGCGGTGGACGATCTCCAGTTGCCCTGACACCTCGCATCCGGGTGGAGATGCAACATGGCCGAGATGATCCTGGTGGTGGACGACGAGGCCGCCACTCGGGACCTCCTGGAGGCGATCCTCGCGGGGGCGGGCTACCAGGTGGCACAGGCCGAGGGGGGCGCGGCGGCCCTGGCCCACGCCGCCGCGAGCCCCCCGGATCTGATCCTGCTGGATCTGCTGATGCCGGAGATGAGCGGCTTCGAGGTCTGCCAGCGGCTCAAGCAGGATGCGGCGACGGCGGGGGCGCCCGTCATCGTGGTGACGGCGCATGGGCAGGGCCGCAACAAAGAAGCCGCCCTGACCAGCGGCGCCGACGACTTCGTGATGAAGCCGATCCAGGCCGAGGATCTCCTGGCGCGGGTGTGCGCCATGCTGAAGGTGCGCGGCATCCGCCACGATCTGGGCCGGACACTGGCCTACCTTCACGAGCTGGAGGCCGCCCGCCATGCCCTGCGCCGGAAACCCCGGGATGGCGTGATCAGCGAGGCCCCTTCGGGACTCCCACCGACTCCCACCACGCCTTCGATCCTGCTGGGGGACGCTGAGACCCTCACGCGCGAATTCTACGGGGACCTGCTGGCCGAGCACGGGTTCCGCGTCTTCGCGACGAGAGATGGCGCGGAGGCACTGGAACTGGCCCGCCGCCACCCGGTGGAGGCGGCGATCCTCGATATCATGATGCCCGGGCTGGAGGTCCTGGAAGCCCTCCATGCCCAGGACCCCGATCTGCCGGTCATCATGCTCACGGCCCACGCCAGCTCCCACAACGTCATCGCCGCCCTGAAGCTGGGGGCCGTCGACTTCATTGTCAAGGGGATGGAGCACGACCTGGTGGTCCTGGCGGTCCACCGGGCCGTCCGGCACCGCCGAGAGGCCCTCAACACGCAGCGAGAAATTGAGCGCCTCCGGACCCGGATCGCCGAACTGGAGGGCGGCCGATCCCAGGGATGAGGTGGGAGAATCGCGCGCGGTGACTGGCGAAGGCCCCTCGAAACCCGAAGGCAAATGCAAGCCCCGACGCCCGATCCCCTTTCAGCCGTACGCGAGGCAGCAGACAAGACGATGAGTCGTGTGCTGGTTATTGAGGACGATCCGCGTCATCGGGAGTTGATGACGGCGCTCCTCAGCGGTGCGCAATACGAGGTCCACGTCGCGGAGAACGGTCGGCTGGGTCTGAGTGTGGCCACCGAAGACCCCCCCGATCTCGTTCTCTTGGATCTGTACCTCCCCGACATGGACGGGTATGAGGTCTGCCGGCGGCTCCGCCAACGGGCCCGGACCCAGCGGACGCCCATCGTCATTATCACCGCGAGTGACGATCCTGCGCTGAACCGGCGGGCCTACGCCGCCGGGGCCCAGGCCTGTATCCCCAAGCCGTTTCGGCACGAGGCCCTCCTTGCCACGGTGGAGACGGTCCTTGCAGGCGTGGTGCGAGAGCCAGAAGCCAGGTCCGCGCGCTAGTCGTGATCTTTGTCCCGACCGTGGCCGCGTCCGTGCTCCCGGTCTCCCCCGCGCTCGCGCTCCCGTTCGTGCGCCCAGGGCGGCGGCCCGTGGTGCTCCCAGTGCTCCGGGCGCACTTTGTAGCGTTCGACGGGCACGGCGAGGATCGGGCGCGGCACCTGGGCGATGGCGATGGTCGTCCAGGGGCCGTTGTGCCGGCGGGCGCGGAACCAGCGGCCTTCATGGTAGAGGTAGTACACGTTCGCGAATACGAAGTAGTTGTACGGCAGGCCCGGCGCGGTGTAGACGGGCGGTGGCGGCGGTCCCGGCGGCCCAGCCACTGCCGGCCCCGGCACGACCACGAGAGGCGGCGGCGTCGGGCCGAGGTTGATGCCCAGGTGCAGATTGTCGGTCCGCACGCCGATGTTGACGCCGGCGGCGTGCGCCATCCCCGGCAGGCCCACCCCGGCGGCTGCCAGAGCGAGGATACCTGCCACGATTGAAACCCGTCTCATGTCGAGTCCTCCTTGACCTCGGGTTTGCCCCTTCCGTGTCACCGCTCCACCCGGTCGTCCCCAGAAGACGCTAGGTGACCGTGGCGTGTTTCGCAACGGAATTCTTGCCGTGACGGGCGCACGTGACAGGTCGTCCCTGTATCGAGACGTCCGGCCCTGGGAGGGAATCTCCGGGCACGAGAGGAAACGCTTGCCCTCGCTTCATCTGACACGGAGATGGGGTCTTCGGTTTAGCGCTGGACAAAAATCGAGCCGAGCCAGGCCAACGTGGAGGGTGCGGCAGCCGCGGCCGAGATGAAACGATCGCATGCGTGTCGCCGGAAACAGAGAAGACGATATTGCACCGATGAGCCCCCCGGCGCGCCAAGTAGGCAAGAGTCATCCTTTCGGCCCAATGATCCAAGAAGCCCCGCTTGCCCTGGGTCCAGCCAGCCGTCATCGCAGACGACACGCCCGCGAGCTAAGCAGACCCGAGCCGGGTCGGGTGGATTCGGCGGGGCACCCCGTGGCAGCCGCTGCCCCGGTGAGCACGTGCCATCCCCCCGGGGGGCGCAGGGAGCCACACTCTGACCTCCGTGGCCCGGTCCCTCATCC
>JBIOJT010000234.1:0-7582 GCA_044451055.1 Methylomirabilales bacterium (SeqCode)
CACCTCCTCTCCGTCCTTACCCACCCTCGGCTTCCCGAACCCTCCGCCCATCCCTCCGCTGCGCTCACGGGATCTCAACCCGGGGAGCGACCGCTGGTTCCTTGAGGCGGACGACCTGCGTGATCTCCTGCGGGCGGGGCACCCGCCACTCCTTCCTCACCGGCCGCTCAGTTCCTCGGCTCGGAGCCTCCCCAATACACCTTCGCCGCGTCCTCGGCCTCCTCCGGCGTCGCCCGAAAGTACCCCAGCCCCATCAGGGTCCCCGGCTCAGGTGGGAGCACGTCATTTCCCGCGAGCATGGCCACCCCCATTAGGTCTGAGCGCGGGCGGCTTCAGTGCCGGTCCGTCTGCGTCACATACTCTCCTTGGGCGAGGGGGCGTCCCGCAGCATCCACGGCCGTGACGGTCACCCGGTACGTGTGCTTCCCGCTGGGTGGGCACGGGCCGTAGTAGCCGTCCTTGCCCGCACCCGCCGGAATGACGGGACCGGTGGCGGGGATCGTTTGGTCCCAGTGGGGGAAGCTGGGCACATCCTCGTCGATCATCTGCACCTTGTAGGCCACGGTTCCCGGGGGGATCTGCGTGAGGCGAATCTCCGGCGACTCGCCTTGGCATTTGTTGCGGGGCGTGAACATCAGCGCGACGCCCAAGGGGTCAGCCGCCCAGGCGACAAGGGGAAGTGCCATCCAGAGCCCGACGCAGATCCGTGTGATGATCTCACCGCGCATCGTCAGCCCTCCCCACGAGATGGCTGGAGCCGGAGCGCCACGACCACAAAGAGGGCAGCGGCCCCCAGGTCCAGCACCCGCCACGTGTCCCGCCGGAGATGGATGGGGACGAGCGGGTTGAACAGGATGAGAATTCCCACCATCACCCACAGCCACCCCGACACGTCTTGGTCGTGGGCCATCAAGGCGATGAGGGCTGCGCCACCGCTCACCACCCACCCCAACAGGAGGAAGAAGCCGTAGCGAGGGTGGCCGGCGAGTGCCAGGAGGAGCATCTCGGCCGGTAGCAGAGAAATGGCGAGCAGACCCACGCCGCGCATTATTGCCTCTCGGATTCCAGAGCAATGGGCATGCAGACTGGGCCGAGACCGCCCTTGAGAGACAGGTAGAGTGAAAGCAGGAAAGCAAGGGCCAACGGCCCATTGTACGCGGCAGGAACTGGGGTGGGCGAGCCCTCCCGCTAGACGGGGATGAGGCCGGGAGGCCCAGCTAGAAGCGTATGCCTCGCGGTCCCCGGTGTCAAGAGGGCCGAAGGGCTGGCCGGGCCTGTCCCTATGGGAGACCTCCGGGGCCTCGATGCCCAAGAGGCGGATGCGTAGCTTGGTGCCGTTGGCGGAAATGGCTGTGATGGTGTCGCCGTCGCTGACACGCTGGACGGTGGTGGCAAGGGTGCCAGGGGAGGGACGGCGTACGCGGAGCCAACCAGGGACAGCGGGTGAGTGCCAACGTCGATCACGCGTCGGCGACCCGCTCGGCCTCTTCTCGCGGGACCCCGGCCCGTTGGAAGATCGCCGGCGTGTAGGCGTCCAGCTTCCGGGCGTCCAACGTGCCTTCCGTTTTGCTCGCATGTGCCATCGCCGCGGTCTCTCCTTTCTCAGTGGACAATGAGCGACCGCCTCTCGTCCCGCGACCCAAGCCGCGTCAGGCGGCCCCGCGCACGAACTTCTGCAGGGAGCGGATCTCCCGGGGCGGTTTTTCGTGGCCGCCCTTCACCGAGTAGGTGACCTCGGCCACGTACACGGCGCCCTGGGAGTCCACGGCGACGCCGTGGGGGGCCACGAACTGGCCCGGTTGCTCCCCGCCGAAGGCGTCCGCGATGCGGCCCACGAGATCCCCCTGGGGGGAGAGGATGCTCACCCGGTTGCCGATGTAGGGAACTGTAGCATTAATAGTGAGGCCCGTCGGTCCCTCGGCGACGTAGAAGCAACCCCCGCCCTGGGCATCCTGGACGACGCCGTTGGGACGGTGGAGGTTGTTCCATTGCCCCAGGTAGTGCCCCTCGGTATCGAAACGCTGGATCCGGTGGTTCTCCCGGTCGGCGACGAAGACGGTCCCCACCGCGTCTATCACGACGGAATGCGGCAGGTTAAAGCAGCCGGGATCGGTGCCACCCTCGCCCCAGGAGAGGAGGTGGCGACCGGACGGGTCGAACTTGTGGACCCGAGAGTTGCCGTAGCCGTCGGTGACATAGATGTTCCCCGTGCGGGGGCAGATCCCCACCTTGGTGGGTTGGTTGAAGGGCCGCCCGCTCTGGCGCTCCGCCGGCTTGCCTGGTGTCCCCAGGGTCAAGAGGACCTTGCCCTCCGGCGTGCACTTGTAGATGGCGTTGCCGGCGTCATCCACCAGCCACACTTCGTCCTCGGGCCCCATCGTGACCGCATGGGCCCGTGTGAACAGGCCCTCACCCCAAGAGCGGAGGAAGTTCCCCTCCCGGTCGAAGACGATAAGGGGATGCTCGCCGCGGCAGAAGATGTAAACATTGTCTTTGGAGTCTACGGCCACATCCGAGCATTCCACGTAGCGATACCCGGGCGGGAGTTTTCCCCAGCCTTCGACGACACGGTACCCGAGATCTCCGATAGTCTCCCCGTTCATCTGTTCTTATCTCCTTTCTCCCCTGGTGCTTTTCCGGTCCAGATAATCCTCAGCCACCCAGCCGGACCCTGACGATCGGCATGCCCTCCAGGAACCGCTCTACGTTCCCGCGAAGGATCGTCTCGGCCACATCCGGCGCTAGGTGATAAAGCTCCCACGCCCTTTCGAGCTTCTTCAGGTTCACCTCGGGGCTGATGGCGGGCGCGTCGCTCCTGAACAGAACCCGCTTTCGCCCCACCTCAGCGGTGGACTTGACGAAGACCGCCTCGGGATGATCCACGGTCTGGGAGGTGTCCAGATACACGTTCGGCGTCGCCTTGACGATGGCCGGCACCCGCCCCCGGCGTGCACCCGGAGACGGTCCGCCGGGCGCTCGCCACGGAGAGGTTCGCCCGGCCGGCTGTCACCCGGCCCGCCCAGTGCGACCCGTACCGCGCGTTCCTCCAGGTGAGCCTCCAGCTCTACCCGCGGCTCCGGGGCACCCGGCTCTTCGAGATAGTGCGCGACCGGGGCTACCGCGGCTCGGTCGTACAGCTGCGCCGTGTCCTCCGGACACTCCAGCCAGCCCCGGTGGCCGAGGCATACCTCCGGCTCACCCTGTTGCCCGGCGAGCAGGGCCAGGCCGATTGGGGGAGCTTCGGGCGGATCCGCATCGGGCGCGCCACGCGGTCCTTGTCCGCCTTCGTGCTGGTGCCGAGTTGGTCCCGGGCGCTGCACGCCCTCCGGGGCGATGCAAAGTGCGACGAGGTGAACCGAAAGGCCAGGTTGATCACCGCGTCCATGTCTCGGAGTTGGGCGGGAGTCGCCACCGGCCCGACGTCCGCCAAGCGCTTGTAAGTGAGGCCCGGAACCGCGCCGAACCGCTCTGCAAGCAACGGATCGATTTGCCCTTTGGCGTATCGATCGAAATCGGGGGTAATGCCGATGCAAAATCCCAAAGCCACCTTCTCCTCCTCGCCACAGAATTGCAGCTTCCTCCCTATCCTTTGACCGCGCCAGCCGAGAGCCCCTGCACCATGTGCTTCTCGAGAATTGAGTACAGGATAATGGTCGGGATGGTGGCCACCACGGAGGCGGCCATTAATTCGTTCCACTGGATCTGGTATTGGCCAATGTTGAGGGCGATGCCTACAGTCACCACATACATGCCCGGCTTGCTGGTGAGTGCGACGGCGAACAGATATTCATTCCACGCCACCAAGAAGGAGAAGATGGCCGTGGCAACAACGCCCGGAAGTGACAGGGGAAGAATAACCTTGAGAAACGCGCCGAGGCGGCTGCATCCGTCCACCAAGGCTGCCTGGTCCAACTCGGGCGGGATGCTGTCGAAGAACCCCTTCATCATCCATACGCAGAACGGCAGGGAGAACGACGTGTATGCAAGAATGAGAACGGGATAGGTATTCAAGAGCCGAGCGTCTCGTGCGAGGGTAAAATAGGGAATGAGGAGGACCAGTCCCGGGAACATCTGGGCGAGCAACACCGCGATCATGAGCGCGCGCGACGCCGGAAAACGGAAGCGGGAGAAACCGTACCCCGCGAGGCTTGCCAGTACGATGGAGAAGAGCGTGGCGGAGAGCGAGACGATCAGGCTGTTGAAGAAGTAGCTGCCGAAGGACTGGATCGTCCAGATCTTCACGTAGTTCTCAAACATTGGGTGGGAAGGCAACCACTTCGGAGGAATGAGGAAGGTTTCGGCCAGGCTCTTGACAGAGGTCACCGCGATCCAAGCGAGCGGGAACAGGCTGAAGAGCGACATCGCCGCGAGCGCGAGGAACACGCCAAGGCGGGCGCCGGTGGCCCTAAGCCTGAGCCTTGGTGGCGATCCTCCGAGCGCGTCCTTCATGGCTACAGGATCCTCCGCACGTAGATGACGGTCGTCGCCAGCAGGACGAGCGACATGACCACAGCCATCGCGGCCGCATAGCCGAACTGGAAGTTCTCGAAGCTGACCTTGTACGCCAGGGTCGTGAGCACTTCGGTCGCGCCGGCCGGCCCACCGTTGGTCATGACCTGAACCAGGTCGAAGTGCTTGAAATTCCAGATGGTGTCCAGGGTAACCACCACGGTGAGTGTGAATCGCAGGTTGGGGAGCGTGATGTGACAGAACCGCTGGAAGGGCATGGCGCCGTCGACCGCCGCGGCTTCATACTGCTCGTTTGGGATCGTCTGGAGCGCGGCCAGCAGCGCCACCGAGGCGAACGGAAAGCCCCGCCAGATATTCGTCATGATGAGGGCGGGGAGGGCAAGGCTCGGGTTCTCGAACCAGAGAATCGGGCCGCGCCAGATCCCCAGCTGCGTCAAGAGATGGTTGATGATCCCGAACTGCGCGTCCAGCATCCAGCGCCAGGTGATCGCGACCACAACTGCGGAGAACATCCACGGGACGAGCGAGACCACCCGAAACAGCGTCCGACCCCGGCGAATCCCGTTCAGGACGAGCGCGAACCCGAGTCCGATTATGACGTGGCCCAGGACACTCCCAGCGGTGAAGGCGATCGAATTGCGGAGGGCGGACCAGAACCCTGGGTCGGCCCACAGCCGCTGGTAGTTCCCCAGCCCGACGAAGATCGAACGCGTCCGCGACACGGTCTTGTACAAGCTGAGGACCAGCACGTCTGCCACGGGAAATGCGACGACGGCAGCCAAGACCAAGACCGCAGGCGCCACGAAGACGATCCCCTCCCATCCGGGCACGCCTCGGCTCCATACCCGGCCAAGCGCCAACTTTGTCTCGCTCTGGGTTGTCATGGAATGGTTTCTCACCGGCTGCCCTCACCGAAGGCGTCGTCGTATCCTCCGAAAGATCGCGCCGGGGCGGTCAATGGTGGAGCCTTGTGCCCCTCCCTCCGCCGCCATTGGTTACCAGCAGCGGCGGAGAGAGGGCAGCAGCGTGAGAGGTGTGTTACCGAATCACCTCAACAACTGGTTGATCTGCGCATTTGCCTCTTTGAAGGCGGCCTCCGGCGTTTTGGCGCCGTTGAGCGTCAACTGCATCGCGTCACCCATGATTTTGCTGACCTGCTCCCACTGGGGGATCGACGGAAGAGGCTTGAGGTGTTGGTTAACTTTCGCCATGGCTTGGGCATACGCGTCGTGCTTCACGTCTGCCATGTTGAAGACCCGCGGCTGCGTCGGTCCGTACCGACTCCTCTTGAACAGTGACAGTTGATTCTCCGGCCGAAGCATGAATTCGAGCAGCTTGAACGCCTCCTCGGGGTGTTTGCTCGTAGCACTGATTGAATCGTAGACGGCCTGGAAGTTGCTTGGATAGCTCGAATTTTGCCGAGGGAACGGTGCGACCTCAAGGCTTGCCTTCAGCGCTGGATTCTCCGCGAAGACCATATCGACCCCCCAGAGGATGCCCAGCTCCATCGCGATCTGTTTTTGAGCGAACTGGCTCCGGACAGTGCCAGGGTGCGCTTGAATGACGCCGGGCGGTACCACCTTCTCTTTTGTGTACAATTCGCTCCAGAACTTGAGAGTTTCGATCGCCTTCGGCTGATCGAGCAGTGCTGTCTTCCCGTCGGCGGAGATCACGTCGGCACCATTGGCGTACATCCAGTTCACGAAACGGCTGACCACATCAGTCCGGTTCATACCATGCAGGCCATACCCATACTGCACCGTATTCCCCGCCGCGTCCTTCTTGGTAAGCTTCCTGGCATATTGCAGCAGCTCTTCCCAATTCGTCGGTGGCTTTGCCGGGTCGAGTCCCGCCGCGCTGAACATATCCTTGTTGTAGTACAGCAAATACCCCCCGGCGAACCGCGGGAGACCATAGACCCCCCCTTTTTGGCTCGCGAGTTGGATGAGGGTATCGTAATACTCACCGAGGTACTTCTTCCCCCCGGCCTTGTCGATGAACGGATTCAGGTCGCGGAGAAACTCCTCCCTTGCCCACCCCTGGATCCAGGCGAGATCGACAGTGACCAGATCCGGCATCTCGCCAGCTCTCGCCTGGGTGCCGAAGCGAGTCGGAAAGCCGAGAAGTGGAGCAGTGATGAGCTCGACTTCGATATTCGGGTTTTGCTTCTCGAATTCGGCGACCTGCCGCTGGATTTCAGGACCACCTGCTTCCGCCAGGATCCAGCTCAAGTAGGTGATCCTGGTTGGCTGGCTCGCCGCTGAGACTACTGCAGGTGCTCCCACGGCCACTATGCAGAGTAGCAGTGTCATGCTAAAGAGGATCCTCACGACTCCCCGGCGTGTGGTTGTTGCGGCGTCAAACATCCCCATGATGCACCTCCTGCCTTCCCGGTTCGCTGCTCGCGTCAGACATAAGCAGTTGTCTCGTTGTCACCTCTCACCCCCTTCGGCCATCTCAACAACCCTCAGCTGCAAGTGAGGGGTTGACCTCCTGTAACCGTTACCCGGACTGTTTATGGATCAGCAGCTTCCACCGTAACGTTGGGTCGATTGGAAGTCGACTCCGTATGCGAGCAAGATCTGCGGCGGGCTCAGGGGCGCCACTACACTGATCGCGTACGTTTCAGCCATTGGGGAACTTGTTGTGGGGCCCCTATCGTCCAGAGTAACCCGCCTCAAGGCGGCGGGATTCCACCATCCCTAGTAGGGAATGGGGTGGCCCAGCCACTCCCGCTATGGTGGGGCAGGTGTCGGGGGGCTCAGGCGGGAGCCTACGCCGCACCCATCGGGCGTGTCAACGGGAAACGGTGCGCGAGCGGGGCGGCGTGTCCGGATCGCCGCCGGAGTCGGGGGCGGGGGACAGTCGAATGGGACGATTCAGGGGTAAGGAGAAAGGTGCATGACTTTGCCCGATCACCCGGTGTGACCCGCCCGGGGAGTCCAAACCCATGGGAGCCAATCCGGAAGCAGCACGTCTCGTTAGCGCTGGCTGGCCGACCAGAGCGCCACGTTGGTCCGGAGCTCCTCCCCGCTCGTCATCCCCACGCAGAGGGCGTGGGCGTAGGGGAAGCGGAAGGCCCAGCGAAGGGCCGGGGCGACCTGCGCGCCCG
>JBIOJT010000235.1:0-7580 GCA_044451055.1 Methylomirabilales bacterium (SeqCode)
ATATCTGACTGTCTCGGCAGTTCTGCAAATGATGGGGGAGCAGAAAGGGGCAGTACCTGGACGATCTCCACAAGAACATTGCGATCTACACCCATTCCGGGTCCAAGCCCTGCAAACAAGCCGGCGCGGGTGAGTTTCCGATCGGGATCTCCTTCGGGTATCGGGGCATCCAGGAGAAGATGCGGGGCGCGCCGGTCGAGACGGTCTTTCCCAAAGAGGGTTCCGGTTGGGATCTGGAGGCGAACGCGCTGATGAAGAAGGCGGAGATCAAGCCGGCGGCGAAGGTGTTCCTGGATTGGGCCATCAGCCAGCCGGTGATGAAGGAATACGCCAAGAGCTACGCGCTCACCAGTCTGCCGACGGGTGAGCCAATTCCCGATGGATATCCCAAGGAGCCTCTGAAGCAGCTCATCAAGAATGATTTCAACTGGGCCGCCAAGAATCGCGCTCGCATTCTGGAGGAGTGGACGAAGCGCTACGACGGGAAGAGCGAGCCCAAGTAGCGATGGAACCTCCCTCGGTATCTAGCAAGCCTTGCTCCCCCGGCCCGAAGCAACCGTGCTCCGGGCCGGGGGACGCCCGAACAGGAAAATGAGCCAACCTCTTGCCGGCAATTCGGCGTCCTTTCTCCGAGTTTCCGGCGTCACGAAGACGTTCGGAGGGTTTCCCGCGCTCCAGGAGATTTCGTTCGAGGCCAGGCGCGGCGAGTTCCTCTGCATACTCGGACCCAGCGGCTGCGGCAAGACTACCTTGTTGCGCGTGGTCGCCGGACTCGAGACCCAGGATTCGGGGCGGGTGTTCATTGAAGGGAGGGACGTCTCGCCTTTCCCCGTCTCTAAACGAAACATCGGCATCGTCTTTCAATCCTACGCGCTGTTCCCAAACCTCACCGCGATGCAGAACATCGGGTACGGGCTGAAAAATCGCGGGAACGGCAAGGGTTCCATGGGGAGGCGTGTTGAGGAGCTATTGCGGTTGGTCGGCCTCCAGGGGACGGGCCACAGATATCCTGCACAGCTCTCCGGCGGACAGCAGCAGCGCGTGGCCCTGGCCAGGGCCATGGCACTTTCTCCGAACCTCCTCCTGCTGGATGAACCCCTCTCCGCCCTGGATGCTCAGGTCCGGATTCTTCTCCGATCTGAAATCCGGCTGCTCCAGCGCCGGCTGGGCGTGACCACGCTCATGGTCACCCACGATCAGGAGGAGGCCCTGACTATGGCAGACCGCATCGTCGTCATGGATCGCGGGAGGATCGTGCAGGACGGGACGCCCCTCGAGATCTACAACAAGCCGGCCACGCCGTTCGTTGCCTCCTTCATCGGCTCCATGAACTTCATCGAGAAGGCCGTCAAGGAGTCGGCGGGTCTGTATCGCATCGGCGCCCTGAGCCTGCGGGTCGAGAATGGCTCGGGGCACCTGGCCCTCGGCGCGCAGGTGACCATGGCCATCAGGCCGGAGGACATCGTCGTCCAGAAGGCAGGGGAAGAGACGCCCAATACCGCGGCCGCGCGTATCTCGGGCCTGGAGTTTCGCGGCCCCCACTACCGCGTCACGTTCCGACTGTCCCAGACCGGCGAGACATCAATCCTCCAGGCGGACATTCCAACCGAGGCCATAACGCGGATGGAGCTTCGGGAGGACATGGATATTGGCATCCACTTTCCCCCGGACCGCATCAGAGTGTACACGAGATGAACGTGGCCTTCTGGTTCTCTCGTGCAGACATCACATTTCTGCCTCTGGAAAGATAATGACTGAAGCGGTTCTGGATTCTCCCGTTCTTCCGCAAAAACGGCGCATCCTGGAGGGCCTGGATACCGACCGGTGGCTCATGGGCGGTCTGGTTCTCCTGGCAGTGCTCTGGATGATTGCCGTGGTCGTCCTGCCGCTGTACGCCCTCCTGTCCAAGAGCATGTTCGACCAAAGCGGCAAGTTCGTCGGCCTGGACAACTTCTTCCATTATTTCCGGACCCCGTCGCTCTCCGTCTCCCTCTACAACAGCTTCTTCGTCTCCCTGGTGACCACCAGTATTTCCGTGACCCTGGGTTTCTTGTACGCGTACGCGCTCACCCGCACGACCATCCCGGGCAAGTCCTTCTTCCGAAGCATCGCCATGCTGCCCCTGTTCGCCCCCACGCTGCTTTACGGCGTCATCCTCGTCTATCTCTTCGGGAAGAAGGGGATTGTCACGACCGGCTTCTTCGGCCTCTGGGAGAAACTCCTCGGGGTCAATCTGGGGTTGGACATCGGCCTCTACGGCCCGGTGGGTATCATCATTGCCGAGGTGCTTTTCACCTTCCCTCAGGTGATGCTCATCTTGTCCGTGGCCTTGGGTATGACGGACGCACGATTGTACGAGGCGGCGGACTCGCTGCAGGCCTCGCGGGTACGCACCTTCTTTACCGTCACGCTCCCCGGCATCAAGTACGGGCTCATCAGCGCCACGTTCGTGTCCTTCATCCTCTGCTTCACCGATTTCGGCGCCCCCAAGGTCGTCGGCGGTAATTACAACGTGCTGGCCACGGAAATTTACCGACAGGTCATCGGGCAACAGAACTTCGTCATGGGCGCCACCGTGAGCGTCATCCTCCTCATCCCGACGGCGGTCGCCTTCCTTCTGGATCGCATCAACCAGCGGAGGCAGATCGCCTTGATCGCCGCCAAGTCGGTGCCCCTCACGCCAAAGCCCCAGGCGGTCCGGGACGGGATCTTGCTCGCCTTCTGCTCGCTCATGGCCTTGCTCCTCGGCGGACTCTTCGCGACGGCCGTCCTCGCCTCCCTGGTCAGGCTGTGGCCCTACGACCTGTCGGTGAGCCTCGGCCACTATGATTTCCGGAACGTGGGCGGCGGCGGCTACCCGGCGTTGTTCAACAGCATCCGCATGTCCGCGTACTCGGCCGTCATCGGGACGGCCGTCACTTTTGCCAGCGCCTACCTCATCGAGAAGAGCACGGGCATGCGCTGGCTGAGGCAGGGGGCATACTTCCTTTCCACTCTGCCCCTGGCGCTTCCCGGGCTTGTCATCGGCTTGTCGTACATCTTCTTCTTCAACGCGCCCGTCTGGCGGATCTTCGGCCTGGAACTGCCCAACCCCCTTCACTTCCTGTACCGGACGATGGGCATCCTGGTGGTCTGCAACATCGTCCACTTCTACACGGTGAGCTTCCTCACGGCGACCACTGCCCTCAAGCAACTGGACAAGGAGTTCGAGGCGGTCTCCCTCTCCCTGGCCGTGCCCTTTTACAAAACCTTCTTGCGGGTGACCGTGCCGGTCTGCCTGCCGGCCATTCTCGAGATTTCCATGTACTACTTCGTGAACTCCATGGCGACGGTCTCGGGGGTCATCTTTCTCTACTCGGCCGACCTCCCCCTGGCCTCTGTTGCGGTGGCCAATATGGACGATGCAGGGGACATCGCGTCCGCGGCGGCCATGTCCGTGCTCATCGTGCTGGCGAACATTGCGGCTCGTGTCCTGTACGGCGTCCTGACGAGGGGCGTTCACACACGCACGCAGGCCTGGATCGCCGCCTGATCCAACCCCTCACCCAGAGGAGAAACCCTGTGGAGATCTTCATTCGGACAACTCCCTACACGGGTCCCATCCGCGCCGTCGTCCTGGACTGGGCCGGCACGGCTGTGGACTATGGCTGCATCGGCCCGGTTGCCGTCTTCATGGAGGTGTTCAAACGCCGAGGCGTGCAGGTCACCACGGCCGAAGCCAGGGGGCCCATGGGCCTCATGAAGAAGGACCATGTTCGAAGCATGTGCCAGTCGGAGTCCGTCGCCGCCAAGTGGCAGCAGGTCCATGGCCGCCCACCCGACGAAAACGACGTGGAGGCCATGTACGCCGATGTGGAACCGCTTCTGGTCTCCGTTGTCGCCCGCTATGCGGATCCGATCCCGGGGCTGTCGGCGGCGCTTGCGGCCTTCCGGAAGAATCACATCCGCATCGGCTCCACCACCGGCTATACCACCCCCATGATGGACGTGCTCACGCCGCAGGCGCGCCGGCGTGGGTACGCCCCCGATTCCATTGTGTGCCCATCGGATGTTCCCGCCGGTCGGCCGTACCCCTGGATGTGCTATCAGAACGCGATCAACTTGCAGGTCTATCCCATGGAAGCGATGGTGAAGATCGGCGATACGGTCAGCGACATCCACGAGGGGCTGAACGCTGGCATGTGGACCATCGGCGTCAGCAAGACCGGCAACGAGCTCGGCCTGACCGAAGCAGAAGTGACCGCCCTTAAGCTGGGAGATCTGAAGAAGCGGTTGGACGCAATCGAAAAACGCCTCCGCAAGGCGGGAGCGCACTACGTCGTGGAAGGCGTCGAGCAGTGTCCTCCGTTCATCGCAGCCATTAATGTTCGCCTCGCCCGCGGCGAACGGCCATGACGGGAAGAGACCCCCGCCATCTCACCCCTTGCCCACCGGAGGATGCCGTGGACATCACCGCGATTCCCGACAATCCCTATCTCTTGCTGACCCCGGGCCCGCTCTCGACGACCAAGAGCGTGAAGGCGGCCATGCTGCGCGACTGGTGCACCTGGGACGAAGACTACAATTCGGTCGTCCAGGAGCTGCGTGGCAAGCTAGTGAGGCTGGCTACCAAGGCGGAGGGCTACACGGCCGTGCTGATGCAGGGGAGCGGGACCTTCTGCGTGGAAGCCGCCATCGGTACCGCCGTCCCCGAGGATGGGACGTTGCTGGTGCTGGTCAATGGCGCCTACGGCACGCGGATCACAGAGATCGCGCACCGGCTGCGGATCCGCGTCGTGACCAATGACTCCGGAGAAGTGAACCCCCCCGATGTCGGGCTCCTCGAGCGGACCCTGGCCTCCGACCCAAGCATCACCCACGTTGCCGTGGTTCATTGCGAGACCACCACGGGGATGCTGAATCCAGTGGAGGCGATCGGCAGGACCGTGAAGTCCTTCGGCAAGGTCTTCATCGTGGACGCCATGAGCAGCTTCGGCGGCATCCCCCTGGATGCGGCGGATCTGGAGGCGGACTTTCTGATCAGCAGCGCAAACAAATGCATCCAGGGCGTCCCGGGATTCGGCTTCGTCATTGCCAGGCGGGACGAACTTGAAAAGACCAAGGGCCGGGCGCGATCCCTGAGCCTCGATCTTCACGATCAGTGGCGAGAGATGGAGGAAAGAGGAGGCAAGTGGCGCTTCACCTCACCCACGCACGTGGTGCGTGCCTTTGCCCAGGCGATGAAGGAACTGGACGGGGAGGGCGGCGTGGAGGCCCGGTACCGCCGCTACCGGGCGAACCACCGCGTGCTCGTGGACGGTATGCGTCACCTTGGTTTCAGCTGCCTGCTCCCCGACCAGTACCAATCCCCGATCATCACCTCGTTCCTGAGCCCGGGCCACTCTTCGTACAGCTTCGAGGGGCTCTACAAGGCCCTCAAGGCTCGAGGCTTCGTCATTTACCCCGGGAAGGTGACGACGGCAGACACGTTCCGCATCGGAAACATTGGCGACCTATACCCGGTGGGCATGCAGCGCCTGGTAGAGGCCGTGGAAGACTGTATGTTCTGGGACTCCTCCCACCTGCGTCGTGTTCCAGCTCGGCTTCCCCTCACGACGTAACCCGTCTCCCGAAGCCGCAGGCTGCATGCCATACCCGTGCAGGCGATATACTCCAGATGGGGGAATTTCCTTGCCCTGCATGGGGGTCCCTTTCTATCATGTCCTGGGGCGAGTGTGCCGGTCGGGGCGAGTTTTCTGTCCGGTCACCCTGCAGGTGAGTGGCCGGGCTCTAGGTCTTGACCGACGAGGAGGCGCATGGGAACGATCCTGGTTGTCGAGGACGAGCCGGACATCGCGGAACTCGTGAAGTACCATCTGGAAAAGGCGGGCCTTCCGGCCCGGGTGGTCGCCGACGGGAAGCAGGCGCTGGACCTCATCGTGCGCGAGCCGCCTGCTCTCGTCGTGCTGGACCTCATGCTTCCGGGACTGGACGGCATGGAGGTCTGCCGGCGTCTCCGCGGGAGCCCGGCCACCCGTGGGATCCCTGTGATCATGCTGACCGCCAAGGCCGAGGAGGTGGATCGGATCGTGGGGTTGGAGATGGGCGCGGATGATTACGTCCCTAAGCCCTTCAGTCCCCGAGAACTGGTCGCCCGGGTCAAGGCGGTCCTCCGGCGTGCGGCTGCGCCCCCGGAACCCAGCGAAGCGCCCGTGATGGTAGGCAGTGTTCGCCTCGACCCAGTACGGCACGAGGTCGTGAAGAATGGTCAGCCTGTCTCCCTGTCTGCCATGGAGTTCCGCCTCTTGGAGTTCTTCCTGCGACACCGAGGCCGGGTCTACAGCCGGGCGCAACTGCTGGATCAGGTCTGGGGGCAGGACCGCTTCGTGGAACCCCGCACCGTGGACGTCCACATCCGGCGCCTGCGCGAGAAGATCGAGGATAATCCGCGAAACCCCGTGCTGATCCTGACCGTCCGCGGCCTTGGATACAAGTGCAGCGAAGAAGAGAAGGAATGACCGATGTCCAATGATCACGTGTCAGGGGAACTGAGTTTCAAAAATCCCATTGGTCATCGGCCCCTTGGTCATTGGTGATTGAGCCATGAGGTTCGGGATTGCGACGAAGGCCATCCTTCCCATCGCCACGCTGATCGCCTTCAGCCTGACGCTGGTGGGTCTGTACCTGGAGAGGCAGCAACGGGCTGTTGTCGTGGCGCAGGTGGTTGCCCGACTCGAGGCCGAGGCCTCGCTCTTGTCTCGCGAGGTCGCGGCCGCGGTCTTGCAGGGTGACGCCTGGGCGCGTGAGGGTGGGGATCGAGCCAAGGCCCGGATCACGGTGATCGCCTCCGATGGACGGGTGCTGGCCGATTCCGAGGAGCCGTCGCGTCAGATGGAAAACCACGCCACGCGTCCCGAGGTCGCGGACGCGCTGGCCAAAGGAAGCGGGTATTCACTTCGGTTCAGCCACACTGTGCAGCGGGATCTCCTGTACTTCGCCCAGGCCATTCCCCAGCACGATGCAGGCTTCCTGGTCCTGCGTCTCGCCGTCCCCATGCAAGAGGTCATCCAGGGATTCAGTCGGTTCCGCCGCGATTTCCTGTTGGGTGCGGCGATCTCCCTCGCCTTGACGGTCGGCATTGCCTACCTCTGGGCTCATAGGATCACGCTCCCCCTGAGGCAGATGGTCGGGTTTGCCAAGAGTGTGGCCCAGGGGGAGATGACCCGGCGGCTCCACATCCGTTCGCGCGACGAACTGGGAGAGCTGGCCGGAGCCCTGAACGCCATGGCGGCTGACCTCGACGGGACGCTGCATCGCCTGGAAGCCGAGGGACAGCGCATCCGCGCGATCATGGAGAGCATGGCCGAGGGCGTGCTCGTCATTGACGCGCGCGGCCACATCTCCCTCGTCAACCCTGCGGCCGAAGTCTCGCTGGGCCTGAAGAAGGAGACGGCCCTGGGGCAGACCCCCCTGGAAGCCGTCCGAAGCCACGAGCTGGACGATCTCCTCAAGGCGGCCGTTCAGCAAGATGGCGGCGCCAGCGCAGAGATCACGCTGACGTATCCTCGCCGGCGCATCCTGGCTGGGACTGCGGTGGCCGG
>JBIOJT010000236.1:0-7565 GCA_044451055.1 Methylomirabilales bacterium (SeqCode)
ACCGGCAAGCGGGCCGTCCGGGCCCTCCGAATTCTTGTCGAGGCTGTCAGGTGAGCCAAGAGTCGGACCCTGGTCTAAACACGAAGCCCTTGACAGGGGGCTCGCCTTGCCCTATATTGAGGTTGCACTTGCCCCCCACTCGACACGCCGAAAGGCCTCGGGTGGGGTTATCCATTTTCAGGGGGCGTCATGCCTCCTGAACCTGCCGTAAAACGCACCGTCGCGTTCATTTACCGGCAGAACCTCTTCCACGCCGCCCGCGAGTCCTTCGGGTACACCTATCCGAACTTTGATGTGCTGGCTCTCGCCCGCTTGATCTGTCAGCGTCAGGGCTGGCAACTCGGCCTGGGGCATTTCTATACGGGCATCCCGGATCCTGCGGACGACCCTTTCTGGAATTACTTTTGGCAGCACAAGCTCGCAATGCTAGGGCGGCAGGGGGTAACGGTGTACTCCCGTCCTCTCCGATATCGGAATCGACGAATCCGACTTCCCGATGGAACAGAACATACCTACCTTGCGGGTGAAGAGAAGGGGATCGATGTGCGGATTGCCTTGGACGTCGTCCGGATGGCACACTGGGGAGAATACGATGTGGCCCTGGTGTTCAGCCAAGATCAGGACCTGTCCGAGGTCGCCGAGGAGGTTCGCACGATCGCCAAGGAGCACGACCGGTGGCTGAAGATCGCGTGCGCCTACCCCCTGAGTCCAACTACTCGCAACCGTCGCGGCATCAACAAGACCGACTGGATTCCGATTGATCGGGCAATGTACGATTTGTGCCTCGATCTCCGGGACTATCGCCCCCCCAAGGCTTCTCCGTAAAAAGAGAGATGGAATGCAGCGTCCGCGTTTGCTGATTGAGGAATGGCTGCCTGCGGCGGCGATCGGCGTGGAGTGCATTCGGGAGCGCTCGACTGGCCAGCAGCCCCCCGACAAGCGCCTCCATGTCTGGTGGGCCCGCCGGCCGCTTGTGGTTTCCCGTGCGGCCGTCCTTGGTTCGCTCCTGCCGTCGGACTTCCCGCGAGACGCGTTCGAGAGGCTTCTCGGCTTTGGGCTCCCGGGAAAAGAGCTTGTGGAGGTCCGCCGTCTGATGGACACGGGCTATCGTGTTCCGGGCGGCTTCAATTGCGAGCGGGCTTTCAAGGCGGCGATCCGAGACGTTGGTCTGGATAAGGCCCACGAAGCACCGAGGACGCTGTGGGGGGAGGGAATCCAGGTCATCGATCCCATGGCCGGCGGTGGCTCCATCCCGCTTGAGTCGGCAAGACTCGGATTCACGACGCTGGCGAACGAGTACAACCCGGTTGCCTGCTCCGTCTTGGAGGCGACCGTTGATTACCCATTCCGCTTCGGGCAGGAACTGGGAACGAAGGCACGCAAGTGGGCGAAGGTCTGGATTGACCGGATCGAGAAGCGTCTGGCCAAGTTCTATCCCGAATACCGATTTGCAAAGGTTCATGCATACATCTTCGCTCGGACGGTGCCCTGCCCGGACACCCAGCACCAGACACCGCTGGTCCCCGATTGGCACCTGCTGAAGCCCAAGGGAGACCGCGGGCACATGGTCGCCGAGCCGATCGTCAACAAGGCTAGAGGCACGTGGAACATCCGCGTTCGACCGATCGGAAGGGGGGCGGGGCAGCTTCACCAGGTGCCACGACCAACATACGCGGACGGGAAGGGAGTCTCCCTGTTCACCGATTTCCAGATCCCGCCCGACTACATCAAGGCCAAGGCCCAGCAGGGCGAAATGAAGAGCGCCCTGTATGCGGTCGCGATCAAGACGCCACAGGGCCTGAAGTTCCAGCCACCGGAGCTGGCGGACATCCAGGCACTCGAAGGGGCCGAGAAGGAGCTTGCCCGCCTGCGGCCGGGCTGGGAGCGGGCAAACGTCATTCCGACGGAGGATCGGGTAAAGGGTGACTGCGATCGATCCTACGTCTACGGTTTGACCAAGTGGGCCGACATGTTCTCGGTTCGCCAGCTCCTGTGCTTTGGCGTGCTGCTCGAGGAGCTTCGAAAGCTTCGTCCGGAAATCCTCAAGGCCGAAGGGGCCGAGACGGGCAGGCCAGTGGAGCATCTGCTGGGGATTGTTCTAAACAAGTTTGCCAACTGGAATTCAATTCTTTCGTCGTGGAATCCCCCTGCCGGTACCGCCAGAAGCGTTTTCGATCGGCACGACTTTGCCTTCAAGGCTACCTTCTGTGAGATGGCACCCTGTGGAAGCGGAGCCGGCCTGGAGTGGGCCATCGAGAGTTCTCTGGATGCCTACGAAGAGCTGAGCTCACTCCCTCGGAGTTCCAGAGGCGAGCCCGTTGAGATTTCGCTGGGGTCCGCAACGAGCCTACCTCAGCTCGCCGATGGAAGTGTGACGGCGGTTGTGGTGGACCCGCCGTACGCGGATAATGTCCAGTACTCGGAGCTTGCGGACTTCTTCTATGTCTGGCTGAAGCGCACTCAGGGGCACCGGCGGCCAGAGTGGTTCTCTACCTATCTGTGCGAGTATGACCAGGAGGCAGTGGTCAACCCTAGCCGTCACCGCAATGGGGACAAAAAAACTGTCAAGGAGGCGCGAAAGGAAGCGCACGAATTCTACCAGTCGCTCATGACCGACACGTTCAAGGAGTGCCGGCGCATCCTTCGGGATGATGGCGTCCTGACGGTCATGTTCACGCACAAGAAACAGGAAGCTTGGGAGGCATTGTTCGGGTCTCTCATTCGGGCGGGATTCACAATCACTGCCACATGGCCTGTCAAGACCGAAGGATGGCACACGCTGAACCAGGCAAAGAAGAATGCCGCACAGAGCACCGTGCTGCTTGTCGCTCGGAAGCGACCGGGGGGGCCGGGGTCGGCTACTTTGATGCCACGATGCGGCGAGACATCGCGGAGAGAGCCCGCTCTACAGCCGAACACCTCCAGCACGAAGGGTTGAATCCGGTGGATCAGCTTGTCGGCTCTTTCGGCCCAGCCATGGAAATATACAGTCGCCACGATGAGGTGCGGACAGACACGGGTGCGCCCGTCCGCGTGGACAAGGCGATTGATGAGGCGGCGGAGGCCGTGAGCGCCTGGCGCATTCGGCAGCTCGCGGCCAGAGGGCTGGGCGGGGTAGAGCCGGAGGGCCAGTTCGCTCTGCTCTGCTGGGACGTCCTAGGAGCCGCTGAGTTCCGCTTCAACGAGGCAAAGCTCCTTGGGCACGCCGTCGGGATGGACGTGGAGCAACTGGTTGCTGCGGGCCTGGTCAGCAAAACAGGCGACAAGATCAAAATGTTGTCGGCGAAGGAGCGGCGGCGCGAGCGCCCGCTGGAACCGGATGAACTGACAGAGACGCTCTTCGGGCCTGTGAGGGTTGGCAAGAAACAGCCCAAGAACAAGAAGAAGATCCTGAAGGTCCACCCAAACGATCCGCAATTTCGCACGGCGATTGATGCCTGTCACGCCTTGGCCCTACGCTATCTGGAGGCGGGGAGTACGTCGGGTGGGATCGGTTCGGCCAAGGCTTTGGTTCGGCAGCAGAGATGGACCAGCGAATCCGGAGTTGCCCGCCTCATGGAGGCGCTCGTCAGGGCGGCCCCAGAGGCGGTCCGGCATGAGAAAGGGAAGAAGTTGGCGGCGGCGCTCTTCCCCGAGTTCCGCGCATGGCACGCGCTCCTCGAACCGCTCTTTGGTTTCGAGTGTCCCGATTGGACCGAGAAGGCGCCCCCGCAAGGGGTGTTGTTCCGCGAGCTGGAAGAGGGTGACGAAGAGGACCTCCTCGATGAGTCCGAAGAGGCGGAACGGGGCGAGGAGGAAGGGAGCGAGTGATGAGGGGCGGGCAGCAGGGACAGGGCAGACCGGCCCCGACATCTGGGAGCCCGGGACTCAGGGCGCGAGATTGGCCCCGGTTCCTCCGGGGACCGAATGCGACCTTGCTCGGGCAGCTCTACGTCCCCGCTCTGGCAGAGGCCGTCCGATACGATCGGAGCTGTGCGTACTTTTCGAGCAGCGCCTTGGCCGCGGCCGCCCAAGGCTTTGCCAGGCTGATCGAACGGCTGGAGACCCTGGGAGAATCCGCCCCGCGGCCGGCGATCCGGCTGGTGGTGAACGAGGAACTGAACAAAGCCGACGTGCAAGCCCTCGTGGAAGCGAGGGACGTCTCAGTCCTGGAGGCACAGCTCAAACGGCGGTTCAAGCGCCCGCAAGAGGCCCTCGAACGGGATCGGCTGGCGATGCTGGCCTGGCTGGTGCAGCGAGGACTCCTCGCAGTCCGGGTCGGCATCATGCGTCACAGCGGCGGGATCGTCCACACCAAGTTCGGGATGATCACCGACGGGCAGAACGATGCCCTGGTCTTCCGCGGCAGCAGCAACGAGTCTGCCCAGGGGCTGGTGGCGAATTATGACCAGCTTGAAGTATCCGGCTCGTGGAACGATCCGGAGGCCTACCGCTATTACACTGCCGAGTTCGAGATGCTCTGGCAGGACACCCACCCGGATGTCCACACGGTGACCCTGCCCGAGGCCTTGCGGCTGGAGCTGATCAAGTTCGCCCCGGAGGAGCCGCCGATCATCGAGCCGGCGGCGTCGCTTCAGCACGAGAAGACCGCCATGCTGTGGCAGTTCATCCGCGAGGCGCCGTACTTGCCCAGCGGCGCCTCTGCCTGTGATGCTACGGCCATGGTGGACCTCTGGCCCCATCAGCAGCGGGTGGTCGAGGATGGGGCCGCGGCGTGGCCTGAGGGCCGGCTGCTCTGCGACGAGGTGGGGATGGGGAAGACCATCGAAGCCATTCTCATCCTGCGACGCTTGATGGCCGGGCGCGGGGTCCGGCGGGCGCTGATCCTCCTCCCGGCAGGCCTTCTCAAGCAGTGGCAGACGAAGCTGCGTGAGAAGGGCGGCATGATCTTCCCACGGCTGGAGGGGATCAATACCCTCGTCTGGCCAGACGGTCGGATGCAGAGGGTGGAGGGACCGGCGCAGGCGCTGGAGCAGGAGTGCTTGCTGCTGAGCCGCGAGACCGCCCGGACGGAGGGGAACCTGCCGATCGTGCTGGCGGCGCCCCCGTGGGACCTGGTCCTGCTTGACGAATCCCATGCCGCGAGGCGCCGGAAGCAGGAGGAAGGAGAATTCAATAGCGGCACGCTGCTCTTGACGCTCCTCCGGGAACTGCAGCTCCGTCGCCGTGTGCGGGGATTTCTGCTGCTGTCCGCGACCCCGATGCAGACACACCCGTGGGAGCCGTGGGATCTCCTCTCGGTGCTGGGGGAAGGGGGCGAATGGCTGGCGGAGTTCCGCGGCGTCCGCGAGTACTACGGTGCGGTCGGCTCTCTTCGGCGGGGACCGTGCGACCTGGGACGGGCCCGAGTCGCAGCCCGGCTCCTCGTATCCGACGGTCGGGTCGGACCGCCCCCACTTTCGAGGCCGGTCGATCTGTCCGATGCGGAATCCGTTGCCAGAGGCCTAGCCGGTGCGTCATCCCAGGAGCGCCGCGCCTTGGCGGAGTGGCTGCGGCGGGAGTCACCTCTTGCCCGCCGGATGTATCGGAACACGCGGAATACCCTGCGGACGTACTACGAACGGGGGCTGCTGGATCAGCCGCCGCCGAGGCGCGAGATCGAGGATGCCCTCTTCGACTTCCAGCATCCGGCCGAGCGGGCCGTGTACGAAGCGATCACCGGTTACATCGAACGACGCTTCGAGGAGCTGGAAAGCGAGAAGCCGGGCAAGGGCTTCGTGATGACGATCTACCGGCGGCGGGCGGCCAGTTCCCCATACGCCCTCGAGCGCAGCTTGAAGCGCCGGCGGGACGGGCTGCGGCGAGTGGCCGGGCACCTTGCCTTCAGTCCGGACCTGGAGGGCGAGGAGCAGCTCGAATCGCGTGACCTCGACGATCTGGCTGGGGATGATTTGCCCCCGCGGGTTTCCGTGGCGCTGCCGACGGATCCCAGGGTTGCGCAGGCCGAGTTAATTGAGGTGGAGGGGCTGACAGCAAGCGAGATTTCTTCTACGCGAAGCTGAACGAGATCACATCTGACGATCGGGCCGTCCTGATCTTCACCGAGTACACCGATACGATGGAATACGTTCGTGATGGCCTCGTGGCCAAGTATGGCAAGAGCCTGGGAACCTATAGCGGCGACGGAGGTCAGCGTTGGGACGGGGAGCGGTGGGTCGAGGTCTCCAAGGGCGCCATCACGGAGGCGCTTCAGCGCGGGGAACTCCGCGCCCTCGTCTGCACCGACGCGGCGAGCGAAGGGCTGAACCTCCAGGCGGCGGGGGCGGTCGTCAACTACGACCTTCCTTGGAATCCGAGCAAGGTGGAGCAGCGGATCGGCCGGATTGACCGGATCGGCCAGACGTTGGCCGCGGTTAAGGTCGTGAACCTATTCCTGGAGGCCAGCGTTGACGAGCAGGTGTACCGCGTCCTGCGGGTGCGCTGTGGTCTGTTCGAGCACTTCGTTGGAGCGATGCAGCCTGTCCTGGCGCGCGCTCGACGGATTCTCCTCGGACAAGACCGGGTAGACCCAGCCCGAGCGCTGGGAGCCGTCGTTGATGAGGTGCGGCAGGATCCCCTTGCGGAAGAGACCTACTTGGAGAGCGAGGGGACCTCGTTAACGCAGGGTGAGCCGGTCTTAACCCGTGAGGATCTGGAGGAGGCGCTCCGCGAACTGGTCGGGTCCGGGATTGTGTCCGTCAAGGAGCGCATGCCCCAGCGGGTGTTCGAACTGTCCGGTGTCGGGAGGCGGAAGGCGCGGGTTTCGACGAACCTTCGAACGCTGGAGGCCAACCGGGACGTGATCCCGTTGACCCCGGAGAGCGAGGTTGTCCTCACGGTGGCCGAGCGCCTGACGCGACAGGGCGGGCGGCTCCCCTTGGTGATCGGATCCCATAGATCAGGCTCGTTTCGGGTGGCCGTTGCCATGTGGGTCGTGCCGGGAAAGGTCGAGACCGTTACCAGTGCGCGCCAGTTACGCGGACTGCTGTCGTCGTGGTCGGGTGAATTGGCCGATCCAGCCGAGAGGCTGGCTGCGGCGCAGGCGGCGGCGGATGAAGCGCGGTTCCTGGTTCAGGCCATGGAGACCCGCGCCCGCGAGCGTGAGAAGATCGCGCTTCAGGCTCAGACCGCGGCAGCGCGGTCACGCCTCGTCCGGGAGCTGGGACGGTATCTTGCCGGCCTGGGCCAAGGGACGGGCGATCTCAATGGACTCTTTCACCAACTGATGAGTCGAGAAACCGCGACGAGCGGACGCCTGATGTCAGTTTTCGAGCGCCTCGGCGGCTATCCAACGTGGGCACCAGCCCTGTGCCGGGAACTTGACGATTTCGCACGTGGGCTGACCGAGAACCAGCGCAAGGCCCGCCTCACGGGAAAAGAGCTGGACGCAGCGCTCCAGGATCCGAGATGGCAGGCGGCGATCTTGCTTAAGTGACTTTGTGGCATCTTACGGAAATCACACGAATCTCCAATGGAGGCTCTGAATGCCAGAACAAATTCCCAGAGCCAAGATGGCCATCACGATTAGCAGATCAGGAGAGGTCAGAGAGATCGCCGAAGCTCTTTATTTGTTAGAGGACGCATAC
>JBIOJT010000237.1:0-7559 GCA_044451055.1 Methylomirabilales bacterium (SeqCode)
CCCCTCGACCTCACGCCGGAAGCCATCCCCCTCGACATCCTCTACGAAGACGACGACATCCTGGTCCTGAACAAGCCAGCCGGCATGGTGGTCCATCCGGGCGCCGGTCGGTCCAGCGGAACCCTGGTCCACGCACTGCTCGCCCACTGCCAGACGCTGCCCGGCATCGGCGGTGTCGAGCGACCCGGCATCGTCCACCGGCTGGATCGAGACACCTCCGGCGGTCTCGTGATCGCCAAGACGGAGGCCGCACACCAATCCCTCAGCCGGCAGTTCAAGGCCCGCCAAGTGCGGAAGACGTACCTGGCACTGGTCCACGGCGAGGTGCGCCAGGACACGGGACGCATCGAGGCGGCGATTGGCCGGCGGGAGAACGACCGGAAGCGCATGGGCGTCCGGACGAGCGGTGGCCGCGAGGCGCGGACCGCCTACCGCGTACTCCGCCGGCTGCCTGGCATGACGTTGCTCGAGCTGGACCTGGAGACCGGACGGACCCACCAGATCCGGGTCCATCTGGCCCACATCGGTCATCCGGTGATCGGCGATGAGATGTATGGAGGGAGGCGTGAGCGCCGGCGCGTCGGGTCAAACGCTCCGGCGGCGGAGCGCCAGCTCCTTCACGCCTGGCGTCTGGGCTTCCAGCATCCCCGGACGGGCGCCTGGATGGAATTCACCGCGCCCGTACCGGAGGACCTCCTTTGTATGGCAGGGCCGCCCCGGCTGTCCCTCTCCCCGACTGGGGACCCATCGGCTGCACCCAAGTCTTCGCATTGAGTCGCAAGGCGCGCAACGGCTGTGAAGACATTTCCCAGGGCTAATACCTGTGAAGCGGTCCCTGGGGAGGCCGAGAGGGCGAAAAGAGCAGGGGAGGCCCGTGGGCGTCGGTGCGCGCACGGGCCCCGATGGAGTCCTTGTGTTCTTGGGCAGCAGCGGGGTGGACTTACTCTAAGACCTTGACCTGAGTCGCCTTGGGGCGGCCACGGTCGTCTTGGCCGATCTCGAACTCGACGGTCTCCCCCTCACGGAGCGTCTTTCCGCCTTCCACATCACTCGCGTGGACGAAGGCATCCGGCCCCTTGTCGTCCCGCACGATGAAGCCGAAGCGCTTCGTCACGTTGAACCACTTCACTTTCCCCTTCATGCTGTCCCCTCCTCCCTGGTGCGGCCCTCCGAGATGCAGAATCGGTCCATCCTCCGACGTGGGAGATGGCCGGGAGTCCTCGATAAGGCCGGTGGTCGTCGTTGGTCGGGCAGGTGCGCGGAGCCCGTAGCTGGTTAGTTTCCTCCCCTTTGGGTTTCGTCCATCATGCCGGCTTCAGTCTCAGCCAGATTGGCGCCACAGTGAAGCATGCATTAGTTGCTGATGGCTGCGAGGCCGTCGTCGGCCGCGGCGTCGTTTGCCTGTTTGAGCTCCGAGAGGGTTCGTGTCTCCCGATCGAAGAGGAAGACCTTGGGCTTTCCGTTGAGTCTGTCCGATTCGAAGACGATGAAACGGCCATCGGCGCTGATGCGAGGGAAGCCGTCGAACGCCGTCGGATGGTTGAGCTCGGGGAGCGGGTCCAGGGTCCGCTTCTCCCGGTCGAAGAGGAACACGTCGAACTGGCCATGGTTGCGATCCGACTGGAAGACGATGAACCGGCCGTCAGCGCTGATGGTGGGATAGCCGTCGCTGGCGTTCAGGCTGTTCGCTTCCTCCAGAGGGTCCAGCTTCCCGGCATCGCGATCCAAGAGGAAGATATGGTTTCGGCCGCCTCGCCGGTTCGACGTGAAGACCACGAAGCGTCCGGGGAGGTGGGGCGCCACGGTCAGGGAGACGCTGTTGGAAGCTCCCCCGCCCGGGCCGGGCGTGGTCACGCTGACCGCCAAATTCGCTGTGGCAGTGATCAGCTGGGAAGGAATCACGGCGGTGAGCTCCGAGGCCGCGTGGAATTGGGTCTCCAGCGCCGTGCCTGCCACCTGGATCCGGGAATCCCGACGGAAGCCGCTTCCGCGGACGGTCAGCGGTGCCGGAGGCCCGCCGGCCTTCAGCAGAGGTACCTCCACGTCGGTTACACGCGGCGTGGGGTTGACCACGGCCAGAGAAACCTCATTGGACGGACCGCCCCCCGTGGTCCCATCGGTCACGACCACCCCCACGGTCCGGGCGGCCGCGAGGAGGGCGGCGGGGACCTTCGCCTGGAGACGGCGCGGGGTGAGCAGGGTGGTTGAAACCGCCGTGTCACCGATGCGCAGCCTGGAGGTCGGGGTGAATTCCTCCCCTTCGATCTGCAGGACCACTTCCTCCGAACCGGCCAACACCGTGGAGGGATCCAGTCGCGTCAGGCGCGGCGTCGGCAGGACATAGGTGAAGACCGCCGTAGCAGTGGCGATCCCCCAGAGATTGTTCATCACCCGAACCGGAACCGGTCCGGCAGTGCCCGGGGGCGTCACGACTTCCAGGGTCGAGAGGCCCTGCCGCCGGACTTCGCTGGCGACCCGGTTGCCGAACCGGACTTCCAGCGGACCCAGGCCGACCCCCCCTTCGAGCTGCAGGGTCACGACGGTGCCACCTCCCGTCGGACCCTTCTCCGGGGAGAGGGAGACGATGCGGGATTCGGCCGCAGCCCAGACAGGGGTCAGGAGGTAGACGGCGAGGAGTAGAGCCGCGAGCCGCGAGCCGAGAGTCGCGAAGGGGCGCCGGGCCATCAGCGACTCCTCCCGGCCGCGGGAGCTCCCGCGTCGATGATTCCCAGCCGGCGCTTCTCCAATTCCGCGATCTTGTCACGGAGCTCCGCCGCCTTCTCGAATTCCAGCCGTTTGGCCGCGGCCCGCATCTCCTTGTCGAGCTGCGCCATGAGGGCCGGGATCTCCTCGCGGGGTATGAACTCGATCTCCCCGTCCTTGAGCGCCGGGACGGTGTAGTAGTCACGCTCGTAGATGCTGGCCAGGACGTCCTGGATGTCCTTCTTGATGGTCTCGGGGGTGATGCCGTGTTTCACGTTGTAGGCGAGCTGGAGCTCCCGCCGCCGGTTGGTCTCGGCGATGGCCGTCTGCATGGAACCGGTCATGACGTCGGCGTAAAGGATGACCCGGCCCTCCACGTTGCGCGCGGCGCGGCCCGCGGTCTGGATCAGCGAGCCGGCAGAGCGCAGGAAGCCCTCTTTGTCCGCATCCAGGATGGCGACCAGGGAGACTTCGGGGATGTCCAGGCCTTCCCGCAGGAGGTTGATTCCCACCAGGACATCGAACTTCCCCAGACGGAGGTCCCGGATGATCTCGTTGCGCTGCAGGGTGTCGATATCGGAATGGAGGTAGCGCACCCGAATGTCGACGTCGGAGAGGTAGTCGGTGAGCTCCTCGGCCATGCGCTTGGTCAGGGTCGTGACCAGCGTCCGATGCTTCCGTGCCGTCTGGGCCCGGATCTCGTGGATGAGGTCGTCGATCTGGCCGGTGATGGGTCGGACGATGATCTCGGGATCGATCAGACCCGTCGGACGGATGATCTGCTCCACCACCTTGCGATTCACCTTCTCCATCTCGTATGGACCGGGGGTGGCGGAGACGTAGAGGAGCTGGTTCACACAGCGCTCGAACTCCTCAAAGGTCAGGGGGCGGTTGTCCAGGGCCGAGGGCAGACGGAAGCCGTAATCCACCAGCGTCTGTTTCCGGGAGCGGTCGCCGCGGTACATCCCGCGGATCTGGGGGATGGTCTGATGGGACTCGTCGATGATGATCAGGGCGTCCTTGGGCAGGTAGTCCATCAAGGTCGGGGGTGCCTCGCCGGGCCCGCGACCCGAGAGGTGACGGGAGTAGTTTTCGATGCCCTTGCAGGTCCCGATCTCCCGCATCATCTCCAGGTCGAAGGTCGTCCGCTGGCGCAGCCGCTGGGCCTCCAGCAGCTTTCGCTCTGCCTCCAGGTCGCGGCAGCGCTCGACAAGCTCCACCTCGATGGCCGCGAAGGCCTTCTCCAGCCGGTCCTGGGGCGTGACGTAGTGATTGGCGGGGTAGATGGGGACGCGGTGCAGGTGCTGGAGCTTCTTGCCGGTGAGGGGGTCAATCTGCCAGAGGGCCTCCACGTCGTCGCCGAAAAACTCCGCCCGGACCGCCAGGTCCTCGTAAGCGGGGAAGATCTCCACGACATCCCCGCGGACCCGGAACGTTCCCCGGTGGAGGTCCATATCGTTGCGCTGGTACTGGATCTCCACCAGTTTGCGCAGCATGGCGTCGCGCGGGCAGGCTCCCCCCTCCTCCAGCAGGATCACCATCCCGTAATACACCTCGGGGGATCCCAAGCCGTAGATGCAGGAGACCGAGGCCACGATGACGGCGTCGCGGCGCTCCAGCAGGCTTCGCGTGGCCGAATGGCGCAGCTTGTCGATGTTGTCGTTGATCAGGGAATCCTTCTCGATGTAGGTGTCGGTCTGGGGAATGTAGGCCTCGGGCTGGTAATAATCATAGTAGGAGACGAAGTACTCCACGGCGTTCTCGGGGAAGAACTGCTTGAACTCGTTGTACAGCTGCGCCGCCAAGGTCTTGTTGTGAGCGATGATGAGGGTGGGGCGCTCCACGTTCTTGATGACGTTGGCCATGGTGAAGGTTTTGCCGGAGCCGGTGACCCCCAAGAGGACCTGGTGGCGCCGGCCGGCCTGCACCCTCTCCGTGAGCTCTCCGATGGCGCTCGGCTGATCGCCGCTCGGCTGGTAGTCGCAGACAAGTTTAAAGCGCGGCATGGTATGGGCAGGGTCCGTCGCGCCGGTTCGGAAACCCGACGCGACCTCCCGTCTCACCGTCTCGGGTCGTTGAGTCGTAATGCCGTCACGGCCGCTTGGTGGGCGGCGGCTGCGCAGGTCCGCCCGGTGCCACGGCAGGTCCCGGTGCCCCCGCGGCGGGCGGTTCGGGACCCCGAGGCGACGTCTCCGCCGCCGGCCCGGGCGCGGCCTTGCCCTTCACCGGAGACACGACGGATGGCTGCGCCCGTCGGGCACGGGCGACGAAGTCGGCGTAAGGCTCCGCGGGCGGCGTGACGTCCGGAATGCGCAGCAGGGTCCCGCGCCTGATCCGATTCGGGTTGGACACCTGATCGCGATTGGCCTGCCAGATCACCTCCCACTGCCGCGTGTCCCCGAAATAATAGCCGGCGATCAGGCGCAGGTCATCCCCCGGCAGGACCTGATGTAGGACGTCCTGGGAGGCCGCGGGTGCGGCGGCCAAAGCGTCGGGACAGAATAGGCTCGGAACGATCCCTGCCAGGGAAACCAGGACCACCAGCGATGCCCGAAGCGTCCACATGACGGAGCCTCCTTCAGTCGGCACCTTTCGCCGGCCGGCCATCGACTTGCATCGGCAGATACTTGTTCCATATCGTCAAGTGGTGCGAGGCGTGGGCGAGAATCCCGAGATACGAGACCGAGGCCGGTCTGGTCGGATTCCGCAGAAGCCGCATGCCGGATTCCCCTGCCGGCTTGTTTCCCTTCTTGAGGTTGCATGCCCGGCAGGCACTCACGACGTTCTCCCAGACCGTCCGCCCACCGAGCGATTTGGGGATCACGTGGTCGATGGTCATGCGCTCGCCACCGTTTCGACCACAGTACTGGCAGGTGTACGCATCGCGCTTGAGGATATTCTTCTTGTTGAAGGAGAGCGTTGGCGGGATCGGCTTCCTGACAAAATGATGGAGGCGGATCACCGAGGGGAGGGTCAGGGTCGTCGAGGGAGATCGAATGACCCGCGTGGTGTCTTCAACCCGTTCGGCTTTTCCGGTGAAGAGCAGGATCACGGCTCTTCGAGCACTGCAGACCTGCAGAGGCTCGAAGGTTTGGTTCAGAATCAAGACTTTCCAAGAATCCATCAGTGGTGGTGAGGCCCCAAGTCCATCGGTGGCGCCTCCCGGCGCACAGTTTCCATTTTGTTTAACAAATCACCCCGCCTTTGTCAAGTTTCGGTGCAGCGGCGCCCGGGGAGCTGCCCGGCCACGCGCTCCAGGTAATCCAGCAGGATGCCCTCCCGCAGGCCGCCGTCGCTCACCGTCAGGTCGGCGAAGCCCAGTCCGTCCATCACACCCAGGCACACGATCGTGCCTGCGACGATGACATCTGCCCGGCCGGGCTCCAATCCCCGGACTCGTCGTCGCTCCTGAAGCGGAAGGCCGGCGAGGTCCTCGAGGAGGTCCGCAACGCGCTCCCGGCTGAGACGGTGCCCGGTCACCCGGGCCGGGTCGTAGGGGTCGAGCGCGAGATCGACGGCCGCCAGGGTGGTCACGGTGCCGGCAGTTCCCACCAGGATTTCCCCCGGCGTGCATCGGAGGAGGTCCCGGGCGCGGAGGGAGGCCATTTGATCGGAGACCACGGCGCGGATCGCCCCCAATTCCGCTGCCAGCGGTGGATCGTGCTTCAGGTGGGCCTCGGTGAGCGTCACGACACCCAGGTTGATGCTCACCACAGCCCGGATCTCCAGGCCGCGGGCGAGAAGCAGCTCGGTGCTCCCACCCCCGATGTCCAGCATCAGGATGTGATCCGGGGGCTTCCCCAAGGCGGCGAGGACCCCCCGGAGCGTGAGCCGCGCCTCGTCCTCCCCGGAGACCACCCGCACGCTGAAACCTGCCGCATGCCAGGCGAGGTCCAGGAATTCCTGGCGATTATTGGCCTCGCGAAGGGCGCTGGTCCCAACCGCGGCCATGGCGATGGCGCCCTGGGACGCTGCCAATTCCCGGAAGCGCCGGAGAACAGACAGGCTCCGCCGCATCGGCTCTGCCTGGAGTTGGCCTCCGGGAAGCAGTCCCTCGCCGAGACGGGTGATCTCCTGGTCGGTGAACACGGGGACGTATCCCCCGGTTCCGTCCGCTTCCCCGACCAGCAGGCGAATCGTATTGCTGCCCAGATCGATCGCGGCGACACGCATCGGGTCACCAAGCTGCGCAGAACGAAAAGCGCAAAACGTAATCCGGAATTACGTTTGACGCTTACGCTTGATCCGTGGGCGCGGCCAGCTGGCTCACCAAGGCCTTGTCCGGGGTCACGACGATCGTCTTCTCCTGGGTGATGGTGACCAGGCCTGGTTTCGCTTTCCGGGGCTTCCTCACGTATTTCTTCAGGGTGTAACTCACGGCCACTTTCCCGTGATCGCGGGCCTGGCTATAGTAGGCGGCCAGTTGGGCCGCCTGGATCAGGGTGCGTCGCGGAATGCCGCCCGTGCGCTTCTGGACCCGCACCACGACATGCGACCCCGCGTAATCCTGGACGTGCAGCCAGAGATCCTCCGATCTGGAAAGGTGCAGGGTCAAATGATCGTTCCCCTCGTTGTCTCGGCCCACCAAGATCGGAAACCCGTCAGAGGAGACGAAGCGACGGGGCTGGGGCCCACCCTTCTCGCCTCGCTCGGGACGCGGGCTCTTCGGGCGGCGCAGGGCTTCCTGTCTCGGAGCGATCGGAGCCTCGCCGAGCAGCGCCCGATCCCGGGGGGCCAGCAGGCGGGGGGTCCGCTCCATCTCCTGCAGGATCGCCTGCAGCTCTTCCGGGCCGGCGGCCTCGGCAACGCGCTTCGCCCAGGCCTGCACCCTCCCCAATTCCATCTCGGTCTGGGCG
>JBIOJT010000238.1:0-7555 GCA_044451055.1 Methylomirabilales bacterium (SeqCode)
CCGCAGGGTGCTCCAGGTAGTAGCGGAGCTTTGCCCGGAGTTCGGCAACGCTGCGGAAGCATTCGATGTCCTTGCCGATCGTGTAGTAGTCCTCGAGTTCCGGCGAATAGTCCGTGAGCAGGAACGCTCCGGTCGCCGGTACATCGAACACGCGCAGGTTCAAGCCGCTGAATTCCGCGGGGTCCCAGGCCGAAATGTTGAGGACGATCCTGGACGAATGGTAGAGCTCGACCAGCTCCGGGCCCCAGATGCCCTTGCCCTTGACGCGCCTGCGCAAGGCGAGATTGAAGCGATTCCTCTTGAGCAGCCAGCCGCCGTAGAGTTCGATCGGCAGGTCGAGCAGCTGGCTGACGATCGCTTGTCGACGCGGATTGCTGCCTCCAACAAACACGATGTCGTGGCTGTAGCGGCGCGACCGATCCTGCGGCGGCGGCGGGTACAGCTCCGGGTCCACTCCGAAGACCGGCAGAAAGTGGATACGGTCGCGCTGCGGATCGTAGCCATGGCGGTGAATGCAGAAATAGCGATCGTAAATGGCCGCGTCCTCGATCAGGTCCGGGCAGTCCTTGGGGCCGTCGACCCGCCAGCCGATGACTTTCTCGACGCCGTACCGGGACTTGAGTTCCTCCACGAAGGGACGGTCGACGAATTGATGCGCCCGAACCACAAGCACCCATTGAGGCCGGAACCGGCGAACCGCCTTGCGGAGCATGATCTTCTTGTGATTGACCTTGCCGAATCGCGAGTTTTCCCCGATGGCCATCGATTTCAAACCGAGCGCTTTCAAGAGGCGATTCAAGCGCCGCAGGATCCACACCTCGACCCGGCTTTCGACCTGGCTGTTGAAGCACTCGACCTCGAACCCCAGGCTGGCAAAGCTCCGCGCGCAGGACACGCCCAAGGGGATCATGTCGCTTCCGAAGAAGTAACTGATCAGGATCCTGGGGGGGGACATTGCGTCATGCATTGGGCGCGGGTCGGAGCCGGCGGATGTCAGCCTGGCGACACGGGGTGGGCGACGCGCAGTATATCAAGAAGCGCGCTTCCACCTTTCTTGGGGAACCGGCGGCGGCAGCGGATAATAGCCGGGGTGCCGCGACCTCGTTCAGTGACCTGATGCTCAAGCGCGTTCTGCTGGTCTATTCGTCGAAACCCCCTACGATACGGTACTTGCAGTCCGCATTCGAACGCATCGGAATCGAGGCCGAGTGCCTGTTTGCGGACGACAACACGCTGTTCGACCGGTTCGTGATCCATCGCATCAACAAATTGGCCCACACCCTGAGGATCATCCCGAAATCCCCGGATAGCAAGCTGGAAACGGGGCGTGGGACCCCGGGCGCTCAGCAGGCGCGATCAGGGGTGACGCAAGACAACCGCGCCAGCGGAAGCAACCCGAACACGCCGCGGCACGGCACCATGCGGGGACGCTACCACCAGCGGAGGGACCGCGTCAAGCGGGATCCGTGCGCGTCCTGAGGGAACGGGAGGCCGCGCGGGACGGACCCGGCCCCTGCGCCCTCCGGTCACACGATCGCCGGAGCAGGGATCGGGAGGTCGTCACGGAAGGGTTCGTAGGACCACTCACGGGGCGGATCAGCCACCCGGCTGGCGGGCTGGTCGGGTGGCGCGCGGAGGCCGGGTGCCGTGGTGGGGAGGCCCAGGTGGGCGAGAACCCGCCGGGCGGCCGCCGGGCACTCAATCACGGCGATGACCTTCATCGGGCCGCCGCACTGCGGACCCAGTGAGGGGTTGGCCTCGTAGACCTGTTTTGTGATGAAGTACACCCACCCAGCATGGCCGGGGTGAGCCGCGTCACGGCAGGCTGATGGCTCCCTCAAATCGAGCCAGTTGGGGGTCGGAAAGCCATCCAGCAGTCCATCTCGAGAATCCTGGTGGTAGTCATCCGGACGCCGACACTCGAACCAGAGCCGAAGGGTCCGCGCGGGAGGGAGAGGACTCTTGCTCAATTGGCGGTCCGGGGGAGGGAATCGAACCCTCTTGGGTCCCTCGGGCGGGCAATTCGAGCCACGACTATACAGATCGGCCCGAAGTCACGGAGGCTCTCGTATGGGCCAAGCAGTGGCCAGGAACTCGGTGGTCGAGAGAACGTGGGTCAAGGACTTGCAACACTTCCCGGCGGAACTCCAGGACTTCCGGGTCGTCGTCGGGACGAACTCGCACCACTTGTGCTGTTCCGTTGCGAGTCCCGGTAGGTCTTCGCCAGGGTGTCCGCAGCCCGGGCCTTGTCCTCCTTGGTGACCTTCGCGTAGATCGTGGTGGTCTTGATGCTGGCGTGGCCGAGTTGCTCCTGGACGATTTTCAGGTCGGCGCCGCTGGCGCGATACAGGTGAGTCGCATAGGTATGGCGACACGTGTGCGTGGCGTACCGGGGATCCAAGTCCACGGCCGCCATGCGGCCCTTGACTACGCGCCAGACGTAGTTCATCCGATCTCCTTTTTCAGTTGCGCGGAGGTTGCGTCTCATGCGATCCATTGCCGCGTTCTGCAAGCCCATGCCCCTCAAATTCCCGCCCTTTCTGACCCCGAAGGCAATGAGTTATTGACAGCCTGTCTCCGCGCAATATAGGTTCTCCCCGGCCAGGAGAAGCCTTGCCCGCTCCACGGCGCGCGCGAAGATTGTCCTGGCCCCGCGCAATCGGCCGATGGGCGGGATCCTCTCACCTTTTCTGTTTCCGTTCGGAGAAACCACATGCGACGATCGTGGGGCTTCGTCTCTGTCCTCGGGGCCCTGGCGCTGCTGGCCGCCTGCGGGGCGAGGCAGCAGGGGCCCACCGCAGCCGCTCCCTCCTTCAGCTGGCGGCAGTTCCAGGGGACCACGCTCCGGGTCCTCTTGAGCCAGAGTCACTGGCAGCAGGTCATCGCGCCCCATCTCCCGGAGTTCGAGCAACTCACGGGGATCAAGCTGGCCACCGAGGTGTATCCCCAGGGGCAACTGTGGGACATCCTGGAGAACGGCCTCAAAGAGCCAGGCCGGGTAGACGTGTTCATGACGCACCCCGGCCTCGACGGGATCCGGTATCTCCGTGCCGGTGGCATCCGGCCGGTGAACGACTTCCTGCGCGACCGGAGCGTCACCGCACCGGACTATGACTGGGAGGATTTCTTTCCCCGCGCGCGGGCGGCCATGGAGATCGAGGGCGCCATCCTCGGCCCGCCCGTCATGGCTGAGCACCTCGCTCTGCTCTACCGGAAAGATGTGTTCAAACAGTACCAGGTCTCCGTGCCGCGCACCCTGGACGAGTTGGAGGCCACGGCGCGCCTCCTCCATCACAAGCCCATGGGTCCCGGGGGCACCCCCGGCGTCGGCATCGTCAGTCGGGGCAAGGGCGCCAGTGCGACGTCGCTTTATGCCGCCTATCTGCACGCCATGGGAGGAACCTGGCTGGATGCGGCTCGCCGCCCCACGATCAACGGACCGCAGAGCCTCCAGGCGCTGGAGCGGCTTGGCCGCCTCCTCGGCAGCTACGCCCCCCCCAATATCTCCGAGTTCGACTGGCAGGAGGCCTCGTCGCTCTTCATGGATGGCAGGGCAGCCATGTACATCGAGGGCAGCTCGGTCTTTCCCCTGCTCGAGCATTCAGGGAAGTCCCGCGTGGCTGGCAAGGTGGGATACGCTGTCTTCCCCGCTGGCCCAGGAGGCCCCGGCACGACCATCGCCGTGCGCGGATTGGCCATCGCCAAGCTGAGTGCGAACCCCGGCGCCGCCTGGCTGTTCCTCCAGTGGGCCAGCAGTCCGGAGATGGTCCGCCAGGCCCTCGTGGGTGACGTCCTGGTGGGCCGACAGTCGGCCTGGCGGGACAAGTACAACTGGGACGGGATCCCCCCCGATCTGGTGCGATCCTTCCAAGAGGCCGCGCGGATTGGCGTGCCCGGCTGGGCTCCGCCCCTGGTCGCCGTGACCGCAGCCCGCGAGGTGGTGGGCCAGGTGATCGGGGCCGCCATCCGCGGAGAGGACTTTCGCGCGGCCGCGGACGTCGCGGCCCAGCGCCTCGTGGAGATTCTCAGAACAACAGAAGGCCTCCAGAGTACTCCGGTCCCGGCGAGTCTGCCGTCCGGACGACCGGGAGCCTCGTTGGAGACTCTCGAGGCTGCTCTCGCCCACTCCTCACCATCGACACGCCCTCCAGACAACCGAGGGCAGTCTCTCCCTTTGACCTTGAATCGGCCGAGGGGCTGTGGTAGCTATACTGCATCGGGTCCGCGTTGGCAGTTCCTGCCAGCCCGCAGTTTCCGAGTCATCGGCTCCGAGCGAAGGGGAGGACATTTCATGAGGATGGCACGAATGGTATTGGCTATTGGTCTGATCCTGGGGCTGGCGTATGCCTCATCGGCCCAGGCCGCCCAGTTCAACTGGCAGCAGTTCAAGGGAACGCAGCTTCGCGTCCTGCTCAATAAGCACCCGTGGCAGGCAGGCATCGAGCCGCACCTGAAGGACTTCGAGACCCTCACCGGGATCAAGCTCGTCGTCGAGGTCTATCCCGAGGATCAGTTCCGCGCCAAGACCCTGGTCGAGCTGACCTCCGGCGCCAGCAGCATCGACGTGTTCATGACCATGCCCGCGCAGGAGGGCCTGAAGTACATGCGCGCCGGTTGGTATCAGCCGGTGGACGAGTTCCTCAAGGATCCTTCCCTTACCGCCCCCGACTACAACTGGAACGACTTCCTGGAAAAGACCCGTGATGCGATGGTGGTGGAGGGAAAGCTCGTCGGGCCACCGATTCAGGTGGAGAACGACTCCCTCATGTACCGCAAGGACGTTTTCCAGAAATACAACGTGAAGGTCCCCACCACGCTGGACGAGCTGGAGACCGCCGCCAAGGCGTTGAACGGCAAGGTCATGACCGATGACGGGCAGCCCGGTTTCGGGATCGCCGCTCGCGGCAAGCGCGCCGCCGCCACCTCTATGTTCGCCGGGATGCTCTACGCCATGGGGGCCGAGTGGATCGGCCCGAACCGCGAGCCGGCCTTCAACAGCGAGGAGGGGATCAAGGCCTTCGACATGTGGGGCCGCCTGCTCCGCCTCTACGGACCCCCCGGCTCGGAGAACAACCACTGGTACGAGGCCAGTTCCATCTTCTCCCAAGGCAAGGCGGCCATGTATCTCGACGCCAACTCCCTGTGGGTGGTGGTGGAGGATCCGGAGAAGTCCAAGGTGAAGGGGAAGATAGGCTACGCCCTCTTCCCGAAGGGGCCCAAGGGCCAGCCCGGCGCCACCGTGGCCGTGTGGGGCCTCGGGATACCCAAGACCAGCAAGAACCAGAAGGCGGCCTGGCTCTTCATGCAGTGGGCCACCAACCACGACCAGGTTTTCAAGGTCCAGACCGAGAGGGGCGTCCTAGGGTGCCGCGAATCGGTGTGGAACGACCCGAACGGCCGGGCCAAGGTCCCGGCCGATCTGGCCGAGTCGCTCAAGCAAGGGTCCAAGGTGGGGACCCCCTTCTGGAACCCGCCGGTCGTGGCGGTGGCCGAGGTGCGGGATGCCATCGGCAACGCCATTGTGACCTCGATCCAGGGCGGGGACGTCCGGGCCGCCGTGAACAAGGCAGCTGCCGATGTCAAGCGCATCATGGCCGAGACCGAGAAAAAGTAAGCTCGACATTTCCACAATGCGGTCAAAGGGAGGAGGTCTGCAGGGGCCTCCTCCCTTTTCGTACCTGCCATCATGGCCAACGAGATTCGCGCGCAGAAGATTCCGGCGTGGGTGACCCCGCCAAGGCGGGGCTCGGCGTGGTCGCTCTTCGTCGAAGACCACCCGGTGCTGATATTCACCTTGCCGGCGGTCGTGGTTGTCTTCGTCCTCATGGTCTTCCCGGTGTTCTACACCGTGTACATGAGCCTGCACTCCTGGTTTGCCAGCAGCCTCACGGCGCCGGAGTTCATCGGCCTCCAGAACTTCAAGCGGGCCTTCACACAGGACGAGCGCTTCCGTAACGCCGTCTGGCTGACCATCTATTTCACGGTCCTGGCCACCGCGCTGCAGTTGGTCCTGGGCGTCGCGCTGGCCCTCCTGCTCAACCGGCCCTTCCGGGGAAAGGGGTTCTTCCGGTCCATCTTCCTGATGCCCATGGTCGCCACCCCCGTCGCCATCGCGCTGGTCTGGATGATGATGTACAATCCCACCCTGGGGGTCATGAACTATCTGGTTGGCCTGGTTGGTCTGGGCCCCTACAAGTGGGTCAGCGACGTCCGCTTCGTGATCCCGGCCCTGGCCGTGGTGGACACGTGGGAGTGGACACCGCTCATCACCCTGATCACGCTGGCCGGCCTGGCCAGCCTGCCGCTCGAGCCGTACGAGTCCGCCCTGATTGACGGGGCCACGTCCGCCCAGATGTTCTGGCGGATCACCCTGCCGCTCCTGCGGCCGACCATCATCGTCGCCCTGCTGTTCCGTTCCATCGATTGCCTGAAGACCTTCGACATCATCTACGTCATGACCGCCGGGGGCCCGGGATTCGCCTCGGAGACGCTCAACGTCTACACGTTCCAGGTGGGCCTGTTTTATTTTCACATCGGCTATGCTTGCTCGCTCCTGGTGATCCTGTTTGCGCTGGTCCTTGGGGTGAGTCTGATCTTGATCAAGTTCCGCAGGGGGGCCTGGTGAGACAAGCTCCTGGAAGCAACCCCATGCGCACATCCTCACGCATGGGCGAGAACCCGTGGACCTACGTTCTGCTGGTGGTGATTCTGATTCCGTTTTTGTTCCCCCTGGCCTGGATGTTCCTGTCGTCGCTCAAGGCCCAGGTCGAGAACACGGCCTACCCGCCGGTCTGGATCTTCCGGCCCACGCTGAACAACTACCGCGAGGTCTTCATCAAGAATCCGTTCTTCACGTTCACTTGGAACAGCATGGTGGTGGCCGTGGGCTCGACCGGGTTGGCTCTCCTCCTGGGCCTGCCGGGGTCGTATGCCATCGCCCGCTTCAAGCGGACCGGCATCGCCCTGGCCATTCTCACCGCCCGCATGGCCCCGGGTATCGGGTACCTGATCCCCTGGTTCATCCTCTTCACCAAGATGAAGATGATCGACACCTACACCGCCTTGATCCTCACCCACTTGATCGTGGCCCTGCCCTTGGTCCTGTGGGTGATGATCGGTTTCTTCGAGGATGTGCCCGGCGAGCTGATCGAGGCGGCCCGGATCGACGGCTGCTCCAACTTTGCGGCGTTCCTACGGGTGGCCCTGCCCCTGGTCAAGCCGGGCATCGTGGCCACAGCGATCTTGAGCTTCATCTTCTCCTGGAACAACTTCCTGTTCTCCCTGATCATCGCCGGCTTCAAGACGCGCACCCTGCCCATCGCCGTGTACAACTTCCTGTCCTATGAGGAGATCAATTGGGGCGGCCTCACGGCGGCGGCCACCATCATCACGCTGCCCGTGTTGATCCTGTCCCTCTTCATCCAGAAGCACATCGTCCGAGGTCTCACCCTCGGGGCCATGAAGGGATAAACCGTAACACGTAATGGGTAAAACGTAACCCGGAGTCCGAGTTACGTATTACGTTTTACGCATTACGTTTTACGGGGTTGCAGTC
>JBIOJT010000239.1:0-7512 GCA_044451055.1 Methylomirabilales bacterium (SeqCode)
ATGAGGGGCAGGACC
This sequence comes from Methylomirabilales bacterium (SeqCode), assembly GCA_044451055.1. Taxonomy (GTDB): domain Bacteria; phylum Methylomirabilota; class Methylomirabilia; order Methylomirabilales; family 2-02-FULL-66-22; genus 2-02-FULL-66-22. Next base: position 16 of record JBIOJT010000239.1, read on the forward strand.
ACGTCCTTCATCGCCTGCCAGTGGGTCGCGCCGCAGGCCCGCGCCGCCTCCACCAGGGAGTCACCCACCTGCTCCAGGGCAGCCGACGTGGACTTCAGCGCGAAGGCCATGTAGCGGGCAATGTAGGCCACGAAGATGATCCAGGCCGTGTTGTAGAGGTTCACCCCGAACTTCCCGCTCCACATCAGGATCACGCCCAGGGCGATGACCGTTCCCGGCACCGAGAAGGGCAGGAGTCCCAGGAACTCCAAGAGGAACTTCCCCCGCACCCGCATCTTCACGATCACGTACGAGATGAGTGTCCCCACCAACATCGTCACCAGGGCCGCAGCCGAGGACAGGTAGAAACTGTTCCAGATGGCATCCTTGGTCAGCTTCATGGTGAACAGGATATAGGTGATGTTGTGCAGGGTCATATTCTCAAGCGAGAAACTCAGCCCGTAGGTCTTGAGCAGCGCCACCAGGAAAACCGTGATGGTGGGCAGGAGCACGGTGATGGCGATATACACGATGCTGAGGATCAGCAGGGGGTACTTGAGGCCGCGGAGTTTTAAGAGCATCGGCCGGACACTCTTCCCCGCGATCACCTGGAAGCGACCGGCTGTGAGGATGAGGTTCTGTGCGTAGAGGACGAGCGCCGCCGCCATCACCAGGATGGAGGACAGGATCGTCCCCGCCCGGATGGCCTCGAACCGGCCGCCGCTGGCGTAAATCTTCTGGTAGATGAGGGTCGGGATGTTGAAGATTCCCCCCTCCGTCCCGAGGACCGCGGGGACGCCGAAGTGGGCCAGCGAGTAGAGGGCCACCAGAAGCGCTCCGGCGGCGATGCTCGGCAGCATCAGTGGCAGCGTCACCCGGCGGGTGATGGTAAGCAGGCCAGCCCCCGAGATCCGCGCCGACTCCTCCAGCGTTGGGTCCATCCGCTCCAAGGCTCCGGAGACCTGGATGAAGACGAAGGGAAAGAGGTACATGCTCTCGACGGCGATGATGCCTGCCAGGCTGTAGATGTTGAAGAGGGGCTGCTCGAGGCCGAAGAGGCTCATGAACCACCTGTTGACGATCCCGGCGCGCGGCGACAGGAGCATCTTCCAGGCGATGGCCCCGATGAACGACGGGAGCATGAAGGGGACCAGGAACAGCAGCTTCATCGTCTCCTTGAAGGGCAGATCGGTCCGCGACACGAGCCAGGCGAAGAAGACTCCCAAGACAGTGCTCACCACCGTCACCGCCCCGGCAATGACCAGGGAGTTGACCACCGCCTGGAAGACGTCGGGCTCGCTCAGGGCCTTGACGATGCCGGCGATGTTCAGGCCGCCATCCAGCACGAAGGCATTCCAGAAGATGAGCAGGATCGGGACGGCGACCACGATCACCAGGACCAAGACCGAAAAAAGGAGCAGAAGTTCCGCGATGGCGAGCTTCCGATCGGTGCCGGCCATGGTCAGGCCTCCTTTCCGACGCTGGCCTTGTCGTACCACCGCAAGGCCTGGAAGGTGAGCCCGCAGGCTTCCCCCTCTTCCAGGGCCCGGCCGCCCCGGAAGGCCTCTTCCGCGTCCTGCTGGGCCCGGATCTCGACCTGTCCCACCGTGATGAAGTAGGTCACGATAGGTCCCAGGAAGACCCGCCGCCGCACCCGGCCGCGCGTGGCCCCGCCTTCGCGCACCAGGTCGATCTCGAAGGGTCGGCAGGCAGCGACCACCTCACCACGCGCGATGCGGCCCCGCGCGGCCGGAGGAATCTCAACCTGAAGCGGCAGGTCGCTCCCCTGAATGTGGACGGCGCCGTTCCTGCGCTCCACCTGGATGAAGTTCGCGACACCCAAGAAGTTGAAGACGACACCGTCATCCGGGTTGGTGTAGACCTCGTGCGGCGTTCCGATCTGCCGGAGGGACCCGTTCTTCCCCATGATCCCGATCCGGTCCGAGATGGCCAGCGCCACCTCCTGGTCGTGGGTGACGTACAGGATCGTGACGCCGGTTCGCCGCTGGAGGTCCTTGATCTCGAATCGCATCTCTTCCCGCAGGTTGGCGTCCAGGTTGGTGAGCGGCTCATCCAGCAGCATGATCTTGGGGCGGGACACGAGGGGCGCGCGCCAAGGCGACGCGCTGCTGCTGCCCTCCCGAGAGTTGCGACGGGTAGCGGTCCTCCAGGCTGCCCAGGTGCACTTGGGCGAGAGCCTCCAGCGTGCGGGCCTCGGCCGCCGGAACTTTCTGGATCTGGAGCGGATAGACCACGTTCTCGAAGACCGTCTTGTGCGGCCAGACCGCATAGTCCTGGAAGACCACCCCGATGTTGCGGGATTCCGTCGGGACGTGGACCTTCCTGGCCGCGCTGGAGACCAGTTGGTCCCCGATGAAGACCTCGCCCGCGCTGGGGTGCTCGAAGCCCGCGATCATCCGCATGACCACGCTCTTCCCGCACCCCGACGGGCCAAGAAGCGTGAAGCACTCCCCGTCCCGGATCGTCAGTGTGAAGCCCTCGAAGACTCGATGGGCCCCGAAGACCGCCGCCAGATTCTCCAACCGCACATCGGCCATGATGACTCCCGCTGTGCGCGCGGCCCCCAGAGTCGACGGGGCGGTGAGACGCCTCCCGCCCCACCGCCCCGTTTGATCTACTCAGCACCGGCGAGCACTACCGCATGATCTGCTGAAACTTCTGAATGATGGTCTCCTTCTCACCCATGACCTTCAGGTAGTCCACCTTCATCGCGCGCCTCACCGCCTCGTCGGCCGGGGGAAGCCCGTGCTTTTTGTCGACAGCCACGTCCGTCCGGATGGGCAGGGTCCCCTCGCCCGCCACGAGGGTCTGGCCCACCTTGGAGAGCAGGAAGTCCACGAACTTCTGGGCCGCCTTCAAGTTCGGGGTCCCCTTGAAGATCGCGATGGGGCTGGGCACGACCAGCATTTCCTTTGGGAAGACGATGCCCATGGTGGCACCCTTCTCGATCTTGTCGATGGCGATGTAGTCCGGGGCCAGGCTGGCCTTGAAGTCACCCGAGGCCGTGTCGTCCACGACCTGCCCCGAGCCGGCACCCATCTTCGCCCCGTTCGCCTTGAGCTTTTGGATATACTCCCAGCCGAAGGTGTTCACGATCATGGCCACGCTCATCATGGCCGTCCCCGACAGGGCGGGGTTGGCGATGGCGAAGCCATCCTTGAAGCGCGGGTCGAGCATGTCCTGCCATCCCTTCGGTGGGGCCGCGATCTTCTTGGTGTTGTAGGCGATGCCCAGCGTGCCCAGACGGGCCGGGGTAAAGAATCCATCAGGGTCCTTCACTGTACTCTCCACGGCCTTGGCCTCGGGCGATGCGTACTTCTCCCACACGCCTTCCTTCTTCAACTGATAGAAGTCAGGCACCTCGCTGTGCCAGAGGATATCCGCCGTGATCTTCCCCGACTGCCGCTCGGCGGCGATCTTGGCCATCAACTTCCCGGCCCCCGTCGAGTAATAATCGAAGGCGACCTCAGGTGCTTCTTCGCGAAAGCATCGCGCAGCTTCCCGATGAGGCTCTCCTTCATGGAGGTGTAGACCATGAGCTCCTCACCGGCCTGCGCCACCGCGCCGGAGCTCACGAGCAGCGCAAAGGCGACCAGGGCAACGCCCAGCCTTTTCATCGTGGGCCCCTTCCTTTCTGTCTGAAGACCATTCCTGAAAGAGATCATCAGACCGGATGCCCCGCCCTGGCTCGCCGATACCGCCGCGAGCGGGGATCGGCTGGTCACAAACTGTAGCCGCCGTCTACGACTAGGTTGCATCCTGTGGTGAAGTTCGATGCAGTCGAGGCAAGGTAGACCACGGCCCCGCCCAGATCTTCGTAGGCCTGGCCGTATCGCTTGATCACCCCCTGATCCACCCGGATGGCTCGGATGGCCGGATTGTCGGAGCGGGCCGCATTTCCGGGTGTGCGGAAGTAGCCCGGGCTGATGCTGTTGACGTAGATCCCGTGACGGGCCCACTCCAAGGCCAACGACTTGGTGAGCATGACCACCCCGCCCTTGGCCGCGTTGTAGTGGCAGTAATCGGCGTCGCGGTTCACGTGGAAGGCGGACATGGAGGCGATGTTGACGATCTTCCCCCCTCCCTGCCGGATCATGTGGGGCGCTGCGGCCTTGCAGCAGAGGAACACGCCCTTGAGATCGACCGCCAGCAGGCGGTCCCAGTCCTGGACCGACATGTCCAGGGCCGAAAGGGGCTGGGCGTATCCCGCGTTGTTGACCAGGATGTCCAGGTGCCCCCACTCCTGGATGACGGTATCGACCATGACGCCCACTTCTTCCGGAAGGGTCACGTCCGCCTTGATGCTGAGCGCCTTGCGCCCTCGCTTCCGGATCTCGGCCGCCGTCTCTTCCGCGGCCGGAATGTCCAGCTCCACGATGGCAACATCCGCGCCCGCCTCTGCCAGGGCCAGCGCCATCCCTTGCCCCAACCCCTTTCCGGCCCCCGTGACGATCGCCGTCTTCCCCGCCAGGGAAAATCGATCCAAGATGCCCATGCCAAATCCTCCGGTTCAGAATGTCTGCTTCCGAAGATGATGGTCCACTACGGCCCAAAAAACTCCTTGCCTTTCGCGCCATGTCCAGGATAGGCTGTGCCAAGTTTCACGAACTCTGATTCCCTCCGCCAGCCGAAAAGGGTCAGCGATGGCGAAGGCCACCATCCTCATCGTCGAGGACAGCCCGGACATCGCCGAGTCCCTAGCAGATGCCTTCCGGTTCGATGGCTTCGAGGTGCTTCAAGCAGCGAATGCCATCCAGGCGCTCCAGGTCGCCAGCGAGCATCGACCCGATCTCATCTTCATGGACATCCAGCTCCCGGACATGGATGGCCTTGCGGTGGCCCGAACACTGAAGAGCGACCCTACCGTCAAGCACATCCCGATCGTCGCCATGACGGCCTATGACATCGTCGGGGATCAGGCCCGCACCATCACGAAAACCTGCATCGCCTACGCCCAGAAACCTGTCCGCACCAGGGACCTCATCAACCTGGCCACGGCCATCTTGAAGCTTCCAGGCGATCCGGAACCTCCCAGGCGGGGGCACCCCCCGGCCCGGCCCCACGGTCGGTAAGCCCTCATCGTCTGCCCCGCCCCTCGAGGCGTCGACAGAAGCTACCACACCCAGCCGCCCGATTCAGCAGAAACTGACGCGCTGTCCAGCACACCATACCTAAAAACATGTCTCCGAGGACGTCCGGGGTGATAAGAATACGCTTGGGGGGCGCCGCGGCTCGCCCGGCACCCGCGAGGGCCAGTCGCCCATCGCGGATCGCCGGTCCAGGGTAGGGGAGCATGTCTCGCCTCAACATCGATTGTCAAGTAGGATCCTGCAACGGGGGAAGGGCGGCGTGTGTGTCGACGATCACGGCAGCCATCAGCTGGCCTCGCGGGGGAAGTTCCCCACATCTCGCAGCGCACCTCTTCAATTTGTTCCGCAGTGATATCCGCGCCGAGATCAGCCCACAAGCGGCGCACGCTCTTACCTGGGCGCTTCTCCCGAAGGCGCCCTTGGAGGAACTCGATGACTCCAAGGACATGACGCTGCTTATCCGGCGGAAGCTTCTTGCGCTTCTCGGCGAGAGGATCGCTTACAGTCCTGGCAACCTCCATCCCGTATGGGGACCGTTCCTGCCGGGCGGACACCGCCAGTCGGCCGGAACAGAAAACCTATAGCCACACGCCAATCGGCGGTCCGTTTGTGGCAGAGACCGGGCCGGAGCTCAAAGGGAACCGTTGATCGCCCCAGAGGGGGCTAGGCCCTCGCCGCGGCTGGTCCACACAGCGAGGCGAGGCCCCTTCAATTTCGCTTCCATAGACTTCCCGGCGGTGGCCGATCTTCACAGTCTCAACTTTCCGTCACTCATCGTCCACAGCATAGATAATGCGATAATCTCCCTGCCGGCCCTGTCAGGCTCTTGGCCAGGGAGTTCCTCACCTCCGGAGAGGCATGGATGCCGAGCCAATCCCTGAACACGTGCAACGACTCGGCGCAGATCCTGTTTCGGAATTGCGCGCAGCTCGCGCTGAGCTGACTGCTTGATGACGGGGTTATAGGAGCCCGTCACGCTTCAGGTCTTCAAGTACCTTCTCACACGGACGGAAACGCTCCTTGCCCCGCTCCTCGAATGCCTCCAGGTCCAGGGCGTCCTCCCGTACCGCCTCGATTCCGGCCGCATTGATCAGGTCCAAAATCGAGCGGTCGGTCGTCGCGGCCTTTACCTTCAGTGCCCGGTAAACTTTGGGTTGGAGATAGATCGTTGTCTTGGTTTGCCCTTCCATGCCAGTCCTTCCAATCTCCCTCTCAAGGTAGGATATGCCGTCTTGACGTCCTGCCATGATAATGGCAGGGACACATTTCGAAGGCATGTGGGATTCACGCCGGAGGGTGGGACGCGGCGGGCCGGGCCGGTGATGCTAGTACGTACGCTGATCAGTGAATTGCAGTATCTTTGAGGTGGCGGGCCAACCGTTAGAAGCGAGGCCGCCGGAGGGGGACAAGAGGCGAGAGGCGAATGCGGGTAGGATCGAAGGATGAAAGGGCCAGGGAAAAAGCCTCGGCTCGGCGGTCACCCCGTGCGCCTTGTTTCGGCAGTGTCCGTCCGCGCTAGGCTTCCTGTCCCCGTCTCAGGCTGCGGTGTATCGGCTCCGCGCCGGACGGCTTGGGGCACGGGCGCCGACGCCCTGGGAGATCGTCGAGGAACGGGTCTCCCTCCCCTTCTGCAACGCTCTCATGGCTGGCGATCAGGTCGGGAACGAGGGCTCTCCCTTTCACCCCGTCGAGCTACGGCTGGACATAGGCCGCCGTCTTCGAGTCCTCGCCGCCGGCCGCCTCTTGGACGTCGCCGCTGGAGAGGCTGCTCATGAATCCCAGCAAGCCGATCAGCGAGACAGCAATGAAGAGCCACACCTCGACCCGGCTCCACCCTCGAGGCTCCGACATACGATTCTCGGGTTGCCTGACCATGTCCAGTTCCTCTTCATCGAGACACCCAGAAGGCCGATTCCTCTTCGAACGCAAGCTTTATGCCTCGGCGGCAGAACCACCTTCGGTTCGACGCTAGAATATCTCTCGCCAGTACAGCACCCTCCGCATGGCGCTGGGGGGCGGCGCCGGGTTGCTGGGCAACTGCTGGCTGGTCGTGGCCGTGACCACGGACGTGCTGATGCTGGTCCCCGAGGTGGTGATCACGATGACCGGCTTGGAAGGAATCCCGGTCCCGATATTCTTCGACCGGGTCACACTGGCGTCGGTGGTGGTCAGCAGCGCGGCCCCGTAGCTCCAATCGATGGCGGCGTAGCCCGTGACCATCTGGACGGCGTAGAGGTTGGCATTCCCCCCGCCCGAGCCACAGGTGGTGGTGGACGCCGGCGTGAAGGTGGAGAAGTACACGATGTTGTTGAAGGCGTTGGCCGTCGACAGCACTTTTTCGTTCGTCCCGAGCTTCATGTACCAGCCCTGGATGGGCGTCCCATTGTTGGAGGTGACGTTCACCAGG
>JBIOJT010000240.1:0-7365 GCA_044451055.1 Methylomirabilales bacterium (SeqCode)
ACCACCCCATTCCCTACTGCGCATGATGGTCTGAGATCCCTGCAGAGATGCTGGTCCCCAGACGAGAGGTCGCGGGGCCCGCAAGAGGGGCGAATCTTCGATGAGTTCGTTCCGCCTCCGGTCCTGCTTAGGTCGGAAGAGGGACGAGAGACGTCAGACGCGGGGGCTCGCATTTCGCGGGGCCAAGCGGCTCCCGTGCCAGAATTCTCCAATCCTGTCCTCCTTGATTCCGACCTAGCGGGGGTTGGGGGTTTTGCGTGGACACGATGCCGACGGAGGGAGGCGTTCTCCATGAACTCGGCCGAGACAGCATTGCCTCTCGAGCGAGTCCCCTGAATACCATTCCGCACGAAGGGGAGACAGATGTCAGTTGACGGCACGCCACCGGACGCACAGCCCACTGCGAATAGAGTTCGAGGCCAGATGGTCCTGGCACGACACCCACTTGATCTGTGGCGGTCTCTCAGGCGACTCTTCATGGCCGACGAGGACATACAAGTCGTCGTAGACCGGCGACAGGGTGAGCGGCGGCAGCGAGTCCAGGCGGTGGAGCAGGAGCAGCGAAGCGCGGATCGCCGCCAGCCGCCTAACATCGACTTCGGAGGGGTCCGCGGCTTCCTGGGGGAAGGAACCCAACTCAAGGGGGAGCTGAGCTTCGGCGGCGCCTTTCATGTGGAAGGTCGCTTGGAGGGAGAGATCGTTTGCGGCGAGCTACTCATCATCGGTGAGGGGGGGGCAGGTGAACGCCGAGATCAAGGTCGGGAGCCTGCAGGTCCGTGGGCAGGTGTGCGGGAACGTCACTGCGAGGCAGCATGTGGAACTTCTAGGACCGAGCCGGGTCACCGGCACGATCCGGACCCCCCGTTTGGTGGTTTGGAAAGGCGCCGTCTTCAACGGGAAGTGCGAAATGGCCGGCTAGGGATTCTCCGACTCCTCCGCTGCAGCGGAGGCAACAATCTGGCACTGGTCCAGGGGTGGGCGCAACGCCTCCGACGTGGTCACTTTCCACCATGCCAACGGTATCCATGACCAGGGAGAGACCACCGGGGCTCCCCCTCAGAGAGAGGCAGCGAGACGAGCCCCCGACCGTCCGCTTCGGATCCAGTCCTGAGCATGACTTAGCGTAATTAGAGACCAACCTCGGGGGCCTTCCGGCGGGGCCTCCCACAGGTGCCCGGCTGGACGTGGCTCACGCGGTCCCGGCATCGCGGCGGGGCCTGAGTCGAGGTTTCTGCTTGGGGAATCGGGCGAGGTGCGCTACGCTGGCTCACACAGCCCGCCTGGCCTGGAGGAGCGGCACACACTATCGGCAACCCCTCGGCTACCCCGCATCGGCGGCCCGCTCTCGACCGCGAGAGGACTCTCGACGGTCCTCCGGCCGCTTCCCCCCGTACGCGTCCGCGGTGTGGTGTGTCCATCGCCCAGCGTTGACCACATCCACGCCGCCGCTGGCCATTTCTTCGCCGCTGGAAACTGGTCACTTCCAACCTGGCGCTTCCATTCCTCCGAGATCGGATCTCAAAGGGGGATCCCCACACTGGCGAGGATGTGGCCAGTGGTACTCCGGAGACCTTGGCTCTGCTGGACCGCTATTACCACCTTGTGGAGGAGAGCCGCCTAGAATGGGAGGCGCTCTACGCCCGGGAGTGCTATCGGGAGCCGGGTCTCCACGGTATTGACCTTACGAAGGATCATGTTGCGGAGATGGACGCCCACGCGAAAGTGGCCCTGTCAAAGGTTATCCCTGCATAGGTCGAACCGAAGCTTGACAGCCGACGAAGTCGTATGCAGGCCGGGAGGGCTCTCTTCAGAAGTTCCCCGAAGAAAATCTCTGGACCAAGGGGTGCTGGCATGCGGGCTCGGTGACTCTTCCGAGTCTTCCCGAAGCCCGACGCGGGCTTTGGTCCTGTTTCGTTCTGCGCTTCCTTTGCCCCACGGTTGCCTCCTAGCATCTGGCTCCGCCTCACGCAGCGACCGCCACCGTCCGCCGTCTTCACCCTACGCCCCTCGCCTGCTCCGCATGCCCAGCCTGCCGCCGCCACGTGCTTCCGCCTAGATTCAGGGGTCCTCCCCCCGCCTCCTCCAGGCCTGTGCTGAGACGCGAGAGCCTTCCGAATCCTTTTGCCCTGTGCGTGGGGGAGTCGCCGGGGAAAGATCAGAGGGAGCGCATAGTGCAAGAATGGCAGATCCCCGCAGGTCTTTCACACCCGTTGCCTTTCCGAAAGGAGCACCCCTCCAAAGCGACTGACTCCAATCCCATTGATTCTACAGAACAAGTCAATCGGGAACCCCCCAGCAGCGGGTGGCACGATGCCTGCTCCCCTTGATCCGCATCGAGGCTTCTGAATGCCTATGGGCAGTAGGATGCTTCAAGGCTGGGGAGGTGATCTCCTAAGCGAGGGAGACCCGACACTCGGTGTGAGAGTGAACAGGCGGAAGTGGCCCTTCTTAGGGGCCACCGCTGATCGCCGCGAAGGGACGGAGAGAGGATTCGACGCCAGGCGGGGGCGAGTTCCCCAGCGTAACGCTGCGGGTGGCTCTGCTGGCAGACCTCAACGCTGACCGCGAACGGTCACCCCCGCGGCTAGGCAGTGCTTGATCTGCGGAGTTCCTGCGTCAGGGGCCGAGAAGAGTGATCCGCTCCGAGCGAGGAGACCAACCGCCTGGACACTCTCATACCGGGATGAGCACTGGCCTGACGCTGCGCCACGACGTAACCAGGTTGCATTGGGCTGCCGCCATCTGGGTCTTTCATTCCCACGATTTGGCTAGCATTGGCATGTGGCAGAAGGAGGCCTCAGGAGAGCAGCGGGCCGACGGGGGATGGGGGCTTCCTGGAACTTGCGACTCTTGCAGAAAACAGGGACTGGACTCATGAGCTGAAGAGGTACGCGGACTCATGGGGGAGGAACGGCGGGGGCTCCGGGTATTGGTCGTGGATGATGATGCCAACATCCGTCTGCTCATCGCCGAGGAGTTGATTGAGGCGTGTTGCCGAGTGTTCACCGCCGCTGACGGCGAGGAAGCAGTCGAGATTCTGGAGCGGGAGCCGGTGGACCTTCTGGTCACCGACTACGAGATGCCCCGGATGAATGGCCTGGAGCTCATCCGGTGGAGTCGGGCGCGGTTGCCCCACCTGCCCACGGTGCTTATCACCGGGCATGAGCCTGAGACCGTGGTGGCAGAAGGATGGAGGTGTGGGACATTACGCATGCTCCGCAAGCCTTTCTCTGTGGAGCATCTCCTCCTTCTGGTGGGAGAGCTTTGCGGGGCAGCGCTGACCATATAGCCGACTCCAAGGATACCTGCCTCTGCCGGCTTTCCCCACGGTTGCCTCGGACTGCGACCCATGCTGGCCAAGGAAGTTCCGCATCGAGGGACAGCTTCTTCATGGATCGAGCCCGGGCGTATCCCCCTCATTGCCTCGTTGGCGGTACTGCTGCTCGAATGCAAGCCCTCACTTCCCGTACCCTCCTGGCGGCCATCTTGATCAGCTCGACACTCCTTTCACTGACTGCGCCGGCGCCCGTCGCCGGACAAGAGGACCCCATTCACCCCGACTTCCCCAGACTCCCCGCCCTGTCCACCAACGTGGAGTTCTGGAAGCGGATCTACACCGAGTTCGGCGTCGGGGACTTCGTCCTCCACGACCGCGAGAACCTGGCCATGATCTATGATGTGGTGCACATCACCGGCACCACGAACGAATGGCGCGCGGCCGAAGCGGCCAAGCCCGAGATCAAGCGCCTGCGGGCTAGGTACAAGGACGTTCTCAGCAGTCTGGCCCGCGGCGTGCCTTCCGAGAAACTCGGATTTGAGGGGCGCTGGGTGGCCCAGGCCTGGGGCTGCCCCTGCGCCCCGGACCTCCTGTTCCGTGCCGCCATGAATCTCCGGGTGCAGCAGGGCCTCCGCGAAAAGGTGGAGGAGGGGATGCAGCGGGCCCGCAGCCTACTCCCCCGCATTCTCGCCATTCTCCGGCGCCACAACGTCCCCCAAGAATTTGCAGCCTTACCCCTGGTGGAGTCCTCCTTCAACCCCCACGCCCGCTCCAAGGCCGGCGCAGTTGGCCTCTGGCAATTCATCCGCTCCACGGGGAAGCGCTACCTCATTATCACGCGCCACCGCGATGACCGCCGCGATCCGATCCAGGCTACCGAGGCCGCCGCACACCTGCTTAGGCACAACCACGAGGCGCTGGGCTCCTGGCCCCTGGCCCTCCTCGCCTACAATCACGGCCAGGAAGGCGTCCTAGCGGCCCGGGCCGCTGTGGGCAGCAGTGCGATCGAAGAAATCATCGCGCGTTACAGCGGCCCCCGGTTCGGCTTTGCCTCGCGGAACTTTTACCCCGAGTTCCTGGCCGCCCTCGATATCGTTCACCCGGTCATCCTCACGCAGACCCGACAGTCTGAAATCCCTGCGCGATAGCGCCGACTCACGCCGAAGGGATGGTTCCCGTCTCTACATGCATCCGGATGGAGGCCAGCCCCCGCTCCAGGACACCCATCCCTATCAACCTTGCCGCCCAGAGGATTTGCCATGGCTTTTCAGGCGGTCCTCGCACGAGGCGCCTCGCGGCTCATCCCGCGGTGAAAACTTTGCACTGTGCGTTTTCCACCTTGGTCCTCCCCGCTCCTTTCTATCGCGGTCCGTGGCGGGAAAGCCGCGGAAGGATCGAGAGATTCTGGCGGGAGCCGAGTACACCCGGCTTTCCGGAAGGGCAGGCACGGAGCTTGCTCAGTTTAAGGGAATTGTCCTGGCCTCCATTGCGGATGACGCACCACTCACTTATCCAGAAGGCAGAAGGGCAGGCTTCGGGCAGGCCAGGTCTCGCTGCGGCGAGCAACAAGCGTTGGGCTGCCTCAACCCCTGGCAGTTGGCGGTTCGATTCCACCCTCGCCGCACCAGTTCCTCATCCGCCCTTGCGGCGCGACTGTCCTAGCCGACAACATAGGGGGGCAGGCGAAGAAGAGGCGGTTATCGAAGCCAGCTCAGAGATTGCTGGCGAAGGCCTGAGCAGGAAGGAGTAGAGCATGAACCAGTCAACACTCACCGTGCAGGCACTGGAGAACTGGTCAGGGACGAGCAAGAACGAGAAGACGTGCCTGCGCTGCGGGAAGACCTTCTGGGCCTGGGACACCGGCCGCGCACGCTGCTACCTGTGCATCCCGCCCGACCCGGTGGAAGCGCGGCGCATTCTGACGGCCATCGGGATGGCCTTCCCAGGGGAAGCAGCGCGGAACGGCAACGGGGCGCTGAGAGGGATGGAGGCTAGTGGCTAGCGCGTTGCTGGTTGGAAACCCGCAGCCCGCGATCGGAGGGCAGAAGCTCGCTCTAGCAGGCTGCTGAAAAACTCGTTTTGGCCCAGGCTGCTCAAAAAGGTCCAGACGCAAGGCGGCGCGCGATGCGAGGTGCGAGGCGTACTTAGTCCGTACGTCGCAGCGCCGCGCGAGCGCGCCAACGCCGCAGATGGGCCTTTTTCAGCAGCCTGCTAATGCGGGACCCGGCCGTTTCTTCGGTCTCAAGGTAAATCGCTGCTCTCGATGTCAGCGCGCTTTTTGCCATGGTTGGATCGCCCCCGGTCCCAGGATTTCTCCCCAGAGGGGGTCGTCCCCTCGCTATTCACGCGCTGGTGTGATGCTGCCATCCAGCCTCGTCCTGGCCCCGATTACTAACTGCGCTGGGTGCAGCTCTACATCCATGAGGCGGAGGACGGGTGGGTCGGATGCTGGCTTGCGCACATCTTCTCACCAACTCCATTGAGGGTCCGGGGCAAGAAGAGGCATCCGATTTCCTCGTAATCAACCCCTCGGTCGTTTATGGGCCTAGATCGGGAGCCGGTTCTTTATGCCCGCACCGCAGACAATATTCCCCTCGCCGCCCCTCCCCTGCATTTCGGTGCCGGGGGGAAATTCCCGGGAGGCTCGGAGATCCCGTCGCCGCGATCTCCCTTGCGTTCACACGCCGTTCGTGGTATCCGCTTTGACATTACGGGAGGGGTAGGGGAGAGGGTACTGTGCCCACCAAGCGCAGCCTCGCTCTGGCCGTTCCTGCCTTTTCTGGCTCCCCGCGCTCCCTCGTTGCCACCGTCCAGCATGTCGCCGACGGCGACACCGTCACGACCATCTCCGCCAACGGCACCAAGCTCCGCATCCGGCTCCTGGGCATTAACGCCCCCGAGATTACCCACGGCTCGAAGCAGGGCAGCTTCTCGGTGAGCAGGGCAGCGATCATCTCGACCACCTGATCTGTCGCAAGACAGTGAGACTGGTGGACGGTCCAGAATCGACAATGCATTAGAGGAGACGCAACGATGAAACTATCGATTGGCGCGCTCACGATCACAGTGGCGATTCTATGGGGGGGAGTGGTACTCCTCTGCGGGGTCGCGAACCTCATCTGGCCCTCCTACGGCCTGGCCTTCCTCCAGTTAGCGGCGTCGATCTATCCGGGCTATCACGCCACCAGAAGCCTCGGCGGCGTCGTAGTCGGCACGGGGTATGCGATCCTTGACGGCGCCGTAGCCGGGCTCTTGTTCGGATGGCTTTACAATTGCTTCGCGGGTGAGTGACCGGCCCAGGGCTTCGAGCTTGCGGCCCTACTGAACGTGCTAGAGCGGCGCGGCCTCGTCCCGAAAGCCGGGGTCCTGGGGGAGATTAAGCGGCTCCGGGAGAAGGCGGGAAAAGCGCGGTAGACTCCCCTCCGGATGCCGAATGCAGTCGGAGAGCAGTCGCAAGAGCCATGTGTGGACGATTCAGCCTTGGAGTAGATGCCTCGATCCTGGCAGCGCAGTTTGACTTGTTCGAGACCTCGCCTTGGACCCCACGCTACAACATCGCCCCCACGCAAGAGGTCTTGGTTGTAGTGCAGGATCCGGCGACTGCCAGACGCCAGGCCCGGCGGTACCGCTGGGGCCTCATCCCCTCCTGGGCGAAGGACCCGGCCATTGGCAACCAGCTGATCAACGCCCAGGCCGAGACCGCCGCGACCAAGCCCGCCTTCCGAGTGGCGTTCCGGAGGCGGCGGTGCCTGATCCTGGCGGACGGCTTCTACGAGTGGAAGACGGAGAACCGGCACAAGCAGCCCTACTACATCCGCCTGCACAATGGATGGCCCTTCGCGTTTGCCGGGCTGTGGGAGCACTGGGAGGGACCCGGGGGGAAGGCAATCGACTCCTGCACGATCCTCACAACGACTCCGAACGATCTCCTCCGCCCCCTGCACCACCTTATCTGCACTAACCATGTCAAGCCTCAACGAGAGCGTGAGCTTCCGGGGGGCTGCCGCAAGTTCCGCGCATGACCGATCCGACTCCGTTTGTGGAAGCTGCCTGGGTCCGCTCGGCCTGCAGCTTCTTCTCGTGGATAT
>JBIOJT010000241.1:0-7346 GCA_044451055.1 Methylomirabilales bacterium (SeqCode)
ACAGTTGCTCGATGGGACCTGGCGCGTCTACTACCACGATCGGCTCATTGCGACTCAGGCTGCGGTGACAGGCCCCCCGCAGCGGAGTCTCCGGCGCCGCCGTTACCCCACTGGCCCCTCGCCGCGGACTGAGATTTTCATGGAACAGTTACACTGAGATATTGACTGAACTACAACAGCCAACGGCAACGCCCCTAATTTCCGGCTTCGCCCGAGATTAGGGAGGCAATAAGAAGTATTGCCTCGACCATCCGGCTGTGGTATGGTCCGAGCGGAGGTGAAACCCAGATGGCCAAGGTCATGATTTCTCTCCCCGACGCCTTCCTGAAGAAGGTGGACCGGATGGCGACCGCCCAGAACCGATCCCGCAGCGAACTGATCCGCGAGGCCCTCCGTACGCATCTGAGCGGGGAGGGGCGGTCCCGTGGTTCCTGGAAGAGGGCGCTGGCGCCTCTGCGGGCGCTGGAGCAGCAGTGGGTCGGCCAATGGGATTCGACGGACGTCATCCGCTATTACCGAGAGATCCGGTATGGCCCCGAAAATCGTCGCTGACTCCTCGGTCCTCATCAAATGGTTCAAGAGCCGGAATGAGGACCTGCTCGCAGAGGCGCGCGCGCTCTTGGAGGAGGTCGAACGGCAACCCCTGGAGGTGCACGTACCGGCCTTGCTGCTGTACGAAGTTGGCAACATCCTTCTCCTCAAGAGCGGCCTCAAGCCAGCCGCGCTGGACGAAGCCATCGAGTACCTGGAGGCCCTGCCGTTTTCTGTTGCGCCGCCGGCGACCCCCCTCCTCAGACGCGCCGCCCGCCTGGGGCGCGAACTCGACCTCACCTTCTATGACGCGTCGTTCCTGGCGCTCGCAGTTGAGCTGGACTGCCCGTTCATCACCGCCGACCGCCGCCTCTTCGAGCGCATCCGGGCGTACCCGCGCGTCCGCCACCTATCCCGGATCGGCAAGTTTCCGTAACGCCAATGCCATGAGGACTTCGGGGATGGTGTTGCGCACGCTGCCTTTCGTCCCTTCGCCCCGAGCGAGGCCCTGCCCGGTCAGTTCCCCTCACCGCGATGACGCACGGCGCAGCCGCCGGATCCGATAGGCCGGCCCCCCTTCCTCGACCCGGAAGCCGATCGGGCGCCTCCTCAATCGCCCCGTGCAAGCTCCTCCTCGATCTCCTCCACGGAAGGATTGGAACGTCTCACCCCTTGGTCTTGAGCTTGTCCTCGTTCTCGGCGATGAACTTCCTGATGTCGTCCGCCATGGCAAGCAGCTTGAGCCACTGCTCCTTGTACAGCGTCACGGGGAAGCGGCCCAGGCCGTACACGGAGACGGCGCCCTTCTCGCTGACCCTGATGGATGTGGGCCGAGAGATCTTGGCCTTGAGCGCTTCATTCTCGGCGCGCAACCGCTCCAGTTCCATGCGGGGATCCTCGTCCGGCATCTTGATCTCCTCTGCTGGTGGTGGACCAGCCCAGAACCCGACCTCTCGCCAGGACAGAGGTCGCGTCTCTACGCCGGCTGCTCCGCCGGCTTGAACAGGTACGCCTCGATGAAGCGATCCAGGTCGCCGCCCAGGACGGCGGTGACGTTGCCCGTCTCCTCCCCCGTGCGGTGGTCCTTGACCAGCTGGTACGGCGCCAGGACGTAGGACCGGATCTGGCTGCCCCAGGCGATCGGCGCCTTGTCGCCCTCCAGCTTCGCCATCTCCTCGTCCTGCTGCCGCTTGTAGAAATCATACAGGCGCGCCCGCAGCACCTTCATGGCCATGGCCTTGTTCTTGTGCTGCGAGCGCTCGTTCTGGCAGGAGGCCACGATCCCTGTGGGCAGGTGCGTGATGCGGACGGCCGAGTCCGTCACGTTGATGTGCTGTCCGCCGTGCCCCCCGGCGCGAAACGTATCGATGCGCAGGTCTTTCTCATCAATCTTGATATCGAGGTCGTCCGAGACCTCCGGGAAGACGAAGACCGAGGCGAAGGAGGTGTGCCGCCGCTTGCCGGCATCGAAGGGCGAGATGCGGACCAGCCGGTGGACGCCCATCTCGGGCCGGAGGTACCCGTAAGCGTAGGGCCCCGCGACCGTCACGGTGGCGTTCTTGATCCCCGCCTCCTCCGCCTCCAGGAGTTCAATGATCTCGCTCTTGAACCCCTTGTTCTCGGCCCAGCGCAGGTACATGCGCAGGAGCATCTGGGCCCAGTCCTGCGACTCCGTCCCCCCGGCGCCGGGGTTGATGCTCAGGATGGCATTCCCCTTGTCGTACTCGCCCGAGAGGACGGTCTGCAATTCCAGCGAGCGCACCCCGCGCGCGAGTTCCTGCAGGCCGCCGGTGACCTCCTGGAGCGTTTCGGCGTCGTCGTGGTCGGCGGCCAGCTCCAGCAGCACCCGGAAATCCTCCAGCTCTTTCACTAGGCCGGCATGCTGCGCCAGCGTCTGCCGCAGGTCGCTCTGCTCCTTCAGAACCTTCTGGGCCTTCTCCGGATCCCCCCAGAACTCGGGGGCCGCCGCCGCCGTCTCGAGCGCCGCCAGCCGCGCGGTCTTGCCGGGGACGTCAAAGATACACCCGGAGCTGGTCCAGCTTTCGCTGCAGCTCGTCGATGGTGCGTTCCAGATCGGGAATCATGATTCGCTCCTCCGCCGCTGGCTCTGGCCCGCTCCCTCACCGCCCGAGCATCCAACGGGCGCGGACAAGTGCCATGCCATACGCAACCAAGAATGTCAGGCACACCCAGGCCAGCACGTCCCCATACCGGGTATATGGTGTCCCGGCCTGTCGCGGGTGGATGGTCCCCAGCAGGGCAGCCTCGGTGAAGATCCCGGTTTGCGCCAGGATCTCCCCCGTCGGCGCAATCACCGCGCTGATCCCGGTGTTGGCCGCGCGGACGAGGTACGTTCCGTTCTCCACCGCGCGCATCGCCGCCATGGCGAGATGCTGGGAGGGTGCACCGCTCCTCCCGAACCAGGCATCGTTGGTGATGTTCACCAAGAACTCCGCCCCGTCGCGCACGAACTCTCGCACCTCGCCCGGGAAGATGACCTCGTAGCAGATCATCACGCTGAATCGCGTCCCGTCCAGGGAAAACACGCTGGCCCGGTGTCCCCGCCCGAAGTCCCCGATCCCCACCACCAGCTTGTCCAAGAAGAAAAAGATCTGGTGGAGTGGCACATACTCGCCGAAGGGGACGAGGTGGCGCTTGTCGTAGCGCCCGCGAATCTGCCCGTCCTTCCCCAGGAGGAATGCGGTGTTGTACAGGCGGCCGTCCTCCCCCACGTCGGGGCTCCCCACCAGCATGGGGACGCCGGTCTCCGCAACCAGGCGAGAGACGCGGGTGAACAGCTCCGGCTCGCGCCGCAGAAAGAAGGGCACGGCCGTTTCCGGCCAGACGATCAGGGCGGGCTTCTCCGCGGCCACCCGCCATACCAGCCGCTCGTAGATATCCAGGGTCGCCGTCTGGTAGCTCCGGTCCCACTTCACCGACTGGTCGATGTTCCCTTGGAGCAACCCCACGCGGATGGCAGCGCCCCCGGTGGGGTCACGCCAGAGCAGACGCGCGTACCCGACCGTCGCCAATACTGCCAGAGCCGCAAGGC
The DNA here is from genome assembly GCA_044451055.1 of Methylomirabilales bacterium (SeqCode). Lineage (GTDB taxonomy): Bacteria > Methylomirabilota > Methylomirabilia > Methylomirabilales > 2-02-FULL-66-22 > 2-02-FULL-66-22. Next base: position 3,584 of record JBIOJT010000241.1, read on the forward strand.
CAACCGGCAGAATCGTCGCACGCCAGCGGACCCTCCACTCTCGAGCCTCCAGAGACAACGCCAGCAGACCCGCCAGCGTCCCGTTCGCCAGGACGAGGAGGGCCGAGATCCCGTACACGCCGGCCGCGGCGGCCAGCAACCGGACCGTCGGCTGGCGGTACTGACTGTACCCCAGGAGCGCCCACGGAAATCCTGAGAAGAGATAGGTCCGCAGAAACTCCAGGGCCCACCCACAGGCCCGCGGCGAGGAGCGGCTCGATCCCGCGAGGGAAGCGCAACCAGTGCCGCCCCGCCACAAGGAGCCCCGCGAAGGCCGCCGTGTAGCCCGCCAAGACCCCGCAGAGAAGCAGGAGCGCCACCAGGCTCAGGGGCAGCGGCATCTGCCCGTAGGTGGTCATCGTGTTGATGACCCACCAGACAGTCGCGAGGTGGAAGCTCAGCCCGGCCGCGTATCCCAGCCAGGCCGCCTGCCACGGGCTGGTTCCTTCCAGCGCCATGAAGAGTGGCACCAGCCCGACGAACGCGACCGGCCCGACATCCCAGGGCGGGAAGGCGATGGCGCAGAGGAAACCGCTCCCCACTGCGAGCCCGACACGAATGGCGCGCGGGAGATCGAGCGCCACGTGCAACCGCTCCGCGATCACACCCACCCGACTCGGACGAGCGCGTACAGGACGGGGCACGCGACCATCACGCTGTCCAGCCGGTCCAAGACCCCGCCGTGCCCGGGAATGAGGTCCCCGCTATCCTTGACCCCGGCGCCACGCTTCACCGCCGATTCGCACAGGTCACCCAGCATCCCAACGATGGCCAACAGGAGGCCGGCCACTGCCGCATGGGCCCACCAGAGCCGGGGCCAGATCCAGGGGCTCCCGGCGATCGCGACGACCATGGCGGCGCTGATCCCGCCCAGGGCGCCCTCGACCGTCTTTTTGGGGCTGATCCGAGGAGCCAGCGGCAGCTGGCCAAACCGGCTGCCGATGTAGAACGCTCCGATGTCCCCCGCCCAGGTCGTGAAGGCGACAAAATAGATGAGCTGTCGCCCCTCCGGCAGAGCCCGCAGGGCGCTGGCGAAGCTCAAGAGGCCCCCCACGTACCCCGTCCCCAGCACGATCCATGCGGCCTGCAGGAGGCCCACCCGGAACTCCGTCTTGAGAAGCGTCGCCCGAAGGAGCGCCGCTCCCGCCACCGCAGCCCCCACGCCGGCCACGCCCCAGGTCGAGGTGACGCCGACGTGCCACGCCAGGGCCCCGAGCACGCTGAGGAGCGACAGGCCCCGGTCCGTTCCCGCCGGGCACAACCGGGAAAATTCCCATGCGGCCAACCCGATGGCCAGGCTGACCAGCAGCGCGAAGTGCAACGGCGAGCCAAAATGGACGAGGAGGAGAAACGGCGGGACGAGGAGCAGCGCGCTGAAGATCCGTTGACGGTGCATGGCGTTGCGGTCCACCTTCCCGCGCCGGGCGGGCCAGCCGGACTCAGAACTCCATGATCTCTTTTTCCTTCTTCTCCAGGAGCTCGTCCAGGCTCTTGATCATGCGGTTCGTCAGATCCTGGATCTGGTCCATGCCCTTGCGCACGCCGTCCTCGGACAAATGTTTGTTCTTCTCCAGCTTCTTCAAAGCCTCGTTGGCATCCCGGCGGACGTTGCGGATGATCACCCGCCCCTCCTCGGCCAGCTTGCGGACGACCTTCACCAGCTCTTTGCGGCGCTCCTCGGTGAGGGTGGGGACGGCCAGCCGAATCATCTTGCCATCGCTGGTGGGCGTGATTCCCAGGTCGGACTTCAGGATGGCCTTCTCGATGGCCGGGACCAGCGAGGCCTCCCAGGGCTGGATGGTGATCAGGCGGCGCTCCGGCGTCGCCAGGTTGGCCACCGCCTTCAAGGGGGTCGGGGTCCCATGGTAGTCCACGACGATCCCATCCAGCAACGCAACAGAGGCCCGTCCCGTCCGCACGCTGTTGAAGTCCTTGAGCGTCGCCTCGGTGGTTCGCTTCATGTCCTGCTCGGCCTTCCTGATGACCTCCTGCATGACCCGTCAGCCTCCCCGGACCAGGGTGCCCACGCGCTCGCCGAACACCAGCTGGCGTAGTCGCCCTTTCTCCTGCAGGTTGAAGACCACGATGGGAAATCGGTTGTCCATGCACAGCGAGATGGCGGTGGAGTCCATGACCTTCAGCCGCCGGCTGAGAACCTCGATGTAGGTGAGCTCCTCGAACTTCTGCGCGGTCGGATCCGTCTTGGGGTCGGCGGTGTAGACCCCGTCCACCTTGGTGGCCTTGAAGAGGACTTCGGCGTTGATCTCCATGGCCCGCAGCGCCGCCGCCGTGTCCGTCGTGAAGTACGGGTTGCCGGTGCCGCCCACAAAGATGACCACCCGGCCCTTTTCGATGTGACGCAGCGCCCGGCGGCGGATGAACGGCTCCGCCACCTCGCGCATCTCGATGGCGGTCTGGACCCGCGTGTCCACCCTCACCTTCTCCAGGGCATCCTGGAGGGCCAGGCCGTTCATCACCGTGGCCAGCATGCCCATGTAGTCGGCCGAAGACCGATCCATCCCCTTGGCGCTGGCCACCACCCCTCGGAAGATGTTCCCACCGCCGATCATCATGCCGATCTGGACGCCGAGCTGGTGGACCTCCCGCACCTCGCCCGCGATGAAACGAACCACATCGGTGCTGATCCCGTATTCCTGATCGCCCGCCAGCGCCTCGCCGCTGATCTTCAAAAGGATCCGTCGGTACTTGAGCTCCGGCATGTGATCGTCCAGCCAGAGGGGACTAGCACTCGGCGCGCTTCTCGATCCCCTCACCCAGGCGGAATCGGGCAAAGCCTGTCACGGCGACCGGCTCGCCCAGGGTTTTCTCGGCAGACTTCAGGACATCCCGGATCTTCTGCTTCCCCTCGGGGTCCCGGATGAACAGCTGATCCACCAGGCAGCGTTCCATGAAGAACTTCTCCAGGCGCCCCTGGATGATCTTGTCCTGGATGTTGGGTGGCTTGCCCTGGACATCGGGTTGGGCCCTGAGGATCTCTCGCTCTTTCTCCAGGACGGCCGCCGAAACCTGATCGCGCGTCAGATAGACCGGCTCGGCCGAGCAGACCTGCAGGGCCAGTTCCTTGGCCAGCTGCGCCAGTCCATCGCTCTTCGCGATGCCATCCGTTCTGCAGCGCACTTCGACCAGCACGCCGATCTTCCCTCCGCCGTGCAGGTAGCTCGTCACCAGCCCCTTGGCGTCCTGGGGCAGCGCCAGGCGCGCCGCCCGCCGGACCACAATGTTCTCACCCAGGGAGCCGATGGCCTCCTTGACCAGATCGGCCACCGGCTTGCCGTTGAGGGAACGCGTGAGCAGAACGCTCACATCCGATGCCACATGAGCATCCGCCCCGACCAGGGCCACCAGGGACCGGGTGAGATCGGTGAACTGCTCCGTACGAGCCACGAAGTCCGTCTCGCAATTCACTTCGAGCAGGCCCCCCGCGTCCCGTCCGGGTGAGATCCACGTTGCCACCAGGCCGTCCGCTGCGGTGCGCCCCGCCTTCTTCTCGGCGGTCCGGAGGCCCCGCTTTCGCAGGACCTCGATCGCCTTCGCCAGGTCGCCCCCGGCGTCTGCCAGGGCGGCCTTGCATTCCATGACGCCCGCGCTCGTCTTGTCGCGGAGGTCACGAACCATCGCTGCCGAGATCTCCATGGAAACTCCTTACTGTGCGGCCGCGCCCGACGCTTGGGATACCTGGGACTCCGGGGCTGCAGAGATGGAA
>JBIOJT010000242.1:0-7339 GCA_044451055.1 Methylomirabilales bacterium (SeqCode)
GCACCCTCCACGGCGCGCTTCAGGTCGGCGTAGGGGACGGCGCCCACGATGGGTGCCTGTCCTGGGATCAATATCGTAGGGATGCCGTGGATCCCCCGGTCCGTCGCTTCCAGGTACTCTCGCAGGACCATGGGGCGGTAGCGCCCCGTTGCGAGGGCCGTGCCGAGAGCCGATGGCTCGAGTCCAACCGATGCGGCAAGCTGCTCCAGCACCTCCGGATCGCTGATATCCTCCGTCCGGCCGAAGAACGCTTCGAAGAGCGCCAAATCGAAGGCCGCGAATAACTCGGGGTGAACCTCTCGCACCCAGGTCGCCGCCCCGAGGGCCGGGAGACTCCCGCGCGGATACCGATCCCCCACAGCCGGGATCTGGAATACCGGAGAATCCGTGTCCTGCGCCCCTGCGGCGTGCCGGTGCGCGCGGTGGTAATCGGTGAAGGCCCGGTCGGCGCGGTCCTCCGGCACGAGGATGAAATTCCGGTTCCGCACGTGGAGGCGATTGCCGAATTCCTCTTGCAGGCGCCGCAGGCGAACCGCCGCGCTGTAGCACCAGGGTCACAGATAGTCGGAATAGACGGTGATGGCGAGTGTCATCGGTTCACCCATCGAGTTCACCTGCCCCCGCGACAGATCGGGCAGCGGCAGGCCTCTCGCAGGAAGTTGTAGGAGTAGATCCCGCTGTCGTGGCCGTCGCTCCACACGAAGTTAATGGCGTAGCGCCCGACCGGCTTGACCTCTGTCACTTGGATCTCCCCCGTCTTGAGAACCGGGCCGCTCAGAACCGTGAGGCTCAAGCCACCGGACGCGGACTGCTTGCTCCGCTGGTCGTTGCAGAGGGCGCATGGGCACTCCCTGCGGAGCAGATCGAAGCTGTACACGCTCTCATGCCCGTCCAGCCAACGGATGTGCACTTCGCGCTTCTCGCGGCTGACGCTGATCTCTTTAGGATTTGTGGATATCGGAGCCATAGACACGCCTGATGTTTTCACCGCCGATACGATGCTGGCGGATCCCGGCGGGCCGTCAGCCGTGCCGACGAGCCACGCTGTGGACGTCGTCCGGGCGGGCGGGCGCCACGGTTGCCGTGACCATGTTCTCATTGATCGCACTGTCCAGCACGTTGGATCCCAACTCTGCGGCACGGGCCACCGCCTCGCGAGACTGCCGGTCCGTCCGATCGTCTGCATCACCCAGGTAGGTCCCGAGACCGATCGAAGAGACCCGGAGATCGTGATACCGGCGGAAGTGGCTCTCCGCTACCTTGGCGGCGAACCGTCGGCGGAAGCGATCGGTACCCTCGGGCGTGGCATGATCGGGAATTCCCATGCGAGAACCTCTGGCGGGCAGCGTGGGCCGGGGCGCCAAATTCGCCGGATGGTACCCCGTCTGCGCCGATTGCACAAGGGTCGGACCAATGATCGCAGGGCCGCCCGTTCGCCCTTCCCCTCTCCCTCTGCGAGTCGAGGGGCGTGGAGGGCGGTGTGAGGTGCGACCGCGATCTCTTCGGGTTAATACCCGCGCTGGAGCTGAAAGGAGATGGCCATTTCCTCCTCGGCATCGGGGATTCTCCCCATGTCCCGGTACACGGTGGAGAGGCTGGTGTGATACATGGGCTCTTGGGGGTCGATCTCGATCGCCTTCTTGACGGCCTCGGCCGCCTCGGGAAGCCGCTTGAGCTTGTGCAGGGCGTGCCCCATCGCCAGGTGAGCGTCGGCAAACGACGCGTCCAACTCCAGCGCTCGTTTCAGTTCCGCGATGGCCTCTTCGTGTTTGTTCTGACCGTACAGGGTCAGGCCTTTGCCGAAATACTCTTCTTTCGTAGCCATACCTCGTCTCCTCAGGGTCCGAACCGGGTTTGGAACTCCTTGTCACTGCTCGCCGATGGGTGGCAGGGGTATCTCGGCGGGCTTTCGCCGCTTCCGTTTGCGGCGCCGTTGCTTCTTCCCCGGTTCGGTGCCCCCGACGGAAGGACTCGCAGCCACAGCCTGGGCTTGATGCCTGTCGGTTTCCGCCTTGGCCGGACGGACGCCTTCGGGACGGCGGTCCGGACGGCTCCGGACAACCGCCTCGACCGAACGGTGAATCGGCTTCAGGAAGAGCTCATCGCCGGCCCACTCGACGGGGATCTTGTGACCGATGAATTCCTCGATGGCCTCCAGAGACAGGACGTACTGCTCGTCCGCCAGGCTGATCGCCTTGCCCGAGGCCCCGGCACGGGCGGTGCGGCCGATCCGGTGGACGTAGTCCTCCGCATCCTGTGGCAGGTCGTAGTTGATCACATGGGTGACCCCCTCGATGTGGAGCCCGCGCGAGGCGACATCGGTGGCCACCAGGATGTGCAGGCCACCCTCCTTGAACGCTTGCATGATCTTCAGGCGCTTCTTCTGGTCCACGTTCCCGGTGATTGCCCGGGCGTGGTAGCCGACGCGGACCAACCGCTCGGCCAGCCGCTCGGCCTCATGCTTCATGTTGGCAAACATCAGGATCCGCTTGCCCTTCTCTCGCGCCAGCAGCCCGAGGAGGAGGGGGAACTTCTCTTCCCTCGTGACATGGTAGAGGACCTCCTCCACTCCCTCGACGGTGACCTGCTCTGGAGCGATCGACACCATGGTGGGATTGTTCATGCACTCGTAGGCCAGCTCCAGCACCCGGTGCGCCAGGGTGGCGGAGAAAAGGAACGACTGCCGCCGCTCCGGTGGGGGCAGGTGACGGACCAGGTACCGGATGTCCTTGATGAACCCCATGTCGAACATCCGGTCTGCCTCGTCAATGACCAGGACCTCGACCGTCTTCAGGGCAAACACTCCTTGCTGAAAATAATCGATGAGGCGGCCGGGCGTCGCGATGAGCACGTCCACTCCGCCGCGGAGGGTCTCCCGTTGCTTGTGATAGTCCACGCCGCCATAGACCACCTGCATGTCCAGACCCGTGGCTTGGCCGAGCAGGCGAGCGTCTTGATGGATCTGCACGGCCAGTTCGCGCGTAGGCGCGACCACCAGGGCGCGTGGGCCGACGAGCCCCTTGGGGCGCCGGTCGGGTTCCCGCAGGAGCCGGGTGAAGATGGAGATCAGGAAAACCGCCGTCTTCCCCGTCCCGGTCTGCGCCTGACCGGCCACATCCCTCCCCCGGAGGGCGATGGGAAGCACTTCCTCTTGGATCGGTGTGCAGACAGTGAAGCCGGCGGCCTGAATGCCCCGCATCACGGGCTCGGGCAGATCGAAGGAGAGAAAGTCCACGCTCATAGTTCGGAGGCGACCCCGGTCGCCTTGGCCAGAAGCGCTCTGGCCGTGGCGGGGCAGTGTCCTCGGAAGCAGTTGTTGGCGAACGCGAATACCGTGAGGCCGCGTCCCAGGGACTCGCGGACGCGGACGGCCCACACGGGAGGTTCGGGATCCCGGTCCAGACGCACGCGGCCGAAATCATCCGGAATGGCGCTCCGCTTGCCGTGCAGCCGGATGTAGGCGAGGTCGGTCATGACCCAATCCAATCTCGGCATGTAGTACAGGTCCGCCAGGACCAGCGCCGTGCGGCGGTTTTCCAGGAGCCGAGAGATCGTATCGCAGAGCCAACCTCGATGTCGGACCTCGACCGTGTAGCGGAGGTCCGAGGGCAAACCAGCCAGAAAGTCGGCGAGCAACGGCGATGAATCCACTCGGAAGGAGGCGTCGAACTGGAAAACGAGAGATCCAAGCTTCAGCCTCAGGCGGCGCTTCACGGAAAAAAACGCATCCAGTTCCGCCGCGCACTTCTGGAGGCGCTTTTCGTGGGTGATTGCCTGCCGGACCTTCAGGGCGAACCGGAAGGTCTCTGGCGTGGTGGTGTTCCAGACATCCACCATCTCGGCCGTCGGGATCCGGTCAAGGGTCGAATCGATCTCAACCGCACCGAAGTGTTGGCTGTGACACGCCAGGAAATCCCGAGGGAGCCTCCCCGTCGGGTAGAATGGGCCTACCCAGTCGGGATAACTCCAGCCCGAGGTCCCGATGCGGAGTCGGGGGCCAGCCACCTATCACCTCCCATCCATCTGGCTACGGTCCAATTGAGCTACAGACTACACTTCTATCCGTCAGCGTGTCGAGAGCTTTTGCGGTCCACGGGCGGAAGATGCAATCTCGCGGGGGACGAATCACCGCGCCTGGGCGCATGCCTCAACAAGGACGGAGCACGCAATCTCGCGGAAGACGTCGAGTGGAGTGGCAGGAGATGAGAGCCGACCCGGGCAGAGGAAAACCGAGAGGACGGAGGAACCCAGTGGTCCCCCGGAGAGGCGGGGATCGGGATCAGGCTGCCTGGCGGTTCGCCTCCAGGTGAGAGACATACCGGCGAAGCCCTTCGAAGAAAAAGCGCTCATACGCCAGAAGCGCCTCAAGGGACTCATCCTGATCCAGCGCCTCAAGTTGGGTCCACAGTTCCGGCTCGTGCTCGCGGAGGTAGGGGATGGCACCGTCAATGTATTCTGCCTGGAGACGCTTGCCCATGGCGACGACAAGTTCATCCAGGGATTCCCGGGTCACCTCTTTGACGGAATTGCTGCAATTCTTAACCTGTGGTGCCTCCATTAATGCAGGCATTGCACTCTCCCTTTTCTGCTTGCGATGTATTGCCGCATCTTCCAGCTTCATACCCTGGCCTCAAATTACCATACATACGTTTGGCCGTCAACCATTTCTTCTCGGCTTTCATCCAAGAATATATGCAACATGCGGACCCTGTTCACCATATCTTGGGATTATCTTCGGTTTGAACTCAAGCGGTTGTATTGGGGAGCTTGGTCTCAGGTGCACCTGATCGCCGTGCGCGAGCGCCCTGCTCGCCTGGGTCTGCCGGCCGGAAACGACCAGGCGGTCGGTCGGAACGGCGCGGGAGTGCTGGACTGTCCCTTCGGCATCCACCAGCCCGCCCGCCGGTATGGTCACCCCAAGATCCACGCCGGTGATGACGCCGGAGCCGCGCACAGTCATCGCCGGCTCGCCTGGTCGGCGGCAAGATCCCCGTAGGCGATGCACCGGACGCCGGCCGCCCTGAGCGCGTCCTTCACGCGGGGATCACAGAGCGCGTGCAACCCGACCTCGCGTTGCGCGCAGTCGCTACTGACAGAGAGCGCGTCGTCTGCGTATCCCGGATGGCGCATGAGTTCCGTGAGGCCGGGCGGGAGTCCGCGGAGAAAACGTACCAGGCGATCCGCTTGCCAGAAGGCGTCTGGCGCTACATCCCCCACCGCCTGATCCACGGCAGGCAGTGGCGCTCCCGGATGCGTCTCGCCATCTCGGGCGTGAGCGCCCGCAGCGGGATGCCCAGCCCTGCGGCCAGATCGAGCGCCTCCTCGAAGATCCGGGGGTGGCGGTGCACAGGTTGAAGTCATCTGCATTGACGATGAGCACAGGCGTCACCGGCTATCCTTACCTGCCTGGAGAGAACGAGGCGTGGGCACGTCGCCGGGCGCCCCGCCGGCCGGATGCCCTCGGTATTCAGGGACCCAACGTAGGCCAATCGCTCCCGCGCGACGTGAGGGAACGGTTGCTCTTCTCGAGCGACGACACGCGGGCCCAGGCCCGCAACCCGTGCTTTTCCAGCGCACCCTCTAGGTCTAGAGATCCGAAGAGGGTGGACACTAGCCGCCCTTGTAGCTTGAAATTTTCCGGGGTCTCATGGATAATCCAATCCAGCACGGCCCAGCCATCCAGTGCTCCGTTGTTCGCCCGGGACTGGAGATCGTCCCAATTCCCATCGGGAGCGGTCGGCATCTGGGACGAGTTGGTAGCGATCACGTCAAAGGCATCACCGTTCACAGGGGCGAAGAGGTCTCCGGCTCGAACCTCGAGGGGGTCGCCGAGCTCATTGAGAAGCGTGTTGGCCGGCGGGTTTTCAGTGCAGGCGTGGAAGATGTCCGTCATCACCACTCGATGCCCCCGGCGGGCAGCCGAGATCTCCATCAAGCCAGCGCTGCCCCCACATCCAGGACCACCTCACCGTCTTGCAGGGGAAAATACCGGCATAGAAAAAGGCTCTCGAACTTCGGAATCAAAGCGTCGCCGGCCGCGCGGATGAGTCAGTCCTGAGAGAGAAAGAGGTGAATGGCGTATTCGCCTGCCATTCGGGGCTCCTGGAGGGAGAGAGGGTTGGCTGAGGCAACGCAAACCTATCAGAGCAAAGGAGGGCCGTCAAATCCACGCCCGGGCGTCGTCTGCCCTTGGGGCACATGGGATGATGCACGGCTGGGGAGAGCGGGGAGGAACTATGGAAAGGCGATGGATTCTTGGGATATTGGTTGGCCTCCTAGTAGTGGCTGGAGCTTCCGCCGATGCCGCGAAGTGGAGCCGGCGATACATCAGGCAGCTACCGGATTCTGCCTTCGCGGTGATCGAAACCACGCCCGAAGGGAAAACGCTCCGGCGCCTCCCCCATCACGACGCAGATGGGAACCTCGATATCCCGCACTTGTGCAATGCGCTGTCCCGACTCGATCGGGTCAAATGGCGCAACGCTGCCAACGCTGAGATAGCCCGACGCCACCTGAGGGAACACTTGGATCAGGTTGGGCGGACGTCTTGTCGCCCGCCCCGCAACGGCGGACGTTGATCTCAGGCTCAGGGACCGTCCGCACCCCCCTGTCTCGCAGGCATGCTCCCCATTCCGAGACGAAAAAAGGGGAAGGAGGCTTGCCTCCTTCCCCGTATACAAACAGCTTCCTCCGGTCAAGGCGTGGGAGATCAGGCCACTTCCACCTTGATCTCCTTCGGCTTCGCCTCTTCCTTCTTCGGAAGCTGGATCTCCAGCACGCCGTCCCGATACGCGGCCTTCACCCGATCGGGATCCACGACCGAGGGCAGCAGGACGCTCCGCTCGAAGCGGCCATAGCTCCGCTCGATGCGGTGATACTGGTCCTCCTTCACTTCGGTCTCGCGCTTGCGCTCACCCTTCAGGGTCAGCGTGTCACCCTCGACGGAGACTTGGATATCCTCTTGCTTGACGCCGGGGACCTCTGCCATGAGTTGGAAACCATCCTTGGTCTCATGGATGTCTACCAACGGGCTCCAGATCGCCTCCGTTGCAGCCATGCTGGATGGGGTTCGGCCAAAAAACTCCCCAAAGACCTGGTCCATCTGCTGCCGCATGTCCGACATCTCCGCGAACGGGTCCCAATGAGCGAGGGACTGAACTCGTGGTTGCCATTTCTCAAGAAGCATGTGTTTTTCCTCCTTTGTCTCGGTTGGATTACCCGCCAACCGATTCAAATCTGTATGGGATCCTACTGCCATTGTCAAGTTTCATCGGTTAGATCGTTAAGATCTAACCGTGTATATTTATAAAACATGAGCCACTCATTGTCAATATAAGAA
>JBIOJT010000243.1:0-7331 GCA_044451055.1 Methylomirabilales bacterium (SeqCode)
AAGGGGCACCTCTTGCAGGTGATGCGGTACCTGGTCACCGGCGCGAAGATGCGGGGGCTCTCCGATCCCTGGTGATGGCGCCAGGGGGTAGTACGATGGTGGCGATGCGCCGTTATGCCCTGGATAGTATAAAGGCGTAGCACCACCTGACGCAGGCAACCCCTCGCTTATTCCAGCGAAACTCCCTCCATCCAGTGCCCAGATTCGCCTTGTCCGGGGAGGCAAGCAGGACTCGAACTCCGGAGGCCACCCTAGATCTCCGCCGTCAGCCCCTGCCCTTCGACTGCGTCCAATTGGATGAAGAGTCCTCACCGGTGAAAGGGGCAAGCGAGATCGTCCTTCACCGATTCCTCTGCCGCAAGGACTCCGCCACGTTCTCGGCGCTGCGGTCGTTGGGCGTGGTGCCCGCTTGTGTGGCGCGGCGCTCGCGCGCCAAGAAGTCGAGCAGGCGTGTGAACCGCGCACTCGCCTGCTCGACCACGGCCGAGCGATCGCAGCCGCTCCAGTCGTAGAAGCCGCGCCCGGCCCTGAGGCCGGTCGCGCCGCGGGCGACCATGTCCTGGACGAAGCGCGTCGGTGTGTTGGTGTGGGCGAGCTTGGGCACGATGGCGGCCTGCGACTTGGCGTGAATCTCGAGCCCGCTGATATCCTTCTGCTCGATGAGGCCGGTGATGCACATGCGCGGGCCGAGCAGGTACTTGGCGACCTGGTCGACTTCGTAGGCCGTGGCGGCCCCGATCTCGATCAGGTGATAGGCCTCGTGCAGGATGGCGTGCTGGAGACGGTTGATGAGATAGCCCTCGACGGGCTTGCGCACGAGGATCGGGTCCTTGCCGGTGCGCCGCATGGCCGCCGCGACGCGCTCCACCACGTCCGGCTCGGTCGCGCTGGCCGCGATCACCTCGACCATCGGGAAGACTTCGGCCGGCTGGAGATAATGAGCGCCGAGGAAGCGCTCCGGGTGCTCGAGCGTTTCTGCCAGCTCGTCGAGCGGCAGGCCCGAGGTGTTGGTCGCGATGATGACGGAGGGCGGATAGACCTTCTCAAGCGCCCGGTAGACCGCGCGCTTGGTCTCGAAGTCCTCGGGCACGTTCTCGATCACGAGATCCGGTGGTTCGACCGGCGGTGTCGGGACCGCCGTCACGCCTTCGGGAAGCTCCGGCACGTTGGGGGCGCGCCGGCTCCACACGATCGTCTCGAAGCCGCCCGCGGCGAAAGACTTGGCGACGCCACGTCCCATGGTCCCGGCGCCGACGATGAGGACGCGCTGGATCGGGCGACCTTTCGTTCCAGTTGACGCCACCCGGCTCTCCTTCATGCGCTTCTCCTCGGGACATCCAGCCCTCCCAGCCCTGCCCCCTGCGTCATCGAGCGGCCCGCGGAAGCGTGCGGCTATCAGAGGAGTGGTGTCAACCCGAAAAGCAGAGGCCGGTCAGCGACCGGCCACGGAGGGATTCCATCCATCGCCGCGAGGAATACCCCGCGGCCTCCCGCAGGGGCTACTTGATGGCCACGGCCTTGACCTGCTTGAAATCGGTCCAACCCTGGATCACCTTGATTACGCCGTCCTGGACTAGGGTGGTCATCCCCTGCCCACGGGCGACCTTCAGGAGGTCTTCGGCCGTCGAGTGCTTCTGGATCATCCGCTTGATTTCGTCGGTCCCGATCAGGAGCTCGTGCAGACCGGTCCGCCCCTTGTAGCCGCTATTCTTGCAGGTCTCGCACCCCTTGCTCCGGTACAGGACGAAGTTGTCATCGTACTTGTAGCCCAGCTTGGCGAAGGCTTCCTCTCCATACGCGTGGGCCAGCTCGTCAAAGGCCTCCTTGGGCGGATGATACTTTTCCTTGCACTCTTTGCAGAGGGTCTTGCACAGGCGCTGCGCCAGAACACCCAGCAGGGCATCCGCAAAGTTGAAGGGATCCATGCCCATTTCCAGCAGGCGGGTGACCGTCTCCACGGCGTTGTTCGTGTGCAAGGTGCTGAAGACCAGGTGGCCGGTGAGTGAGGCCTCGATCCCCGTCTCGGCCGTCTCCTTGTCGCGCATCTCACCCACCATGATCACGTCGGGATCGGCGCGCAGGAAGGCCCGCATGGCAGCGGCGAAGGTCAGGCCGATCTTCGGCTGCATCTGGACCTGTCGCAGCCCGTACTGGGTGATCTCGACGGGGTCCTCGGCGGTCCAGATCTTCCGCTCGGCGGTGTTGATGTAGCCCAGGATGCCGTGCAGCGTGGTGGTCTTGCCCGATCCGGTGGGCCCCACGCACAGGATGATCCCGTACGGTTTGGCGGCGATGTTCTTGACTTCCCGGAGGTTCCGCTCGGACATGTTCAGCTTGTCCAGCGGGAGGGGCTCGCTGGCCGCCAGGATGCGCATCACCACGTCCTCGTTGAAGCCGGCCGTGGGCACGGTGGCAACGCGCAGCTCGATCTCCTTGTTGCCCACCATGAACTTGATCTTGCCGTCCTGGGGCTTGCGCCGCTCGGCGATGTCCAGCCGGGACATGATCTTGTACCGGGAGACCAGGGCCCGCCGGTAGGCCGGGGGAATCTTCTGATACTCGAAGCAGCTCCCGTCCACCCGGAACCGAACCACCGTTTCCCGCTTGTCCGAGTAGGGTTCGATATGGATGTCCGAGGCCCCCTGCTTGTAGGCGTCCATGATGATCTGGTTGCCCAGGCGAACGATGGCGCTGTCGTTCTCGTCCACGGCACCGGCGCCGACCTCTTCCCGGCTCTCCAGCTCGGCATCGCCCACCAGCTCGCCCATGATCTCGGCGATGGAGCCCCTGGCCGCCGGGTCCACCTCGCCGCTGGCGGCATGCAGGAACTGGAGGATGTCCCGCCGCAAACCGACGGCGAACTGGATCGTCCGGCCGGGGAAGATCCGGCGGATGTCCTGGACCCGGTCCAGGCTGTTGGGATCGTCGATGAGGACCTGGACACCCTCCTTGTCGCGCTTCAGGGGGATCCAGTAGTTCTTCTTGAGGTAATCCAGGTTCAGGGCCTTGAGCAGCTCGGGGTCGAGGACCGTTCGCATGTCGTACTCGAGGAAGGGGCACTTGTAGAACTGGCTCAGGGACATGCCGATGTCCGCCTTGGGGACCCGGTACTTGTCGAGCAGGAGGGACTCGATGTCCGTCTGCCCTTTGCGGGCCTCGGCGATGACGGAATCCAGCTCCGCCTGGGTGATGCGGTTGTTGGCCACCAGGTAGTCGAACTTGGTGGGCGTCTTCCGGGCCAACTTCAACTGGTTGAAGAAGGCGATGCCCAGCGTCCTGGCGATCTCGACGACCGAGTCCTCGTCCTTCTTGGTGAACCGTCCGCCGCTCTTCTTGTTGACGAGCTGGATGACGCCCACCAGGTACTTGTTCTCGGCCAGGATCGGGTAGGTGAGGATCTGCTTGGTGTGGAAGCCGCTCTTCTTGTCCCAGGAGCCGTCGAAGAGCAGGGCGGGGCTGATGGCGTTGAGCTCGACCCGGCTGTAGGCGTCGCCGATGTTCAGGGAGCGGCGATACTTGGCCACGAAGCCGGCGACGCTCTGCTCGCTGATAGGGACCCGGATCTCCCTGACCTCGTCCATGTCCAGGAACTTGGAGTAGATCTCCTTCTTCTCGGCGTCTACGGCATACAGGGTGAGCCGCTCCGCGTCGAAGAGCGAGAGGATCTCATCCTTCAGGTCCACCAGGATGTGATCCACGTCCTTGGCCGAGTGGATCCGGTTGATGATCTGCTTGACGTGCTCGGTATGGGCGACCTTCTGCTGCAGCTCCTGCAGGGACTCGGGCTGGACCGTCGTGGGCTGCATCGCCATGCCTCCACGGCGCCCCCGTCTCGTCCGCCCTAGCCTGCGGGGCTGGAGAAGGATGGGCCGTGTCCGGAGGTGCCCAGGGGAACCAAGCAAAAGACAGGGTATTCTGGATCGCCCGGCAAGGCAAGCCGAAAGATTGGTCGGACCCAGGCCCCTCGACTTGTGCCGGGTTTCCCAATCGTGACGGCGGCGAGAAAAATGAGGGCCAATGGAACCATCCGGGTTCTTCGGTGGTTCTTGACGGGTGAAGGTTAGCGGGGTAGGTTGCGCCGTCCTGCCGGCCCTTCAACAGCCAACAGGAGGAGGAATAGCCATGAAGAAGCTTGCGCTCGTTGCATTGGTGGCGGCTCTGGTCTTGGCAGTGGGGGCTCCGGCATACGCCTTCAAGTGCCCGAGCTTGATCAGGCAGGCCAACGAGCAGATGGCCAAGATGGATCCGAACAGCGACAAGGTGAAGAAGGCCAAGGAGCTGGTCGACGAGGCCGACAAGCTGCATAAGGCCGGCAATCACGCCGACTCTGTGAAGAAGGCGGAGGAGGCCCTGGCCACGCTCCAGTAATTGCTTCTCGGTCCCACTCACGTGACGGGCCACCCGGGGTCCCTCCCTGGTGGCCCGTCTGTGTTTCTGGCCGCGCCCGGTGTCCTCGGGAGTGTCCAATGGTGAGACCAGACCCGCGGCCTTTACCTCCCGCCGGATTGCCCTCGCCTGTTTCGCCGCTCCAGACATTTCCTTGCCGAGATGGCCGGTCCGCAGTATGCTCTGTCGGCCGGGGAGGGAGGTGAGTCCACCGAGGCTGTTCCGGTCGAGAGAAAAGACCCGCCAGGAAGGAGGCCGCCGTGATCCCCGCCCACAGATACACCGTCGTTCCCCGGATTCCCGACCGCTTGAAGGAACTCGTGCCCATTGCGATGAACCTGGCGTGGACCTGGGACTCCGAGGCCATCGACCTCTTCCGACGGCTGGACCCCAAACAACTCCTCTGGGAACGGTGCTACGCCAACCCGATCAAGATGCTGGGCCTGGTGTCCCAGGAACGACTGGTCGAGTTGACGGGCGACGAGGGGTATCTGGCCTGGCTCGGCCGGGTCAGTGCGCGGTTGTCGAGCTACCTGGAACGGCCCACATGGTTCGGCCAGGCGTATCCGAAGACCGGCCTCTGCGTGGCGTATTTTTGCGCCGAGTTCGGGATCGTGGAGGGCCTGCGGCAGTACTCGGGAGGCCTGGGAATCCTGGCGGGGGATCATCTGAAGTCCGCCAGCGACCTCGGCATCCCCCTGGTGGCGGTGGGTCTCATGTACCGGCGCGGCTACTTCCGCCAGTACCTCAACGCCGACGGCTGGCAGCAGGAACAGTATCCCGAGGCGGACTACTCAACCTGCCCGTCAGCTTGGAGCGGCGGCCGGACGGCAGCCCAGTGACCGTCGAGGCAGACTGCCCCGGTCGCAAGGTGCAGGCCCAGATCTGGCGTGCGCAAGTCGGGCGGGTCCCCCTGTATCTCCTGGACACCGACCTGGCGGTGAACGGCCCCGAAGATCGCGCCATCACCGGATACCTCTACGGGGGCGATCGAGACATGCGCATCCGCCAGGAGATGCTGCTGGGTATCGGCGGGATCCGGGCGCTGGATGCCCTGGGGATCGAGCCCACGGTCTGCCACATCAACGAGGGGCACTCGGCATTCCTGGCCCTGGAGCGCGTCCGGCGCCTGATCGTCCGGCACAAGGTGAGCTTCGCCGTGGCGCGCGAGGTGGTCGCGGCCAGCAACGTCTTCACGACGCACACGCCGGTCCCGGCCGGGATCGACGTGTTTCCACCCGACCTGATGGACCGCTACTTCGGGCCGTACTATTCGCAGCTCGGGATCGGCCGAGACGCCTTCCTGGCGCTAGGGCGGCAGAATCCCGCGGACGGCAACGAGCCGTTCTCCATGGCCGTCCTGGCCATCCGGCTCTCCGGGGCCGCCAACGGCGTCAGCACATTGCACGGACGGGTCTCGCGGCGTATGTGGTCCGGGCTGTGGCCGGACGTCCCCGTGGACGACCTCCCCATCGCCTCCATCACCAATGGCGTGCACGTCCGGGGATGGCTCTCAAAAGACATGGCCGGCCTCTTCGATTCCTATCTGGGCCCGCGCTGGATCTCGCACCCGGCCGATCAATCGGTCTGGGAGCGGGTGGAGCAGATCCCGGACGCGGAACTCTGGCGGACCCACGAGCGGCGACGCGAGCGGCTGGTGGCCTTCGCCCGGCGGCGCCTGCGCATGCAACTGGAACATCGGGGCGCGCCGCCCGCGGAGCGGGAACAGG
This sequence comes from Methylomirabilales bacterium (SeqCode), assembly GCA_044451055.1. Classification (GTDB taxonomy): domain Bacteria; phylum Methylomirabilota; class Methylomirabilia; order Methylomirabilales; family 2-02-FULL-66-22; genus 2-02-FULL-66-22. The sequence goes on from JBIOJT010000243.1 coordinate 6,117, forward strand.
CCGAGGAGGTGCTGGATCCCAAGGCCCTCACGATCGGATTCGCGCGCCGGTTCGCCACGTACAAGCGAGCCACCCTGCTGTTCCGCGACACGGAGCGGCTGGCGCGCATCCTGGGCGATCCGCAGCGGCCGGTGCAGATCATCTATGCCGGCAAGGCCCACCCGGCTGACCAGGAGGGGAAGGACTTCATCCGGCAGGTGGTGCACTTCGCCCGCCGGCCGGAGTTCCGCCAGCGGATCGTTTTCCTGGAGGACTACGATATGAAGGTTGGACGCTACCTGTACCAGGGCGTGGATGTGTGGCTGAACAACCCCCGGCGCCCCCTGGAGGCCAGCGGGACCAGCGGCATGAAGGCCACGGTCAACGGGGCCATCAACATCAGCGTCCTGGATGGCTGGTGGGACGAGGCCTACGATGGGACCAACGGCTGGGCCATCGGACACGGCGAGGAGTACGACGACCCAGGCTACCACGACCAGGTGGAGGGCCAGGCCATCTACCAGATGCTGGAGAACGAGGTGGTGCCGATGTTCTACGCCCGGGGCCGAGACGGGCTGCCTCGGGAGTGGATCCGGCGGATGAAGAACGCCATGCGCACCGTCTGCCCGGTCTACAGCGCCTCCCGCATGGTGAGGGAGTACACGGAGCGGATGTATCTGCCTGCGGGGCAGCGCTGGGAGGTCTTGGGCGCCAACGGCCTGGAGCGGGCGCAAGCCCTCGCCGCGTGGAAGGAACGGGTGCGGGCCAACTGGAAGGGGGTGGCGGTACAATCGGTCGAGGCCGAGAGGGTGGCCGCGCTGGAGGTGGGTGTCACGCGCCCCATCCGGGTGGAGATCGCGCTGGGGGCGCTCGCCCCGAAGGATGTGTCCGTCGTCCTGTATGCCGGCCCGCTCAGCGGCGAGGGAGAGATCACAGCGGCCACCGTTTCGGAGATGAAGGTCGAGGGGAGTCCCCGCGCCGGCGTGTACATCTACTCGGGAACGCTGCAGGGACAGACAACCGGGCTGCACGGATTCCGGGTGCGCATCCTGCCGGCGCAGGAAGACCTCTGGAACCCGCTGCACATGAACTGCATCACGTGGGGGTAGGGCTGAGAGCCGAGGGCAGCGGGCAGCAGGCAGCGGGCAGCAGGCAGCGGGCAGCAGGCAGAGGGCAGCAGGCAGAGGGCAGCAGGCAGAGGGCAGCAGGCAGAGGGCAGAGGGCAGAGGGCAGAGG
>JBIOJT010000244.1:0-7312 GCA_044451055.1 Methylomirabilales bacterium (SeqCode)
CGACTCCTCAGGATACCTCTGGTTGTACTTCGGCACCGGGGATCGAAATCACCCGAACGCCAATGCCACCAATCGGCTCTACGGCATCAAGGATGCCAATCCCGACGACACCACTAATGGGAACACCCTCACGGAGGCCTCCCTCGTCAACGTCACCTCCACCAACGCTACAGGGGCCAGCGGGTGGTACTTCACGCTCGCCACCAAAGAGAAGGTCCTGGCCTCGGTCGACGTCTTCAACAATATCGCCTACTTCACCACCTTCACGCCAACCGCAACGACCGCCTGCGATAGCGGCGGCGGCATAGCCAAGGAGTACGCCGTGCAGATTACCACCGGATACGCCGCCGTCGACTGGACCAACGGTGCCGTGCCACTGACCTCGACCAATAGCGCGCAAACCCGCTACAAAACCATTGGCTCGGGGATCCCCTCCAAACCGATTGTGATCATCACGGACTCGGGCACGACCCTGACGACCTCAGTCGTGGCGGCAACGACCAGTCAGCAGCTCCCAAGCAATCCCGCACCACCCCCCAGCTCCATGCGGCGGGTGCTGTACTGGCGTGAGGCGTTCTAGATGACGAGAAAAGCACTCACCATCCTGGCGATGCTCGTGGTCCTGCTGGGAGCAGTCCATGCGCACGCCAGGTCCGAGGAGGCGGTCAAGCGGAATAACTTCGGGGCGGAGCTTTTGAAGCAAGGGCGGCTGGACGAGGCCATTGTGGAGCTTGAGCAGGCCGTCCAGGTGGACCCCGGTTATGCCGCTGCATACTTCAATCTGGCATACGCCTATGAACGTCGGGAACGGATCGACGACGCGATCGCCCAATATAAGAAGGCTCTCGAACTTGAGCCGGGGAACGTCCTGGGTCACAACAACCTGGGAGTCCTCTTGGACAAGAAGGGCCTGTACGACGAGGCTATCGCCGTCTACGAGAAGGCCCTCAAGATTGAGCCGTCCAACGCCACGGTATTGGCGAATCTGGCGAATGCCAGGAAGAACAAGGCCATCATCGAGGAGCGCGAAGCCCGAATCGCGGACGCGCGGAAGCAGGTCGAAGCCAGTCCCAAAGATCCCCGGGCTGCCTACAATCTGGCCCGGGTGTACGCCGCCCTCGACATGAAGGACCAGGCATTCGAGTGGCTGGCCAAGTCCCTACAACTGGGGTTCGATGATATTCGGTTCGTGCGGGAGGACCCGACCCTAGCGGGCCTGAGGAACGATCCACGGTTCACGAAGCTCCTAGAAGGCCGGTGATCTCGGAGAGGCTCGAAGGAAGGACCTGAACCTTAGAGTGCTCACAGTGACGCAGTTTGGATGCGGACGGCATCAGAATTTCGTCTACCCGCATCGATGGATTTCCTGACTCTGCCCTGACTCTGCAAGGTGAAATCACTAGGTATAGATTTTTCCCTGCCTCCCAAGGTACAATCCCGGCTCGGCTTGCTCGCGATGTGTTCGTTGGATTTTGTGGCTGGTGAATGCACCGCTCCCGGTTTCCCGGCCACCACGGTTTCCCGGCCACCAGATGATGAACATGGTTACGCCGGCTCGGTCCACGCCGGGGCGCGGGTCGAGGCGGCGTCCGATAGCCGACCCGTTCAATGAGCCACGGGATTTTGTAACCGATGATGAAGTCGCCAATGACTTGACGAGCTTCCTCAAAGCTGGTGACGCAATGGAGATAGAGGCATTGCTCTTCCAAGGTTCGGATGAACGCCTTGATGACCCCATTCCACTCGGGTTCCACCATGTACGCCGGGGCGGTCGGAATGCCCAGCCCAGGCAACTTGACCGTCTCATAACATCGACAATGCATGGCTCGACCTCACACCCCTCGCTGCTCCTTTCACCATTCCTGCCCGCGCTTGCCAGCGGCATGGGAAATGCTGTCATGATAAAGGAAGGTTCAATTGGTCCGGTAAGAGGCCATGAGGAGAGGTCATGAATTGATGCAAAGCGAGTCACTGGGTGAAGGTATGGAGGAAAAGGGGTCTTTGCCTTGCCCCGAAACTGGTCACGCCAGTGGGAAACCGGGTCATCGTATGTTTACCCCCGGCCGGTTCTCATCGCCGAAGGGCGTGACCCTGATCGAACTCCTTGTCGCCCTGGCTTTCATGGCCGTATTTGCGGCGGGCATGACGGGCCTGGCAATTGGGATTCTCAACGGGAATGCCAAATCCCAATCTTCGGACACCGCCGTGTATCTGGCTCTCGACAAGTTGGAGACCATTCGGAACACCGCCTACGCCAATGTCCTGCAAGCGAGTTTCCCGGCGGAGGGCTATGGGACCATCACCGTCGGGGGTGTCTCCTTTCCGAACTTCCAGCGGTCGGTCACCATTCAGAACAACTTCCCCGCGACGGGCATGACCCGGGTCGTAGTCACCGTCGGCTCCCGTCAAGGGAATAGCGTGAGCGAAGAAATGGTGGTGGGACAATGAGTGCTGAGGCGCAAGTCGCTACCCGCCCCGGCCACAGGTCGGGGGCCCGGGGCTCGAGCATGGTGGAGATGCTGATCGTCATCGCTATTATGGGCGTGATCACCACGGGGCTGTACTCCTACTTTCTCGCCACCTCCCGGACCTACAACGACCAGGCCGTCAATGGCCGCATGCTCCAGAACGCCACCTCGGCGATGAAACGGATCATCCAGGATATCCGCTACGGCGGGACGTTCTTGGCTCCCGCGTGTGCCGGGATCATGCCCGCGACGGTGACCGCCACCGCGAACCCGGCGGGCAGTGTCGGGATTGTGACCCTGCTGGATGATCCCGACGCCCGGACCGAGATCGCCACGACGCCCAGTACCGGCCAGCCCCGGAGCAACACCACCATCGGGGTGCTCGTCCTCAGCAATAGCTGGCAGGTGAATGACATCGCCTACATCACCGATGGGGTGCAGTGCACGAAGTTCACCGTCACCGCGGTGGTCACTGGAGCCAATCCCGGGCTCACGCACGTTCCCGCCAACGATACGAGCACGGCCGGCGGCGGTGCTTATACCTACCCGGTGGCGGGGAGCATGATCTACCGGGTCGAAACGAACCAGACAATCACCTATGCCCTTGATGCCCAGGACCCGACCTGGCTGACGCGCACTATCGGCGGCGTGACCAGGCGGTTCGCGCCAAACATTAAGAGCTTGAGCTTCTCCTTCCTCGACGGCTCCGGCAATGCCGTCAATCCGGCCACCAGCGCGGCCAATGTCCGGGCCGTGACCGTGGACCTCTGGGTCAAGGCGGATACGAAGGACCCCAACGTTCCTCCCGACGGATACCGGACCCAGCGGCTCACATCCACGGTGCAGCTTCGCAACTTCGGCTCGTAATCGGGGTTGGAGGATGGAATGAAAATGAAGCAGAAGGCGCTAAGCCGGCTTGGCAAGCAGCCAGGGGGCTTCGTCATGTTCATGACCCTGACCTTCGCGGTCCTGCTGGGCCTCGCCAGTGTCCTGGCCATCACCCCCAGCGTGGGGGAGGCACTAAAGGCCGGCCAGGAGCTCCGCGACAAGCGGCTCTTCTTCCTGGCCGACGGGGGGGCGACGCTCTGCCGGGGGGAGCTGAAAAACCGGCTCAACTCGGCGCTGCCGGATAAACTGGCCGCCCTCGTAACCCTTACCACTTTTGTAACCACCTATGTCACTGGCAATGACCCGGCGCAATTCCTGCTGGATTACGCCTACGAGGTCGGGAACCCCGCCTTACTAGGAGGGGTCTGGACGAAGGACAGCACAACCCAGGCCCACTTGCCGCTGTCATCCGGAAAGTACCAGTGCACCCTCACGGTGACTTCCCGCGTGGCCCCGGTCAGCAGCGTGGGGTCGACCGGCGAGACGGCGGTGTTCCGCTACCTCTACACCATTCTCGGGACCGGCACGGAGGGAAGCGTGACCCGGACGGTCAGCCTCCAGGGGACCTTCTCGGTCCTGGTGCAGCAGGATAACTTCGCCCGCTATGCGCTGTTCACCAACACACAGGGCGGGGTTTATTTCGCTCAAGGCGCCACCTACTATGGCCCGGTCCACACCAACGGCCAATTCAACTTCATGCAGAATCCCGGCGCTCACTTCTATTCCACCATCGAGAGCGTGAGCGCAACAGCGACGTACGGCAACAGCCCGGGCAGCCCGATCCAGCTGGCCGCGAACCATAACGGCACCATCGATGTGCCGACCTTCGACCAGGGGCTCACCCTGGGGGCGGCGAACATCGCCATGCCCGGGACCACCACGGCAACTGCGGAGCAGGCTATTGCCCTGACGGGGTACTCGGGGTCAACGTCGAGCACCGGGGTGTACCTCGGGGCCTCCGGCGGGGCGATGAAGGGCGGGATCTATGTGAATAGCGATGCCACGATCAGCCTGAGCGTGCCCAGCTCCGGCGTGGCCCAGTACACCATCGTTCAGGGCAGCACCACCACGACGGTGCAGGTGACCGCTGGCTCGAATCAAACGACCGTCAAAGTCGGCAGCGGTTCCCCCACCACCTACACCGGCGTCCCGAACGGCATGCTCTTCGTAAACGGGTCTATAACCAGCCTGGCCGGGACCCTCGAACAGAACACCCAGCTCACCTTGGCGGCCACCGCCGATGTGAGGATCACCAACAACCTCGTGTATCAGAATTACACCCCGGCCTCCGGGAGCAATCCCCCGAACGCGAACGGCATCAATAGCGTCATGGGGATCATCTCATGGAATAACAACATACATTTCAACGACCCGTCCACCTCCGGCATCACCGTCACCGCCACACTCATGGCCCCGTCCACGGCGAGCGGCTTGGGCGAGGTCATAAACGATAACTATAACAATGGCACGCCATCGGGGACCGCAACAATTCTGGGGAGTGTGATCCAGAACCAGTATGGGGCCTTTGGCTTGTCCTCCGGAGGGTCGATCACAAGCGGCTACGCGCGCAACTTCGTCTACGACACCCGGATGTCGCAGGGGATGTTCCCGCCGTACTTCCCGACGACCGGCGCGGCAAAATCCACCCTGACCGGCGTCACGGACCGCCCCAACTGGGCGCAGACAAACTGATCGGCGCCGTCCCTCAGGGCCGACGGCGTTTGCCCCGCCCACCCGAGGGTGGCGGGGAGTGACAGGAGTCCTGCTCCTCGTCGCCGTCCTCGCGATTCTTTGGTGGCTCTTCAGCGCGCCGCCGAGTCGGAAGGTCGTCACGCCGACGGGGGTTCCCACACCGCTCCAGACCTCTGAGCAGGCCGTCGGGACGACACCGGCTCCCCCATCGGAAGCTCCAGAGAGAGCCCCGGAGCCACCCGCAGCCGGCCGGGCCTCTCGTGAGCAGATTCGCAGGGAGCAGATGCCGCCCGGTGCTACCATCGTTGAGTAGCCGAGTTCCTCGGACCCTCCTACGGCAGTCTCCACGGTCACCTCTTCAGCCTCCTCGCTGCGCTTCACCGTCTCCCCACCCACAAAAACCATCGTCAGATTTGCCTCTTCTCTGTCTTGAGGGGGAAAGGTTGGGTGTGTGGCACGGAGGCTCATGAGTGATTCTGGGTTGGGATTGACGCGTCCATGGTCCGGTTGTAGGCTTTGCGGTGTTCTCCGGCCACGCGCGTCCGCGTGATGCAGTACGCGACACGGTCGCCGCCGCTTTGGATGGTGCCGCATGGCAGGTGTGAGACGCCAGCGCAAGCAAAGATCTCCGTCGGTTCGTCCTCGGTCTGTCACCTCGCCCGGCCCGGAGGGGATGGCTCCCGATCTCGTCGTCCTGCTCCGCAAGCAGCGCGACGGGGTCCGCCGGGCGTGGATGACCGAGATGGCCAGGCGGGCACTCTTCAAAGGCCTCAGCCCGGAAGAGGCCGAAGCCGAGTCCGCCGCCGTTTACGACGCGCTGGTCGAGTGCCTGGAGACCGGGCGATACCACAGTGCCCAGGCCTATGCCCAAGACATGGCGGAGCGGGATGTCTTCCGCGGGATCGGCGCGAAACAGGTGATCGGCAGGTTGCTGGTCCTCCGGGACGTGTGCGGCTGGTTCCTCCACACGAAGTACCAGCGGCGGCCGCGCGAGCTCCGCCGGGCGCTCGATCTGTACGAACCGGTGGTCAATCGGATTCTCACCATCGTGGTCATGGCCTTCCTCCAAGAGCGGGAGAAAGCGGTCGGTCGCGGGCGCGAGCAGCTCTCGGCCCTCGTGGAGGCCGGGATGATTCTCACGGCCGAGCGGTCGCTCCTGTCTGTCCTGCAGCGGATCGTGGAGGTGGCCTGCCGGCTGCTCCAGGCGAAATACGGGGCGCTGGGCGTCCTGGACAGCCAGGGCCGGCTGGAGCATTTCGTCACCACGGGGATCGACGAGGGGACCAGGGCGCGTATCGGTTCATTGCCCGTCGGCAGGGGGATCCTGGGCCTCCTGGCACGGGAGGGGAAGCCGCTTCGCATCCGGGATGTCGCCCAGGACCCGCGAGCCCACGGCCTCCCCCCGAATCACCCGTCGATGCACTCGTTCCTCGGGGTTCCCATCGTCTCGAAGGGGAGGCTGTTCGGAAACCTGTACCTGACGGAGAAGCAGGGCGCGGGGGAATTCAGCAAGGAGGACGAGAAGCTGGCGGTCACGCTGGCCGCCCAGGCCGCTGTGGCCATCGAGAACGCCAGCCTGTACGAGGAGGTCCGACGCTCGTACGAGGAACTGAAGCGGTCGCAGCGCCTGCTGGTGCGGCAGGAGAAGCTGGCCTCCCTCGGCCGCCTGGCCGCCGGACTGGCCCACGAATTGAACAACCCGCTGTCCTCCGTGGCCGGCTTCGCCGAGGCCCTCCAGCGGCGCACGGCAGAAGGGGAGATGGCGCACCAGCCTAGCGCGAGCGACGTCCAGGAGTACCTGGCCCTCATCCAGGAGGAGGTGGCGCGCGCGGCCACTATCGTCCGTCGGCTGCTGGATTTCGCCCGACAGCGCGAGCCCACTTTCAGCGTGGTGGACCTCGAGACCGTCGTGACGACGGCCGTGTCGTTCGTGCAGCGGCAGGCGCGCCTCGCGAATCAGCAGATCATCGTGACCCCATTTACCGAGGGGAGCCGCGTGTACGCGGACGCGCAAATGCTGCAGCAGGTCTTTCTCAACCTCCTGACGAACGCGCTGGATGCCATCGAGGGTGGGGGCGAGGTCCGGATCGCCGCGCGCCAGCGGCGGAGGCGCGATGGACAGGAGCCTGGGGAGACCTGGCTGGATGTGATGGTGTCGGACACAGGGACGGGGATCGCGGCGCAAGACCTGTCACGGGTCTTCGATCCATTCTTCACCACGAAGGAGGTCGGGAAAGGGACGGGGTTGGGCCTCGCCATCTGCC
>JBIOJT010000245.1:0-7261 GCA_044451055.1 Methylomirabilales bacterium (SeqCode)
CACGTACGCTGATGTCATCCGATGGCATCGTGATGTCATCCGATGTCATCATGGCCTCGCCCGAGGCGCAGACGTCTGCGCTACTTCCAGGCCGGCGACGTCCCGATCAGCTTCCCGATCTCCTTCCACACCTTGGCCAGGCAGCCGTCCTGATGGTGGGTCATCGTCACCCCGGCCAGCCCGACCAGCTTCCTCACGGACAGGTCAGATTCCTTCCGGACCTGGACGAGGCGCACCGTCACCGGCCTCCCGCCGGCCAGCTCCCCCTGGCTCGGCAACGGCTCGACCGCTGCCCATGCGGAGATGCTCATGCGCTCTCGTTTTGGCGCAGACTGTCTGCGCGGTTTCCTGAACGTCCAACGCAGACGTCTGCACCATCCCAGCGCTGGCGTCGCTGTCCCAGGACTTCCCGCACACGACGGCGCAGGACCCCGAGCACCGAGTGCTCGAAGCAGCCGATTACCACATGGCCCGCTTTCGGCCCCTGTCGCTGCGTCTGCGGTGTCTATTTGCCCCGATCTCTCCAGAAGGCACCCCCCTTGGTATGGGTCTCGAAGGGAGACAGCCTCAGTGAAGGGTGCCACTCTCGTTTCCTCATTCGGTGAATCCCTGACCTTGGCCACGTCCCATCAGTTTCTAGTTGCGCGGGGGTTGCGTTTCATGCTACCAAATGCCGTGTTCTGCAATCCGACCCCCCTTAAGTTCTCGTATCTTATGGCCCCGCTAGGCACTTTCACCTTGACAAAGTTGAGCCGCCCCGGTAGTTTCACCTTTCGCCTTTCATGGGGATGCCATGTTTCAGGGTCTGAGCGACCGACTCAACGAGATCTTCAAGCGGCTTCGGGGTTACGGCCGGCTGAGCGAAGAGAACATCGCCGACTCGCTCCGCGAGGTGCGCCTGGCCCTCCTGGAGGCGGACGTCAACTTCAAAGTCGTCCGCTCCTTCCTGGAACGCGTGCGCGAGCGCGCCGTTGGTCGTGACGTCCTGGAGAGCCTGACCCCGGGCCAGCAGATCGTCAAGGTGGTCTATGAGGAATTGACGGCCCTGATGGGCGGGGCGGCCAGCCAGCTCAAGACGGCCGGGCAGCCCCCCACGGTGCTGATGCTGGTAGGCTTGCAAGGATCGGGGAAGACGACCACCGCCGGGAAGCTGGCCCGCCCCTTGATGGAGAAGGGGCGCCGGCCCCTGTTGGTCGCGGCGGACCTGCAGCGGCCGGCGGCACAGGAGCAGTTGGCCACGTTGGGAAAGAACCTCGGAGTCGAAGTGTATCGCAGCGCCGACGCGACCTCCGCCGTGAACGTCTGCCGCGAGGCGGTGAGCCAGGCGCGATCCCGCCTGCTGGATCCCGTCATCCTGGACACGGCGGGCCGCCTGCACATCGACGAGCCCCTGATGCAGGAACTCCGCGCCATCAAGGCCGAGGTGCATCCGACCGAGATCCTGATGGTGGTGGATGCCATGACGGGCCAGGACGCAGTGAACTCCGCCAGCAGCTTCCACCAGGCGCTCGGCCTCACCGGCATCATCCTGACCAAGCTGGATGGGGACACCCGCGGGGGCGCGGCCCTGTCCATCCGCGCCGTCACCGGGACCCCGATCAAGTTCGTCGGCGTCGGGGAGAAGTTGGACGCCCTCGAGGTGTTCCACCCGGACCGCATGGCTTCGCGCATCCTGGGGATGGGCGACGTCCTGGGCCTGGTGGAGCGAGCGCAGGAAGTCTTCGATGCCAAGCAGGCGGCTATCCTCGAGAAGAAGCTCAAGGCGCAACGGTTCACGCTGGAGGACTTTCGGGAACAGCTCCGGCAAGTCCGCGGCATGGGCCCGCTGGAGCAACTGGTGGGGATGATCCCGGGTCTGTCGCGGCTCAAGGGCCTGCCCGATGCCACCGCGCAGGAGCACGAGCTGAAGCGGATCGAGGCCATCATCGACTCCATGACGCCGGGCGAGCGGCAGCGCCCCGAGATCCTGAACGGCAGCCGGCGCAAGCGCATCGCGAGCGGCTCCGGCACCGGCGTGGCGGATGTCAATCGGCTGCTGAAGCAGTTTGCGGATATGCAGAAGATGATGCGCCAGCTGATGCAAGCGGGCAAGGGCGGCCGTATGCCCCGCAACTTGCCATTCTCGCTTGGCTAACCCCGACCGCGCCCCGGGCCGTTCTTGAATGCCGTGGGGCGCCTGAGGGCTCTTGAGGAGGTTGTATGGCGGTCAAGATCAGGTTGCGCCGCATGGGCACCAAGCAGACGCCCTTCTACCGTCTGGTGGTGGCGGACTCGCGCACGGCACGGGATGGGCGGTTTCTGGAGAGCCTGGGGACGTACGATCCTCGCAAGCGCCCCATCGGCCTCACGGTCGATGCGGACAAGACGATACATTGGCTCCAGCGGGGCGCCCAACCCACCGATACCGTCCGACAGTTGCTGAGCAAGGCGGGAGTCATGCGACGTTTTGCAGAGCTCCGCGCGAAGCCGCCGGCGACCACCTAACTGGCCGCACTCGCCAGAGGTGAGACGTGGCCGGGCAGACGTCTCACGCCGATCGCGCAGACCGTCGTAGAGCAACCCATGGCGCAGCGGGGCTTTCTCATCCTGGGCCGCGTGGTCAGGCCGTACGGGGTTCGGGGCGAGGTGAAGATGGCCTGCTTCGCCGATTCGTGGGAGCCCTTCCGGAGCTTGAGGCGTGTGTGGGTGGGTCCGCCGGAAGGCCCGTTCCAGCCCGCTGAGGTGGAACGCGCGCAGGGGCACGACCGGACGGTCGTCCTCAAGCTGGCCGGCGTGGAGACCCTCGAGTCCGCGGCCGGCCTGGTCGGGTGCGAGGTGAGCATCCCACGTGCCGAGGCCCCGTTGCTCCCTGAAGGTGTCTTTTACCATTACGACATCCTGGGGCTGGAGGCGAGGGATGGCGACCGATCCCTCGGGATCGTCTGCGAGATCCTGGAAACGCCGGCGCACGACGTGTACGTGATCCGGGGACCACTCGGGGAATGGATGCTGCCGGCCACCCGGGTGCACATCCGGCGGATCGACCTGACGGCGGGGCGCATTGAGATCGAACCCGGAATGGGCTTGGTGGCCGCGACGTCGGGAGGCGAGGAGAGCGCTGAAACGGTTTGATGTCCTGACGCTGTTTCCGGGGATCTTCAAGGGCCCCCTGGAGGAGAGCATCCTGCGCCGCGCGCAGGATAACGGCCTGGTGGAGATCCGGGTGCACGACCTCCGGGCCTGGACGCACGACCGGCATCGCCAGGTGGACGACGAGCCCTACGGCGGCGGGGCGGGCATGGTGCTGAAGCCAGAGCCGGCCTTCGAAGCCGTGGACGCGCTGCGCCGCGATCCGGGATCCCGGATCGTCGTCCTGTCGCCCCAGGGCGTGCCGTTCTCGCAGGAGATCGCCGAGGAGTTGGTCCGCGAGGACCACCTCATTCTGCTCTGCGGGCGTTACGAGGGGTTCGACGACCGTATCCCACAGGGGCTCCGTGCGCTGGAGCTTTCCATCGGGGACTATGTCCTGACGGGGGGCGAGCTGCCCGCCCTGGTGGTTCTGGACGCGGTGGTCCGGCTGATCCCAGGGGTCCTGGGAGACGCGGCGTCGGCCCAGACGGATTCCTTCGCGACGGGGCTCCTGGAATACCCGCAGTTCACCCGGCCTCCGACGTACCGGGGGATGGCGGTGCCGCCCATTCTGCTGTCGGGTGATCATGGGGCCATCGCCAGGTGGCGGCGCAGGGAGGCGATCCGCCGGACGCGCGAGCGACGACCGGATCTCCTGGCGCGAGCGACGCTCTCGGAGCTCGACCGTGAGCTTTTGGCGGAGGTCGAGGAGGAAGAGGCGAATTCAACTGAACATTGAATACGGACAATCCACAACCGGGAAGCAGCGATTCACGTTACCGGTTTTGAATTGTCGAGTTGGAATTTTGCATTGGCACTGGCTGGGGCACTGACATTCGGGGGACACGCACATGTCACTCATTCAGGCGGTTGAAGAGCAGCACCTGCGCAAGGACCTGCCGCCATTCAGGCCTGGAGACACCGTCAAGGTCCAGGTGAAAGTGGTCGAAGGCGACAAAGAGCGTTTGCAGGCGTTCGAAGGGATCTGCATCCGGCGCCGGGGGGGCGGGCTCAGCGCGACCTTCACGGTTCGCAAGGTCACCTACGGCGTAGGGGTGGAGCGAACCTTCCCCTTGCATTCGCCGACCATCGATCGGATCGAGATCCTGCGGCAGGGAATCGTGCGGCGGGCCAAGCTCTACTATCTACGCAAGCTGAAGGGCAAGGCGGCGCGGATCAAGGAGCGGCGCACGCAGTAGGTGGACCAGCGCTGACCGCACCCTTATGGGTAAATCCCGCATCGCAGACCGGAGGCGGCGAGGGGGGCTTGGATCCGCGAGAGTACTGTCGTCCTCGCGGCGGTATGGGGATGTGGGAGAGAGGGGATCCGGTCTCTGGGACGTCGAGGTCCCCGCATCGTCCCTCGTCGCTGGTGTGGATGAGGCGGGCCGGGGGAGCCTGGCCGGCCCGGTCGTGGCGGCCGCGGTGATCCTCCGGCCTGATGTGGTGTTGCCGGGCCTGGCGGACAGCAAGCTCTTGACCCCGGCCGTCCGGTCCCGATTGGCGGAAGCGATCCATGCTGTGGCCACATCCTGGGCGGTGGCGGCGGTCGAGGCTGCGGACATCGACGCCTCGGACATCCTACGCGCAACGCTTCGAGCCATGACCGAGGCGGTGCGACAGCTTGGCCCACGACCCGATCTGGTGCTGGTGGATGGGAACGCCGTCCCGTCCCTCCCCATGCCGGCACGCGCCGTCATCCGGGGCGACCAGCGGGTGCCCGTCATCTCGGCTGCATCCATCCTGGCGAAGGTGACCCGGGACCGCATCATGGAAGGCTGGGCGGTCCGGTTTCCCGCCTACGGGTTTGCGCAGCACAAAGGCTACGGGACGGTCGCTCATCGTGCCGCCATCGCACGACACGGGCCATCACCCATTCACCGGCGGACCTTCGCCGGCGTCCGGGAATACGCAGGGGACACCGGCCTCCAGGCTCGACTGTGGTGACGGGTCGCCGGCAGGCGGTGGGTCGTCGCGGCGAGGAGGCCGCCCGCGCTTTCCTGGAGCGCCGCGGGGTCCGGATCCTCGCGGAGAACTTCGCGTGCGCCGCCGGTGAGATTGACCTGATCGGGCGGGACGGGGACACCCTGGTGTTCATCGAGGTCAAGGCACGCACCTCCGAGGCCTTCGGACCGCCGCACCTCGCGGTGCATCGCCGGAAACAGCGACAGATCGTCCGGGCCGCGCAGTGGTACCTGGCCGAGCGGCGGACGCCAGAGGTGCCCTGCCGGTTCGACGTGCTGGCCCTGACCTTTCCCGAGGATAGTGGAACCCCGCGGGTCGATTGGGTGCGGGATGCTTTCCCGGCGGAGGGGGTGGAGGTCTGGTGATGGTCAAGGACCCAGAGGTGGTCGTCCTTCACGACGTCCTGGGCATCGTTCCCTTGTTCCAGGAGCTGACCCCGGAGGAACTCGACCGGATCATCGCCCTCGGTCGGCTGGTCACCTACTCCAAGGGAGCGATGCTTTTCGTGGAAGGGGATCCGGGCGAGGCCTTGTACATCGTCGTGGATGGCTCGGTTCGCATCGGCAAGAACGTCCCCGGGGCCAAAGAGGAAGCCATGGCCTTCATCGAGCGGGGGGGTTGCTTCGGCGAGATGGCCCTGTTCGATGAATTCCCCCGGTCGGCCACGGCCATCGCGCACCAGGAGTGCCGGGTCCTGTTCATCGAGAAACAAGCCTTTCTCGACCTCCTCCGCGGCGAGCCGGTCATCGGAAGAAAAATCCTTTGGGCCTTCTGTCGCACCCTTTCCGTGCGCCTCCGGGAGACGACCGACCGCATCGTCGCCCTTTTCGCCCTCGCCCGTCCGTTCTAGTCGCGCTCGGAAATTGCAGATCGCCAATCCGTCTCTGGCGGGCGACGACGCCAAGATCGAAATGCCCCATTTCCTGTCTCTCCTTCTTCACCCGGGTCGGATGGTGTCATGCCGGTTCATGCCTCCTCTCGAGCTGCGACAGGGTTTCCTGTTGACAGGCAGGGACGCGTTGGGTAGCGTCATCGCGAATACTTGTCAGGCCCATCCGCGCCCGAAAACAAGGTCGAGCCATCCCCGATCATTCGGGCCAGCCAGTCCTAGCCGGGCCCGCGCCCCCTTGGGATTTTCCTGACAGAGTGTTCGCTGGAAAGGGTTCGTGAACAGTTGACCGTGATATCCACCGGAGGTTCCGCCGTGTACGACAGGTCGGTCCAACGACGGTTCCCGCGTTACTTGATCCAACTCCCCCTCCTCCACAAGACGAAGGCTCCTGCACCCAAGAAAGCCGGGGTTGGCTGGACCCGCAACCTGAGCGAGGCGGGCGCCTGCGTGGAGCTGGCCGAGCGTCTCGAGTCCCGGATGCCCCTTCGTCTCCTGCTTCGGACGGATCGAGGCGGGATCGAACTAGAGGCGCAGGTGGTCTGGGCCGGAGAGCCGGCTCGGTTAGGGGGAGGCATCCTCCACGGAGTGGCCTTCACCCACCTCCTCCCCGAACAGCTCCGGGCCCTGCGCGACCTGATCCGGTCCAAGGGACAGGTGCGGAACGCCGGGGTTCGGGTGCCACTGGAGATTTCGGTCACGTGCATGCCTACGGGACCCAGGAGGCCGACCCTTCAGGGCTTGACGGGAGATATCAGTCGTGGCGGCCTCCTGCTCCTTCTTCCCGAGGTGGTTCCTGCCGGCTCGACGATGAATATCACCCTTCAGACATCCAACGGTCCGCTCACAGTGGAGGGGGCAGTCGTCTGGGTGGAGCCTCCCGGAGGACGCGCGGTCGGGCCGCCGTTCCGGCACGGCTGCCGGTTCACGACGCTCCGTTGGTCCACCTCGCTGTCCCTCGGTCTCTTCCTGGCAGAGGCAGCATAGAGGCGGTTCGCGCTGCTGGAGTCCCCGGCCCCACCGACAGCAACCTGGCCTGACTCCCCTACAAGCGGGTGACGCGCCCCCTCTTCCCGCTGGATGACGTTTAAGATGCTCGCCGCGGGAAAGCGAGTCGGGGCGTGAGAATTCCCATGCAGCCCCAGAAGCTCAATGCGGTTAGACTATATGGAAGGACCGGCCTGACCTATCGCATAATAGCGTGGGTTGTTCCGCGGACGGAACAGCGCCACATGCGAAAGGAGACCGATTATGAAGAAGCATACCACGTACGTGGCCCTCGATGACAGTAAGAACTCG
>JBIOJT010000246.1:0-7210 GCA_044451055.1 Methylomirabilales bacterium (SeqCode)
GTCCTAAGAGCGTGCGACCGTTCGGCGGTTCGAGAGTTCGGGTGTTCCGGAAACGGCCGAACTCCCGAACACTCGAACTGCCGAACGCTGTCGAGGGTCGAAGATGACTCGCCTGTTCGGAACGGATGGGGTCCGGGGCATCGCGAATCAAGAACCCATGACACCCGAGACGGTGGTCAAGCTGGGGCGGGCTGTGGCCTACCTGTTCAAAACGCCGGGCGCCCGGCGGAGCATCGTGATCGGGAAGGACACGCGGCTGACGGGCTACATGCTGGAGACAGCACTCACGGCTGGGATCACGTCGATGGGGGTGGATGTCCTGCTGGTGGGCCCCCTGCCCACCCCCGGGATCGCCTTCATCACGCGGAGCCTCCGCGCCGACGCCGGGGTCGTGATCTCCGCCTCCCACAATCCCTTCGAGGACAACGGCATCAAGTTCTTCTCGGGGGACGGCCTGAAACTGCCCGATGCGATGGAGAGCCGGATCGAGGAATTGGTCGTCGGCGGAGCGATCGACCGCGTCCGCCCGGGCGCCCACGAGATCGGGAAGGCGTACCGGGTGAGCGACGCCGCGGGCCGCTACATCGAGTTCGCCAAGAACACCTTCCCCAAGCGGCTGAGCCTCCGCGGGCTGAAGATCGTGGTGGACTGCGCTCACGGGGCCACCTACCGCGTCTCCCCCACGGTCCTGCGCGAGCTGGGCGCGGACGTGGTCGCCCTGAACGTGGCGCCGGACGGCTTGAACATCAATGCGGGATGTGGATCGCTGCATCCCGAGGTCGTCCAACAGGCGGTCATCGCCGAGGGGGCCAACCTGGGGTTCACTCACGACGGCGACGGGGACCGGCTCCTGTGCGTGGACGAGCGCGGGGCGTTGGCGGATGGGGATCAGATCCTGGCTATGTGCGCCCTGGACATGCTGGCGGAGGGGCGGCTTCCCTCCCGCACGGTCGTGGCCACCGTGATGAGCAATGCCGGCCTGGATGTGACCATGCGGCAGGCCGGAATCCGGGTGGTGCGCACGCCGGTGGGGGACCGGTCCGTCCTGGAGGAGATGCTCCGCGGCGGTCACGCCCTGGGGGGCGAGCAATCCGGCCACGTCATTTTCACCGAGCACAACACGACCGGGGACGGCATCGTGACCGCCCTGCAGGTGCTGGCGGCGATGCTCCGAGCCGGCAAGCCGCTCTCCGAGTTGGCGGCGTGCATGCCCCGCTTCCCCCAGGTGCTGGAGAACGTGCGGGTTCGGCTGAAGGAGGACCTGGGAAGTCTGCCCAAGGTCCAGGCGCAGATCAGGGAGGCCGAGGGGGCCCTGGCAGGCGCGGGTCGGGTCCTGGTGCGCTACTCGGGGACGGAGCCGCTGGCCCGGGTCATGGTCGAGGGGCCGGATGAGGCGATCATCCGCCACTGGGCGGCCGAGATCGCCGGGGCCATTCGCGACGCCCTCGGATAGCCGCACACCGACAGCGACAGCGGCCATCTGCTTCGGCTGTCGCTGTCGAAACTCGCTGTCGGGGGAGCGAGAGAATGGGCACGCTGTTCGTCAGACTGGATCACGTGGCCGCCTTGCGCCAGGCGGGGTGGACACGCGACCCGGATCCCGTCGTCGCCGCAGCCTTCGCCGAGCTGGCAGGCGCTGGGGGCGTGAGCATCGGCGTCGGATACGAGCCGAGCGGTGCGCAGGAGCGGGACCTGCGACTCCTCAAAGAGACGGTCCGAACCGCCCTGAATGTCTGCCTGCCTCCTCAGGAGGAGTGGGTCAAGCTGGTCCTGGCCATCCGGCCGGATCTGGCCACGCTGGCGCCCCCGTGGCGCGAGGGCTCGGGCGCGGAACTGGTGCTGGACGTGGAGGACCGCCGGTCGGAACTCCAGCCGGTGATCGAGACGTTGAAGTCCGGCGGGATCGCCGTCAGCGTCGTGGTGGAGGCGGCCCCCGCGCAGGTGAAGGCTGCCCATCGGGTGGGTGCGGCGGCGGTGCTCCTTCACACCGGGCGATTCTGCTGGGCCGAGAACGGGGCCGCCCGGGGGACGGAGTTCGAACGGCTGGTGAACGCGGCCAAGATCGCCGGGAAGCTCGGGCTGGCCGCGCATGCGGGTGGCGGCCTCACCTACCAGACGGTGAGCCAGCTCGCGGGGATCCAGGAAATCGAGGCGATCCACGTCGGACACAGTCTGATCGCTCGCGCCTCCCTGGTCGGGATGGGAGAAGCGGTGCGGGAGCTTCTGCGGATGCTCCACGGGGCAGGGGGCCGAGAATGATCCTGGGGCTCGGCACCGACCTCGTGGCGATCGGCCGTCTGGAAGAGGTCCTGCGCCGGCATCGGGGACGCTTCCTGGATCGGGTGTTCACCCCGGCGGAACAGGCTGACTGTCTCTCGCGCGCCCGCCCGGCCAGACATCTGGCGGCGCGCCTGGCGGCGAAGGAAGCGACCATGAAGGCCCTTGGCACCGGTTGGGGGCTGGGCGTGCGCTGGCAGGACGTCGAGGTTCACTCGGGCATTTCGACACCCCCCACCCTCCGTCTGACCGGCGTGGCCAAGGAGCGGGCGGAGGCACGGGGCATCCGACAGGCCCTGGTCAGCCTCTCCCACGACGGGGAGTACGCGATCGCCGTCGTGGTGGCAACCGATTAGCACAGGTTCGACGTGCGAGGGACCAAAGGCGTACGAATGTACGAGGGTACGAAAGTACGCGAAGGGCGAATCACATGCGCTTCCCTGTTGCAGGCGCTCGTCTGCGTACATTCGTACGTTCGTACTCTCGTACGGGTCTGTGCGAACGTCGGACCTCGGACATTGGACGTTGCACATTGCACGCTGACGGGTAAATCATGATCAAGGTCGTGACCGCAAAGGAGATGCAGCAGCTGGACCGGCGCGCCACCGCCGAGTACGGCATCCCGTCGCTCGTGCTCATGGAGAACGCCGGGTCGGAGACGGCGCGGGAGATGCTGGCGGCCTTTCCCGCATTGCTCCGATCCCGCGTGGCCGTCCTCTGCGGGCGAGGGAACAACGGCGGCGACGGTTTCGTGGCGGCCCGGCACCTCCTCAATCGGGGGGCGATGGTGGAGACCTTCCTCTTTGCCCGCCGCGAGGATGTTGCGGGAGACGCCCGCGTCAACCTGGAGATCCTGGAGAGGATGGACGCCGCTCCGATGGAAGTCCGGGATGCCGGGGAGATGGCGGCACTCTCGGATCGGATCGCGTCGGCCGACGTGGTGGTGGACGCCCTCCTAGGGACGGGCACCCACGGGCCGGCCAAGGGGATCCTGGCCGAGGTGATCGGGTTGGTGAACCGCGCGGGGTGTCCCGTGGTGGCGGTGGACATCCCCTCGGGCCTCATCGCCGATGATCCGGAGCCGTCGGGACCCGCCATCCGTGCCGCACTGACCGTCACCTTTGCCCTGCCCAAGCGATGCCTCCTCCTGTACCCGGCCGCGGCATACGCCGGTACGGTGCGGATCGTCCCCATCGGCATGCCATCGAGCCTCTGCCGGGATCCGGGGCTTCTCCTCGGATTGCTGGAAGCACGCGATGTGGCGTCGGCCTTTCCCCGCCGGGATCCGGCGGCCCACAAGGGGACCTTCGGGCACGTCCTGGTGATCGCCGGCTCGGTGGGGAAGACGGGCGCCGCCGCGCTCGCCAGCCTGGCCGCCCAGCGGGCCGGAGCAGGCCTCGTGACGCTCGCCATCCCGCACAGTCTCAACGACGTCATGGAGGTCAAGCTCACCGAGGTGATGACCGAGCCGGTCCCCGAGACCGAGGCGCGGACCATCGGGCAGGAGGCTCTGGAACGGCTGCTGCACCTGGCCGAAGGGAAGAGTGCGGTGGCAATCGGCCCCGGCCTGGGAACGCATCCGTCCACCCAGAAGCTCGTCCACGAACTGATTTCATCCCTGAAGCTTCCCATCGTCCTGGACGCGGACGGCATCAACGCCCTGGCGGGCCGGGCGGACCTCTTGGCCCGGGCGAGCGGGCCCGTGATCGTGACGCCGCACCCCGGGGAGCTGTCTCGGCTGCTGGACGTCCCGCGGGACGAGCTGCTGCGGAGGCGGATCCCCCTCGTACAGGATGCCACCAGCCGACTCAATGTGACCCTGGTCTTGAAGACGGCCCACACGATCGTCGCGTCGCCCGGGCGAGACGCCGTGATCGTCCCCACCGGCAACCCGGGGATGGCGACGGGCGGGACGGGCGACGTGTTGACCGGCCTCATCGCCGGCCTCCTGGCCCAGGGGTTGGCGCCGGGGCTCGCCGCGCAGGCGGGCGCCTACGTCCACGGGCTGGCGGGCGATCTGGCCGCGGCGCGCCTGGGACAGGAGGCGATGCTGGCCGGGGATCTCCTGGAGGCCGTGGCGGCGGCGATTGCGCGCGTCAAGGGAGACCGCGCGGACGAGGAGTCAGGCAAGCGCTGATGGTCGACCCCTCGTGCATTCGTACGCACCTTTCATTGCCGATTTCGCATGTGCGTGGCGACGATGACCGTGCTCGACCTGCAGGAGTGTAGCCTGGCGTGGGACTCCGCCTCGGCTGAGGAGACCGAGCGGATGGGTGAGACCCTGGGGGCTCTCCTCCAACCGGGGGATGTGGTAGCCCTCTTTGGCGAGCTGGGCAGCGGGAAGACCGTGCTGGTCCGTGGCGTCGCGGCCGGATGCGGCTGCGCCAAGGGCGACGTGCACAGCCCCAGCTTCACCCTGGTGAACGAGTATGTATGCCGCCGGAGTGGGCAGCCGGGGGCGGGGGGCGGGGAACGACGCCTGGCTCACGTGGACCTGTACCGGATCCGATCGGATGACGAGCTGCCGGGGATCGGATGGGATGAGTATGTGCACTCCCGACACGTGGTGGCGGTGGAATGGGCAGAGCGAGCCCTGCGGTGGTTGCCGCGCGACCACCTGCGGGTGAGCCTGGAGACACTGGGACGCGATCGGCGGCGCATTCACGTGCAGGCCACCGGCCCTCGATCGGTCCAGCTTGCCATGAGATGGGTGGAGGCGGGAGGCTTCACCCCGGAACTAACCTGAGGCGTTCGGGGCACCCACGCCACGGCGGTGGGGATCCGCCGCGGTGCCGTGGGTCGCGGTGATTCGGCTGTCCGGAGGGACAAAGACTCCGAGGCGGTTGTGGATGTCCGAACGGTCGAACGCTCGCACAGCCGAACGAATCGAGAGTCGTGGAGGGCTCAGATGAGTTGGAAGAGTCGGTGCTGCCGGGCCGCGACCGTCCTGGTGGCCTTGTGGAGTCTCGTTGGTGCAGGCCTCGCTCCGGTACCTGCCGAGGCGGCCCTGTGGAGCGAGTCCGCCGGAGCCGGAAACCGAGAGGATTCCGATCTGATCCGCGTGAACCAGGCGTTGATCCGTCTGGCCAAGGGTCTGCGACCCGCCGTCGTACAAGTCAACGTAAAGGCGGAGAGAGGCACAGATTCTAGCCTGCCGGAGAATCATCCGCCGCTCCCTCCGGGCGAGCACTCGGCGGTGGGCTCCGGGATCATCTTGAGCGCGGATGGGTATGTCCTCACAAACCATCACGTCATCGAGCAGGCCGGCGAGATCGAAGTCCAGCTCATGGACGACCGAAAGTTTCCGGCCAGGGTGGTGGGCAAGGATGCGCGGACGGACCTGGCCCTGCTGAAGATCGAGGCCGATGGGTTGCCTGTGTTGGCCCTGGGGGACTCCGACAAGCTGGAGGTAGGAGAGCTGGTCCTGGCGATTGGGAATCCCTTTGGACTCGACCACTCGGTGAGCCTCGGCATCGTCAGCCGCAAGGGGCGGGCCCTGGGAAGCTCCGGGGCCTTCGACGACTACATCCAAACTGACGCCTCTGTGAATCCGGGAAACAGCGGGGGCCCGCTCATCAACATGCGGGGGGAAGTGATCGGCATCAACACGGCTATCATCCCCAGGGGGCGTGTGGCCTTTGCCATCCCCATCAACCTGGCGAAGTCTCTGCTGCCCGACCTGCAAACGCGGGGGCGGATCGCCTGGGGATTCCTGGGGGTGAGCATCCAGGATCTGAACCAGGATCTCGCCAAGACCCTGGGTTTTCAGGATTCTAAGGGCGCCTTGGTGAACAATGTCCTGTCCGGACAGCCAGCCGAAGCGGCGGGGATCAGGCGCGGGGACATCATCGTGGCCTTCGACGGGAAGCCCGTGTCGGACGTCCGGGCGCTTCAGCGAGCGGTGAGCTTCACGTCCGTCGGGAAGCAGGTGCCGGTCCAGGTCTTCCGCGGGGGCAAGCTGGAGACGGTGACGGTCAAGGTGGGTGAGGCTGGCCCGGTGGAGCGCCAGGCGTCCGTGGGGCCGGCGCGGCGAGACCTGGGGATGAGTGTCGAGGAGCTGGACGCAGAGAAGGCGAAAAAGTTCAAGCTCCACGAGGACGAGGAGGGGCTGGTGGTGACCGATGTGGCCAAGGACGGGCCCGCGGCCATCGCGGGGGTGCGCGCCGGCGACCTGGTTCGGGAGGTGAACCGGCGGGACGTGCGGTCCCTGGACGGTTTCCGCAGCGCCCTCCGGAAGGGGGAGGGTGAGGTGGACCTGTTCCTCCTGAAGCGGGGCGAGGCCTACGTCTATGTCGCCGTGAAACCCAAAACCTGATCGGCAATGAAAAATTTGAAACTGACAACTGACAATGAAAAATCGGAAAAACTGGTTGGCCGGATTTACATTGTCCGTTGTCGGTTTTACGTTGCTGGATGTCGGTTGTCCGTTTTGCATTTTCAATTGCAACGGAATTGACCATGACCATCGTGGCGATTTCGCGAGAACTGGGAAGCGGCGGGAACGCCATCGCCGGCGCGGTTGCCAAGGCGTTGCACTTCGAGTACGTGGAGCGGGAGATCATCCTCCAGGCGGCTCGTGTCCACGAGGTGCCGGAGGAGAAGATCGCCGCCGTCGACGAGCGCCGCCTGTCCCTCTGGCAGCGCTTCGATGAGGAGAAGCGCCGCTATCTCATCTTCATCGAGGCGGCCTACTATTCTTTTGCGGAGAAGGGGAACGTGGTCACGGCCGGTCGCGGCGGGCCGTTCTTCCTCCGGGACGTCAGTCATGCCGTCCGGGTCAGGATCATGGCTCCCTTCGATGTGCGCGTGCGGCGGGTGATGGAGCAGGAGAAGCTGGACCACAAGTCCGCCGCAGCCAAGCTCCGCACTTATGACCGGGAGCTGTCCGGGCGCATCGACTACCTGTTCGGGCTGGACTGGACGCTTCCCGAGA
>JBIOJT010000247.1:0-7208 GCA_044451055.1 Methylomirabilales bacterium (SeqCode)
GGGTGGGAAACGGTGGCGTCCGGGCGCTTCGATATCTGCGTGGTGTACGGGTGGGAGACGATGTCCCACGTGAACACCTGGAAGGGGAACGAGTTCATCGCCCTGGCCTCTGACACCAATTTCGATTACCCGGTGGGCGGCTTTTATTCCGGCTACTACGCCATGATGGTCGCCCGGCACATGAAAGAATTCGGGACCACCGTGGAGCAGATGGCCCTGGTGTCGGTGAAGAACCACCTCAACGCCATGCACAATCCCTATGCCCAGAAGCGGAAGAAGATCACCATCGAGGACGTCCGCCGCTCCGAGATGGTGGCCTGGCCCCTCACCATGCTGGACATCTGCGTGATGAGCGACGGGGCCGCCGTCACCATCCTGGCCAGCGAGGATGGGCTGAATCGGCTGGAGAAGGCGACGGGGAAGCGCCCGAAGCCGGCGCGGGTGACCGGGGTAGGGGGCGGGCTGGACGCCATGCGGATGTCGGATCGCCCGCACGGCGATGTGATCCTCCTCCCCCACGAGCGACCCGAGGACTACCAGGGACTGAAGTATCCCGGCGTTCATTCCTTCCGAGCCGGGCGGATGGCGGCCAAGACGGCGTATCAGATGGCCGGGATCAGGAACCCGATCGAGGACCTGGACTTCATCGAACTGCATGACGCGTACACCTCCTCGGAGATCCAGACGTACGAGGACATGGGCCTGTGCCGCTATGGGGAAGGCGGCAAGTTCGTGGAGGCCGGCAAGCCTTTCATGCCGGGCCTGGATTACGGGTACCGCTTTCCGGAGCAGGGGAAGATTCCAGTGAACCCGTCGGGTGGGCTCATCGCGTGCGGTCACCCGGTGGGGGCGACGGGGCTCATGCAGGCGGTCTTCGCGCTGTGGCAGCTCCAGGGAAGCATCGAAAAGCATTTCGGGGATCCCGCCTTGCAGGTGAAGAGCGCCAGGCGGGGGGCCATCCACAGCCACGCCGGCACCGGGACGTACGTCGTGGTCTCGATTCTCGAGAGGGGGTTCTAGCCATGGCCGAAGAGCGAAAGCCGATCAAGCTCCCCGAGACGGAGGAGGGCGCGGTCCTTTACAACGTTCCCTTCCCCGAGGACCTCTCGGCCCTGAAGGGCATGGCCCCCATCATCATCAAGTCCCACTACGAGATTGACTACATCCACAGCTACGGCCAGGATTCACCCTTCTTCGCCGGGCTCGCCAACGGGAAGCTCATGGGGACGCGTTGTTCCCGCTGCCCGTACACCTACGGGACGCCGCGCCTGCACTGCATGTACTGCGGCGGGGAGTGCGACTGGATCGAGCTGCCCCAGGAAGGATTCATCCACACGTTCACCGTCTGTCACTACGGCAGCCAAGAGTTCCTGCCCGAGACGCCCTTCATCCTCATCCTGGTGGAGTGGCCCGGGGTGGATACCCTGTTCCTGTCGCGGCTGGTGGGGGCGGATCCCATGGCGCCGTCGCTCTCGTGGGTGGGGATGAAGGTGCGGGCGCGATTCAAGCGGCTGTCCAAGTTCAAGCCGACAGACGTGTACTTCGTCCCAGCCTAGGAGGTCACGAGCGTCGGGGCGTTCTTCTGAATCGAGAACGACCGAACCCTCGAACGGTCGGGACCCATGCCACCCCGGTGCGGATGCACCGCAGTGGCATGGGTGCCCCGAACGGTTTCGATGAAACTGGTGGGCTTCGGAAGAGACACATGGACTTCACATTGACCGAAGCGCAGCAACAGATCCGCGCCGCGATTCGCGATTTTGCCGAGCGCGAGATCCGTCCGGCCGCTCACCTCAACGACGAGACGGGTGAGTTTCCGTGGGAGATCGTGAACAAGATGGCCTCCCTGGGCCTCCTGGGCATGATCTTCCCCGAGGAGTACGGTGGGGCCGGCATGGACTACGTGAGCTACGCGCTCGCCCTTGAGGAGATCGGCCGCCAGGACGGTGGGATCGCGCTGACCGTTGCCTCCCACAACTCCCTGTGCAGCAACCACATCTACCTGGCCGGGACCGAGGAGCAGAAGCGGAAGTACCTCGCTCCGCTGGCCCGGGGAGAGAAGCTGGGGGCCTGGGCGTTGACGGAGCCTGGCTCGGGGAGCGATGCGGGCGCCCTCCAGACCACCGGCGTGCGGAAGGGAGACCACTGGATCCTGAACGGGACCAAGAACTTCATCACCCAGGGAAGTGTGGCCTCGGTGTACGTGATCATGGCCATCACCAACCGCAGCCTGGAGAAGCGAGGGGTCTCGGCCTTCATCCTGGAGAAGAGCACGCCCGGATTCCGGCCCGGCCGGAAGGAGGCGAAACTGGGGGTTCGGTGCAGCGACACCGCGCAGCTCATCATGGAGGATGCGGAGGTCCCGGCGGAGAGTCTTCTCGGAGAGATCAACCATGGGTTCTTGGACACCCTGAAGGTCCTCGATGGCGGCCGGATCAGCATCGCCGCGATGGCGGTCGGGCTGGCCCGGGGCGCCCTGGATGAGAGCGTCAAGTACGCCAAGGAGCGCCACCAGTTCGGCCAGCCCATCGGCCGGTTCCAGGCCATCCAGTGGAAGCTGGCCGATATGGCCACCGAGATCGAGGCGGCACGACTCCTGACGCTCCGGGCGGCATCCATGAAGGATCGCGGCCTCCCCACGACGAAGGAATCTGCCATGGCCAAACTCTTCGCGTCCGAGGTCGGGATGCGCGCCTGCACCCAGGCCATCCAGATCCACGGAGGCTACGGGTACCTGCGCGACTTCCCCGTGGAGCGATATTTCCGCGACGTCAAGCTGACCGAGATCGGCGAGGGGACATCGGAGATCCAGCGGCTGGTGATCGCCCGAGAACTGCTCGGCCGTGGCTGGTTCTGAATCGGCTGACCCGCCTCGCGGCTCTGCTTCCGATTTCCATTCCGAATCGAGTCGCCAGTGTCATCAGCCAAGAGCTGTCTCCGCTCCCGGCTCTATTCGCTGCTTCTCCGCTTCTCCGGTTCACCGATTCACCCCCTGCGATACTCCTTGCAACCGAAAACTGTTTTTGCTAAACGTCTCCTACCTACGATGATTAACCACAGCTGCGACCGATAGCCGAGGGGTCACGACATGCCGGGGCCATTGGAGTCAAGTGGATGGGCCCATACAGGTCCGAGAATGCCTCTATGCCGTCAGCGGGGACGGAAGGAGGGCCTCCGATCGTCTCGCCTTGAGAGGAGAGCACGGGATTGACGGCGATCGAGGAACTCGCGGGTCTGCTGGTGACAGTCGGCCCGGAGTCCGTGCCCCCGCGGGTCTTGCACGACGCCCGCCGATGTCTGCTGGACGCTCTGGGTTGCGGCCTGTACGGGGTGTCACTTCCAGAGGGTCGCGCGGCCACCGCCGCCCTGACCCAGATGTCCGGGACCAGCCAGGGCGCGGGATTCGGACTCCCCTCGGATACGGCAGCCCTTGCGGGAGGTTTCCTCTGCCACCTTCGCGAACTGGACGACGTCCATTACGCCATCCTTCACCCCGGGGCCATCTGCGTCCCGGCGGCCCTGGCCGTGGCCGATCGTCTTCAGTCGAGCCTGGGCGATGTGCTCTGGGCCCTGGTCGCCGGCTACGAAGCCATGGTTCGGGTGGCCAAGGGGCAGAACTACCTCAATCACCGCAGGCTGGGCTGGCATGGCACCGCGACCTGCGGCCCGTTTGGGGCGGCCGCCGCGGTCTCGCGCCTGCTCAACCTGGATCGGAGCCGGCTGGCCTGGGCCCTCGGGCTGGCTGGCTCACGGACCGGGGGGACCTGGGCCTTTGCCGTCGACGGGGCGATGAGCAAGGGGTTGCATCCGGGCCTGGCCGCCCGGGACGGGGTGACCGCGGCGTACCTGGCCCAGGGAGGCATTACCGGCCCCCTGCACGTTCTCGAGGCTGATGATGGAGGGTTTTATCGGACGACCTCGATGGGGTGGGACCTGGCCGAGGTCACGCGGGGGTGGAGCGAGGAGTGGGCCATCAGCGTCACCGAGTTCAAGTGGTACGCTGCGTGTAAGTCGGCTCACGCGCCGGTCGAGGCGGCCAGGGCCATCCATCGAAAAGCGACGAGGGGAGTGCCCCTGGCGCCGCGGATTCGCAGGGTCCGGGTCAAGGTCAACAGTACCGGCTATGCCATGGCCGGCCGCGGCTACCGGCAGGACAACGTGACCTCGGCCCAGTTGAGCATCCCGTACGGAGTCGCCATGGCGCTCTCTGGTGGAGAGGGGGACGTCGGCGACTACACGCCAGCGCAGGTCGCGCGGCCGGACCGGTTCGAACTCGCCCGGAAGGTCGAGGTCTCGCCGTCAGAGGAGATGGACCTCCTTCGCGCAACGCAACACAAGGTGCCCGGGGAGGTTACTGTGGAGTGGACCGACGGGACGACCACCCGGGAGTATGTCGAGGATCCCAAGGGGTCGCGGTTCAACCCGCTGAAAGATGAGGAGCTGGCCCAAAAGTTCCGGCGTCTGGCCGAATCCACCATCGGTCCCGGACCCGCCGGCCGCCTCATCGAGCTCATCCTCGATGGCCGCCTGGATGCACCGGTGAAGGAGCTGATCGGCGCTTTGGAGTCAAAGCCCGCAGACTGACGAGGCGGAGGCGACGATCGAGCCACCCACCGGCAAGAACCTGATCGAGAATATTGGGGGGTGAGGTGATTCCCACTGAGAAATCCCAGGAGAGCTTCTTCGAGAAGGTGCAGGGCCAGCTGAACCCTACCACCGTGCGCTACTACTATGGGCCGCGGATCGAGAAGGCGCGCCCTTCCTTGCCCTACCTCGTCAGGGTTCTCCAGGCCCACGTCGTCATGCTCGCCGAGACGGGGATCATCCCGAGGTCGGCAGCCGCGGCCATTCTGAAGACGCTCGGGAACCTCGCCGGGGCCGGACCCGGGGCGCTGTCGCTGGATCCGACCCTCGAGGATATGTATATCAACCTCGAAAAGAAACTGACCACCGAGTTGGGATCCGAGGTGGCCGGTTACATGCCGGTGGCCCGGAGCAGGAACGATGTCGAGGCGGCCATGTGGCGGATCGAACTTCGCGAGGACGTGGTCCGCCTGACCAGGGCAGTCACCGCCCTGGCGTTGCTCATGGCCGAACGCGCCGGTGAGACCGCCGGATATGTCATGCCCGGTTACACGTACGGTCAGCAGGCCCAGCCGACCACGGCCGGCCACTACCTCTCGGCGGTGTGCGCGGAGCTTCTGCGGGACGCCGAGCGGTTCACCGACGCCTGCCGCCGCCTGAACCTGAACCCGCTGGGGGCGGCAGCCTTCGCCGGGACCGGCTGGCCCATCGACCGGCACCGCACCGCGGAACTGCTGGGATTCGACGGCCTGCTCGAGAACACGCTGGATGCCGTGGCGACAGCCGATTACATGCTGGAAGCCTTGACCGCGACCGCCATCACCGCCTGCACGCTCGGCCGCCTGGCCGAAGACCTCTTCCGCTGGTGCGCCAACGAGGTCGGGTTCGCCACACTCTCCGACGACCTGATCGACTCGAGCACGATCATGCCCCAGAAACGTAACCCGGTCATCGTCGCCACCGTCCGCGCTCAGGCCCGGGTGGTCGCCGGTGAGGTGTCCGGACTCCTCAGCGCGTGTTCGGTCGGTTTCGAGGCCAGCCGCGATGTGACCCTGGCCGAAGGAAATGTCCGCGAGGTCTTGGCCCTCGTCGAAGGCATGACCGAAATCACCCGCGCCATCCTGGGCGGGGTGAGGTTCCACCCTGACCGAATGGCCGAAGCCCTTGGCGTCGGTTTCAGCAATACGACGGAACTGGCGGACACGCTCGCCCGTGAGGGCCGGATGCCCTTCCGCCAAGCGCATCAGATCGTCGGGACGGCCGTGTCGAGTCTGTCTGCCGCCGGCAAGGGCCCCGCGGAACTGACATACCAGTTTCTCAACGAGACCTGTCGCTCCGTGACGGGGAGGCCGCTCTCGGTCGGAGAGGACCTGGTGAGGCAGTCGTTGGACTACCGGACGGGGATCGAGAGGAAGACGCTCCCCGGCGGTCCAGCGGAAGGCGAGGTGCGGAGGATGGTGTCCCGCCAGAAAGAGAAAACGGCCGCACTCCGCGATCGACTGCGCGGGATGGAGGAGCGCTGGCAGCACGCGCAGGCCCTCTTGGAGCAAGCCGCTCGAGATGTGAGCGGGCCCGGGACTGGCGGTGCTGCCGGTCAGGCAAGGGCCTGAGAGTCACAGAAAACCACCGACCGATGACAGGAGGGAGATCCGTGGGAAAGACAAGGATCGCAACGTGGCTGCTCCTCTCGATGCTCGTGGCCGTGGTTGCCGCCGGATGCGGGGGGGCCGGAAGCAGTCGCGACACTTTGACGGTCGCCATCGGCACCGATGCCTCCACCTTCGACCCACACTTCTGCACGGACTCGGCGACGGAGGTCCTGAACAAGAACCTCTATAACAATCTGGTGCGGTTCAACGCGAACATGGAGATCGTCCCCGACCTGGCCACCAAGTGGGAGGTCTCGCCCGACGGGTTGACCTGGACCTTCGATCTCCGCGACGGGGTCAAGTTTCACGACGGCACCACCCTCAACGCCGAGGCCGTTAAAACCAACTTCGAGCGGGTCCTGGACGAGAAGAACGGCTCCCCGCGCCGCTCGGTCCTGGCCATGATCAAGACCATCGAAGTGGTCGGCCCGACGAAGATCAAGCTCACCACGTCCTACCCGACCGGCTCGTTCCTGCAACAGTTGGCGCATCCGGTCGGGGCGATCATCAGTCCGGCAGCCATCGCGAAGTACGGGAAGGACCTCTCCCGCAACCCGGTCGGGACCGGCCCATTCAAGCTCAAAGAGTGGATCTCCGGCGACAAGATCGTGATGGAGCGCAACCCCAGCTACTTCGACGGAACCCCGCAGGTCAGCCAGCTGGTTTGGAAGATCATCCCCGAGGATTCCTCTCGGACCATGCTGATCGAGTCCGGTCAGGCCGATGTGACGCTCCGGGTCCCCGTGGCCGACCTCGCTCGGCTCCGCTCCAAGTCGGACCTGTCCTTGCTGGAGGGCCCAACGGTCATGACCATGTACGTGGCCCTGAACAACAGCCGCGGCCCGCTGAAGGACGCCAGGGTCCGCCAGGCCATCAACTACGCCGTCGACAAGGAGGCCCTGGCCAAGAACATCGTCGGCGGCCTCGGCATCGTGGCCGACGCCCCCATCTCCCAATCGACGTGGGGCTATGCGA
>JBIOJT010000248.1:0-7177 GCA_044451055.1 Methylomirabilales bacterium (SeqCode)
GCCCCGAGCCGAGCTCCCCCAGGGTGCGGCGGACCTCGCCGGGCGGGTGGAGATCGCCGGCGGCGACGTCGGCGAGTGGGTGCATGTCCTCGAAGCAGTGCGACAATACCGGGTGGACTGCATCTACCATGCGGCCGCCATCCTCAGTGCAGCCTGCGAGGCGAGCGCCGCCAGCGGGTTCCGCACGAATGTAGTTGGGACGATGAACGTCCTGGAGGCCGCCCGACTCCTCGGGGTGCCGGACGTGATGTTCGTCGGCTCCGGCGCCACGTATGGCCTGGCCAACGTGCCTCGGCAAGTCGACGACACCACCCACCAGCAGCCGGAGAACATGTACGCCACGACTAAGCTCTGCGCCGAGCTCCTGGGACAACAGTATCACCGACAGTATGGGATCAACTTCCGCGGGGCCCGATATGCCATGATCGTTGGCCCCGGCCGTCAGATCACTCATCACTACGGGGACTGGTCGGGCGTCATCGAACGGGCGGCCCAGGGACGTCCCTACACGGTCCACGCCGACCCCGACTGCCCCTGCGCCTACATCTATGTCAAGGATGCGGTCCGGGCCCTCCTGGATCTCCGGCGCGCCGACACCTCCCGGCTGCGACGGCGGATGTACAACGTCCACGGCTTCACGGCGACCCTGAGCGAGGTCGCGGCGGCCGTCCGGCGGCACCTCCCGGAGGCGCAGATCGCCTTCGAGTGGGACAAGGGCGAGACCATGCGGGTCGCCAACCGGTCGCTCAGTTACGAGATGGACACCACGGCGGCCTCCGAGGATTTCGGCTACACCCTTCGCTACCCGTTGGAGGCCATGGTCGTCGACTTCATCGGAGAGGTGCGGGCAGGCAAAGTCGCCTGACCGCCGGTTCACGCCGCTGCTGGGATGGGGAGGCAGGGGAGCGAACAAGAGGAGACCCTGCGACGGGAGAACATAGGGTGGAGATCGAGGTTCTCGTCAATGACGCGACACGTGAGGAACCGTGGTTGGCCGAACATGGCTTGGCGTTCTGGGTCGAGGTGGTCGGGGGAGCGCGGCCGTATCACCTGCTCTTCGATACCGGCCAGACCGCCCAGGTCCTGGCACACAACGCCCGTGCACTGAAAATAGACTGGACATCGCTGGAGGCGGTGGTGATCAGCCACGGCCACAATGATCACACGGGCGGCCTGCTGGAGGCGCTGCGGACGTGCGGGCGTCGCATTCCGGTCATCCTCCATCCCGATGCCGTGCTGCCCAAGCTCAAGACGGTCCCCACGCTCCGGGCCATTGGCGCCCCATACCGGTGGGAACAGGTCGAAGAGGCCGGATGTCTGCTGCCCACACGCGAGCCGGTAGTCCTCGTAAAGGACGTGCAGACTAGCGGCGAAGTCCCGCGCACGACCGCATTCGAGGGGCCGGAGGAATTTCAGACCCTGCGGGACGGGCGCGTGGAGCGGGATGAGCTGCGGGATGATCTGTCCCTGTTCATTCAGCTCCCTGACGCAAGGTTGGTGGTCCTGACGGGATGCGCCCACGCGGGGATCGTGAACACGGTCCGGCACGGGCTCGCTCTGACCGGGGCGACGCGACTTTACGCCGTGATCGGCGGCTTCCACCTGGTGCGTGCCTCGATGGATCGGATCCGGCGCACCGTCGAGGCGCTGCAGGCCCTGCAGCCCGAAGTGCTGGCACCGCTCCACTGTACAGGCGATCTCGTTCTGGTCGAGTTGTCGAAGGCCTTCGGGGACCGGCTGCACTTCGCGCACGTCGGGAGCCGGTTCGAGTTCTCGAGCGTGTCGCCCCAGACCCCAACAGGCTCGGCATGAAGGGTGGCACGGACTGACCCGGCCGGGCTTCGCATGGCTCGATGAGTCCTGGATGCGCCTGGGCGGTGGAACGCGGGCGGCCCGTGACAAGGATGCAATCCGCGCCGCCGTGGGTGGAGGCGCAACGGGGGGAGTCCGGGACTGATCGGTAGCCGGGAGGACAGGAGGAGTGCTATGCGGAACGTCAACAAGATCGGCATCATCATCTGCGACCGGTACCGAACGTGTGCCGGAGGGAAGTGCTTGCGGTCGCTGCACAAGCACGAGGGCGCGTTTGCCCGCTATCGTGGCCAGGAAGTCGAGCTGGTGGGATACACCACGTGTGCCGGATGTCCGGGCGGCAACATGGAGTCTGCCCCCGAAGAGATGAAAAAGAACGGCGCGACCATAGTGCACCTGGCGACCGGCCTCCTCGTCGGGTATCCACCGTGCCCCCACCTCTTGCACTTCAAGGCCTTCATCGAAGAGAAGTACGGGCTCGAAGTGGTCATCGGGACGCACCCGATCCCGGAGAAGTACTTCAGGACGCACAGCGCTCTGGGTACCTGGAAGGCACCCGAGTGGCAAGGGCTGCTCGATAGCACGCTGTGCGAAGAGCCGACGCGGCTCGCCTACGATTGACCTGGACCCTCGTCCCGGCGGGGCGTGGGCGCGGGACTCCGGGCCGGGGATTGCTGGACGGGTACCCAGAAAGGAGCCAGGGAAGAGACCGCACCAGTCCCGATGGATGCCGGTGGCAGGATCGGGGGGGCTGCGCGGGAAGAGGCTTTGGGGAGATCAGCGGAGAACCCCCCCGGGGGGTGCAGCTCGGAAGCCCTTTTGGAGGTGGATCATGCCAACCTATGAGTACGAGTGTCAGGTTTGCGGACGGAGGTTCGAGCAGCGCCAAGCCATGTCGGATACCCCGCTCACGGAGTGCCCGGCCTGCCATGGCCAGGTGCACCGCATCGTGAGCGGCGGCGCCGGCGTCATTCTTTCGAGAGACGTCGACCGGGGCCGGGCTGGTCGGGGGGGAGACGGCTGCAATATCGACCAGGCTGGAACCACCTGCTGCGGCCGGCAGGAGCGCTGCAGTCAGCCCCCGTGCGGAGGAGAGCGGTGAGCCAACACATCTACGGGCCCGTGCCCTCGCGGCGGCTGGGCCGCTCGCTGGGTGTGGATCTGGTGCCTTTCAAGACCTGTACCTACGACTGCATCTACTGCCAGTTGGGTCGGACCACGAACAAGACGACGGAGCGGCGCGAGTACGTCCCGCTCGAGGCGATCCTCGCCGAGCTGGAGCAGAAGCTGGCGGTAGGCTGCGCCCCGGAGTACATCACCTTGGCCGGATCAGGCGAGCCGACACTGCATGGCCGCCTCGGCGAGCTGATCGGGAGGATCAAGAAGCTGGCCCCCGTTCCCGTCGCGGTCCTCACCAACGGGTCGCTCCTGGGGGTGCGCGACGTCCAGGAGGCACTCATGGAGGCGGACCTTGTCCTGCCCTCGCTCGATGCCGGCGATGCCGCATTGTTCGGCCACGTCAACCGCCCTCATCCCGCCATCACCTTCGAGGCGATGGTCGAGGGGCTGCGGACGTTCCGGGAGCGCTTCGCCAAGCCCGTCTGGCTCGAGGTCTTCCTGCTGGCCGGCATCAGCGGGATGCCCGCGGAGGTGGAAAACATCGCGAGGCTCGTCCGCGAGATCCGGCCGGCGGGGGTGCAGCTCAACACCGTCTCGCGCCCGCCCTGCGAGGACTTCGCCTATCCGGTCCCCGCGGACCTGTTGGCCGCCTACGCTATGTTCTTCGAGCCGCCCGCCGAAGTCATCGCCGACGGCCCCATCACCGGAGCGGCCCCACAGCCAGCCGGGAGGGTCCCCGACGCGGACTTCTTGGCCCTGCTGCGCCGGCGCCCATGCACGGCGCAGGGCGTAGCGGCCGGACTGGGCCTGCACGTGGCGGAGGTCATGAAGCGCCTGCACGCCCTGACCCGTGAAGGGAGGGTCACTTGCCTCCGCAGAAACGGTCTCGTCTTCTACCGGGTAGGGGGGATCCGGACGCCGCCGCCCGGCGTCTAGGATCGGCACGGGGGGTGGGCATGCCGGAACGGCATGAATGAAATCGGCCAAACGCACCGTGTGTCGCCGACGGTCATCGATCCCGCCCGACACTCGAGACCCTATGGCGCCTTGCCCGTGTTCAAGGGGCGCGACTGGATCACCGGCCCCCTACGCCGAGGAAGATGACGACATGGAAGGGGAGGTGGTGCCCCAACAGAAGGTCGAGCAGGAGGCGTGGAAGGCTGCTCCGAGGAGAGATATTTCGACCGACGGAGAAGGGGCCATCAGAATTCAGAAGGTGCGATGCCCTGTTCCTCAGGCCGCGCCATGGCGGCTAATTCATCCGTGGTTCCGACGATGGTGGTTCGTTCCTGACCCGAGGGCCAAAGCAGTGGGTCCTGCTGCCCGTGCGGGAGAGAATGGGCGATTCCTCGAATCCACCGGAACACAGAGGTGATGGGCAGGCTTCTAATTGATGCGAATGGTCCAGCACGGAGATGCGCGAGGTGAGAGTGTATGCATGCAGACCCGAGACAGATGGAGGAGAACCTCCGCCACTTCCGGGAGAAGACCCATGCCCATTGCGTGGTGTGTGGAGCGTACAACCCCCGGGGGCTGCAGTTGAGCTTTCAGGCGGCACCCGATGGAAGCGTGCACGCCGTCTTTGCGGGGAGGCGGATTCTGGAGGGATACGCGGCGGCCTTGCACGGAGGCATCATCTGCTCCTTGCTGGATGGGGCGATGACGAGCTGCCTCGCCGCCCATGGCCACCTCGCAATGACCGCCGAGTTGACGGTGCGATTCCGGCGACCCGTCGCCACGGAACGTCCCGCCACTATTCGAGCATGGTACAAGGGGGCGCGTCACCAGTTGCATCATCTCGCCGCCAACCTGCAGCAAGACGGCCAGATCATGGCAACCGCCACAGCAAAATTCCTGGAGCGGGTCACGAGGGGATAGGCGGAGAAGGTCCAGGCGACCAATGAGAGGGAGTCCGTCGTCCACGCCGTTCTGTAGGCACGCGAGACCGCTCACCCCCTGGAGGACGTGGCGCGAGATTGCCCTTCCTCTGCAACGGATTCGCGGCAGGCTCCGGGAGGTGGCTCAGGCTGGCCTGGTGCCGGAAGCCAGAGAGCAGTAGGCCCTGAAGTCGACCGACCATGCACGGATCGCTGCCTGACCGGGGGCATTCGCCGCAGGAGCGGCCGTGATCGCCACCGCCCAGATCAGTCTTTACCCGTTGCGGCAAGAGCGGCTATCCCCCGCGATTAGGGCGCTGCAGGACGCCCTCGCGGCGGCGGGCCTTCACCCTGTCGTGGGTCCCATGAGCACGCTGGTGACCGGGGAGACGGAACTGATCTTCGCGGCCCTGCGTGAGGGATTCGATGCGGTCGCAGCCACGGGCCACGTGGTAATGACGGTGACCGTGTCGAACGCCTGCCCGGTGTGAGGGGGTGTCCCCTGTGCCCTGGGAGCTGTTCGAGCCGGCTGCACCCCGATATGGCGACTGGTATGCCACGGGCCGCGGGCGACGTGTGAATGAGGCGGAGCGTGGCCTCCTGACTTGGCTCCTCGCCTTCTTCCCTGCTGCCCGGAGTGTGCTTGAGGTGGGTTGTGGCACCGGCCAGTTCGCCGAGTGGCTCGCCGTAAGATCATTGAAAGTGATGGGATTGGACCGGTCGCCGGCCATGTTGAGGGAAATGCGCGCGCGCCGGCCGGATATTTCCGCCGTCTTGGGCGATGCCCATCGACTGCCGTATCGGGATGAGGCGGTGGACCTAGTGGTGTTCGTCACCGCCCTGGAGTTTCTGGAAGGTCCGGAGGTGGCCCTGATCGAGGCGGCGCGGGTCGCGCGGCAAGGGATGATTCTTGTTACGCTGAACCGGTGGAGCCTGGGTGCGCTCTCCAGGCGATGGGGGCCCCAAGCCCGCCGGCCGCTCCTGGGACAGACGCGGGATTGCTCCGCTCTCGCTCTTCAGAGGACACTGTGGCAGGGGGCGGGCGGGCGATTACGCGCCATTCACTGGACGAGCACCCTTTTCCCCGCTTGTCTCTGGAAACTCTGCGCGCCAATTCCCGTGGGGGACGTCATCGGGATGGCGGCACTGTTGGCGCCGTCTGCCGACAGTGCGAAGGGAGAGTTCAGGCTCCCTCCACGTGTCGCACCGGCTGACCGTACGGCCGTATGAAGGAAGGATCATCGTGGTCAATTGCTGGAGGACGGTGTGATCACCTTCGAGATTCCCGGCCGTGGACTCCTTGAGATTGCGCACCTGGCCCTGGACTTGAACGGGACGCTGGCCGCGGACGGTCGCGTTTCGCCGGCGGTCGCTGACAGAGTGCGGGCTCTTTCCCCTGCTGTCCAGATCCATATCCTCACGGCCGACACCTTTGGAACCGCGGCGGAGTTGGGGGATTTGGGAGCACGGGTCATCCGACTGGAACAGGGCGATCATGTCGAAGCGAAGGCCTCGATCCTCCGGGCGTTGGGGGCATCGCAGACGGTGGCTGTCGGAAACGGGATGAACGACGAAGGGATGCTCCGCGAGGCAGCGCTGGGTATCCTGGTCATTGGTGGGGAGGGCGCAGCGATCCGATCCCTCCAGGCGGCGGACCTGGTGGTGACGTCCATCGAAGACGCCTTGGATCTCTTCCGATTTCCGCGACGCCTCGTGGCTTCGCTCCGGACGGCGTAAAGAGAGCCACCGCCAATCGTTTGATTCGACGTTCCCTCAAGCGTCATGACCCCCCAGATCTGCTGAACACCTGAGCCGGATGGCATCGTTGCGGTTCCAGGGAGGAATGAGGAATGAGACACGACAGAACTGCCCGCCTGAAGCATTCGTTCCCCACCGGTAGCCATTCTTACTTGGGATGTTCCCTTCAAGTAACAACCTCCGTCGTCGAGCAGCCTCCTCTTTGGCGTAACCCACGAATCTTGCCTGAGTCATCACTACGTCGCACATCGGGCAGCCTTCTTGCTTTTCAGGGAGGGACCATTCCGCGCGGACGCAGATCGGAAGAGATCAGATCCCAAAGGTTGCCTTCACCCTTGGGCGTTCTTCGGAGACCCGGATGGGTGTCGGTGAGGATGCAGCGAGGGTTGATCGAATCCACTTGACTCGAACCCCCAATGGGTCGCCCAGGTGCATACCTGCCCATGCCGGATGGCGGTCAAGAAACCTCATCTAGGAGCCTGTCGGAGAAAAAATCCGCTCCGCACCGTCACTTCGTGCGCACACCGGCACAGGCGTGCGGTATAGTGCGGCCATGAAAACCTTCAAACCGTACACCCCCGACCAGCCGTTCCTGCTGCCCCCGGTCCTCC
>JBIOJT010000249.1:0-7175 GCA_044451055.1 Methylomirabilales bacterium (SeqCode)
AACGCGGAGAGGAGGAGCGTGGGAACCAGGAAGAGGCCCGACAGGGCATCCAGGCCCAGGAAGAATGTCCCACCGGGCATGTTCCAGGCCAGGCGCAGGCTTTCGCTCGGCGCCCCCAGCAGCGCGCCCAGCGCAGGACCGAGCGCCAGCGCGCAACCGGCCACCGCCCCGCCCGCGCCGAACGCCGTCGCCCACCTGCTGGATCGGCCCGCCGCCAGCGCGGCCAGCCCACCCAGGGCTATCAGCCCCACACCGATCAAAAAGACATTCATTGCAGATTATTCACTCGCCGTGCGGACCGATTGAGATTGCAGGCTGGACTCCACCCTCCGGAGCTCGGCCAGGATCTCGTCGCGCAGGCCTTGACGCCGGATGACGCCCTGGAAGCCCGAATCCCGGAGCGCGAATGCCAGCCTGGAGAGGAGGTGCAGGTGGGCCCGGACCGTGGGGCTCACCATCGTGAACAGGCAGTGAACCGGCTGCCCGTCCAGCGCCCCGAAGTCCACCGGCTTCTCGAGGAAGCAAAGCGTGATCGTCGAGCGCGGAACATGCAGCACGATGGGATTGCGCACGTGCGGGATGGCGATGCCGTCGCCGATGCCCGTCGAGGCCAACGCCTCGCGCGCCACCAGAACGCGCAGGAGCTGCTCCCGATCGACCTCGTCGGGCAGATGCATGGCCTCGACCGCGGCGCCCAGGACCGACTCCTTGTCGGTTCCGACCAATCGGTAGACGATTCCGCCGGCCAGCAGGGCCTCGCTGAGGCTGGGCATCCGGACCGATGCATCTTCAGCTTCCCGAAAGATCTCCGCCGAAACGCCGATCCGCCGGGCGGTCGCCCATTCCAGTAGCTCCGCCCTGTGGAAGCGGTACTGCTCGCTGATCCGGTATGCCGGAATCGTCTTTTCCTTGATCCAGCGATAAATCGTCCGCTCGGACACATTCAATAGGGTCGCGACATCTCGAACCGTGAGCTGCATTGCGTGTCCTTGATGGATGCCGTTGCTCAGCCACTTTCGAACCGGACAAACCGGGACACCATAGAGACTACGTACATCAATGTCAATCACCGGTGAAGAAAGGCATGTCACTCCTGACATCTGCTGCGTCGAATAGACGTGAGCCTCTGATCGCGCCAACTCAACTCACGCCGAGGCCATCGGAGGCAGGATGTGCCCTCGATTTGATCTGTTACTATGGTACACTTTTGCTTCTCGGGAAGCAGACGGTAGGCCCTTCGACCCTTTTGATTCAATCTGCCACGGTGGCTTGAGCAGTCCAACCCTAGCACGCGGTGGCCGGGACCGCAGGAGGAGGGAGGCACGCCTTGAACCCATATGCGAAGTTTCTGGGGAAACGCAATCCGCTCGAGGTTGCAGCCAAGACTCCGGCACGGATCGGCGCGCTGATCCGCGGGCTATCGCCCAGGCAACTGGCGTGGCGTCCCGCCCCGGGCAAATGGTCGATCCGGGGGATCATCACCCACCTGACGGAAACCGAGATGGTCATGTGCTGCCGTGCCCGGTGGATCGCCTTCGAAGAAAACCCCACCCTCGTTCCTTTTGATCAAGAGAAATGGGCCAAAGGCTGGGTGCGTGAAAAGGAGCCGCTGGGGGAAACCATGGAGCGGTTCCGACTTCTCCGAAGATCGCAGCTCCGGCTCTTCCGCGGCGCTTCAACAAGAGACCTCAAGCGTAGCGGCCTTCACCCGGAGCGCGGAGTCGTCACCCTCAAAGTGCAGCTGGAGACGCTCGCCGGCCACGACCTGAATCATCTGGAACAGATTCAGCGGCTGGCCACCCGACTGAAGGCGAAGGGCTGAGGGTCCGCGGCCCGGCCTGCCCATCCCCCCAGAAACAAGAGGCCCCCTCGGGATCTCCCGAGGGGGCCTCTTTGCCGAGAGTCCGAGGGGCTACTTCTTCTTTGCCGGCTTCGAGCAGCCCATCTTTCCCTTCGTCGCCTTCTTTGTCCCGCACGCCATGGCCGTCCCTCCTGTGAAGAGTAACGGGCGTGTTACCGCCGGGCCTTCCCGGATTTGGCAGCCGCCTTGGCGGGCTTCCGTGCGATCTTCTTCACCGCCTTCTTGACCGCCGGCTTTGCCGCACGGGCAGGCTTCACCGCCAGCTTGAACAGCCCCAGCATATCGTCGCGGAACTTGTCGTAGGCAGCCTTGAACTCCGTCACCGTCTTGACGACCGAGCCGAAGTCCGGCCACTGCTCGGACGTGTGGCCGCCGCTCCCGAAGTCGCCGGTGATGCCGGCCTCCCGCAGGATCCGGTTCAGCTCCGGGTTCAGCTCGTAGCCCTTGCGGAAGTCCGGGATGGTGTTGAGCTTCTCCAGAACTTCGGGCGAGAACTGGTGGGTGATGGACTCGGCATACTCCCTCAGCGTGAAGCCCGGCTCCTCCGCCATCTTCCGGACGTTCTCCTGGTGGTTCGGGAATTCGGTGTGGACCATGCAGGTCCCGGTGAGCGTCCAGTAGGTGTCCTGAGGCTTCCGCTTGGACGCGGGGAGATAGCAGACGCGGCTCAGGATGAGCGTCGCCTGCTCCGGAGTGATGGCGTGCTTCTTGGCCAGGTATCCCACCCACTTCCCTCGATTCTGCTCCGACCAGAAGATGCCCCAGGCACGTCGCGCCACGAGCGTCCCCGACTTGCCGAGGACGTCCTCCCACGTCTTCAGCTCTGCCTCGGACGCCACGTCCGCCAGGGCGGCGATCACGTTCGCATCGATCGTCCGCTGGCTGCTGAAGCGCGTGGCGGCCACCACTTTGGCCTCATATCCCTTGGCGGCGTCCACCTTGGGCTTGGTGCCGTTGGCGGCGGCGAGCTGGTCCACCTTCTCCGTCGCCTTGGCCTCGCCGACCTTCTGCTTGAGCTGAATGAAGAGCTGCTCCAGCTTCGCCTCTCGGAGATGGCTCTCGAATCGCCCGCCCATGTTGGTCATGTACAGTTGTGTCGGCGCGACCCCCTTCTTGATGGCCGAGGCCATGCCGGCCAGCTCCTCCAGCACCATCGTGACTTCCTGGCCGACGGTATAGATCACCGTGATGTTGCTGCCGAAACCGAAGCCGTTGATGGTCCGGGCGATCTCCCGCGCCGCAGGCGAGCAGGCCGCGACCTTGATGACCATGTTGGGTCGTGCCCGCTCTCGGGTGGCCGAGTAGCCCGCCAGCAGGTAGTCGTCGTATACCTGGAGGTCCTCGGTCGCCGCGGCGAACGCCGCGAAGACGTCCCGGACGCTCTCCTGCACGAGGTGGGCGATGTTGGGGTTGAGCTGGAACGAGACCACGCCGCCGCCCGAGGTGCGGGCCAGATTGAAGAAGATCGGCCGATACACGTGGAGGTTATCCCACAGGGCCATCAGCGTCGCGCAGAGCGCGATCTCGTCCCCGTACCTGTCGGGGTTCGCTTTCCACTCGGCGAACTTCGGGTGAAACGCCACGTCCGTCTGGAAGCTCTGGGCCAGCGAGGGGTCATCCGAGTAGGCCAGGGCGGCCAGCACGGGATTCGTCGAGACCTGTTCGAAGCCCAGGTGCCGCAGCCAGCGGAGGCCCAGGGCGTAGTCGTTTCCGAACCGGCACAGCTCCTCGCGGACCATGCGGGTATACACGTTTGCTTCGATCTCCGCCCGGACCTTGTCCAGGAAAGCCAGCAGGAAGGGCTTGCTGAAGTCGAGGCCCTGTTCGATCCGGACCGCCGTCTTGGCCGCCATGCTGGCCCCCTTCTGGACCAGCTTCATGCGATAGAGGAATCGCCGCACCACGGCCGCAGCCACCGAGCCCTGGCCTTCGGCTGCCTCTCGTGCTTCCCACTCCGCCAGGGCACCGCGGATGCTGCCCATCGCCTGGCAGCGCTCGCCGCCATCCAGCCATCGGCTCTCCAAGCCGCAGAAATTGATGGCCGTCTCCAGCAGGGTCTCGTAGGCGTACCGCCGGACCCGCACCTTGCGGGCGATCTGCGCCTCGGAATCGCCGGCCTGGATCTTTGCATCCACGAACCGGATGTTGAGTTGTCGGGTCACCCCGGCGACCACGGCAGGCAGCGCCCCGTTGATCTCCGGGAAGAGGAGGTGGTCCGCCGCCAGCGCCGTCTGGCCCCACGCGGCGAGCTGGACCACATTCGCGGCATGATCCTCAAGGATGGGATGCTTCCCGGGATCCGACAGCCGTTCAGGCCGGCTGCTCGCCACAACCTGTTCGATCTGTTCTTGCGTCAGAGCCTTGGCCGAAGTAACCATCGTACTCCTCCATGTAAGGGCCGAGCGTGAAGATAGGCAGTGTAGGGCTACACGGCTGATCAGCGTATCGCAGAGTATATCCCAACCTCCGCCTGGATACCATGCTCTCGATACCCTCCTGTCTGCCTCGTGGAACAAACCTGGAGCAGAGAACAGAAAGACTTGCCGGTGGGCGCATGAACAGGCCCATCGCGGGAGAGAAGCAGGCTGGAGGATCATCCCTCCACCCTCTTTTTGCCGAAGGGTCGAAGCCGTCGCCAGGCCCGGCCGGATTCAGCGGGTGCGATGTGCTGAGGCTACTTGTGGGCCAGCAGATCCGCGGCCACCTCGCTCAGCAGGGCGATGGCGGGGGGAAGGGCGTCCTCGTTGAAATCGAAGAGGCTTTCGTGGTGGCCGGCCGCGAGTTCCGTGCCCACCATGACGAAGGCGGCCTGGCCGCCGTTCCTCTGAACCCGCTCCATGAAATAGGTGCAGTCCTCGCTGCCGCCGATGTTACCGGCGGGGACGATCTCCGGGAACAGCTGCTGCCGCAGGGCGACCCCCCGGATCCGCTCGACCAGTGCCGCATCGTTCTCGCACCCGGCCGCGCCGCCCATCAGGTCGACCCTCGCCTGCACCCCCTGCATCGCGGCCGCCGCCTCGATGATCCGGAGGGCTTCCCGGTACACATACTCGTTGATGGTTGTCGTGGCGCCGCGCGTTTCCACCTTGATGACGGCCGTGGCCGGGATCACGTTCCTGCCCGTCCCACCCTGGATGACGCCGACGTTCACCCGCGAGGCACCCTGGCCATGCCGGGAGATCGCGTGCAGATTGAGGACGGCCGTCGCAGCCGCCAGGATCGCATTGCGCCCCGCTTCCGGAGCGGCGCCGGCGTGGGCCGGAGTTCCGGTGAAGATCGCATCGAACTTCGTCGTCGCCAGGAAGCCCTCGGTCCGGCAGGCCAGCTGCCCCGTCTTCCTGAGGGTGACGCCGAGATGGGCGCCCACGATGTAGTCCACATCATCCACGACGCCCCGGTCCAGCATGGCCTTGGCCCCCCGCACCCCCTCTTCGGCCGGCTGGAAGATCGACTTGAGGGTCCCGCACAGCCGGTCCTGCATTCCCGCCAGCACCTCCGCCACGCCGAGCCCCACGGCGGTGTGCCCGTCATGCCCGCAGGCGTGCATCGCCCCCTTGTTGATGGAGGCGAATCCTTCCCGGAAGGGGCGATGCTTCTGGTCCTCGGCCTCCACCAGGTCGTTTGCATCCATGTCCACCCGCAGGGCGACCGTCGGCCCCGGCTTGGAGCACTTCAGCACCCCGACGACGCCGGTTTTTCCGCCCCGCATCTTTTCTACCCACACCTTGTCCGCCCCCTGAGACAGCGCCCGATTCACGTGTCGCTCGAGGTCGGCTGGGGACGGCACACCCATCATGGCGCTCGCCTCGACGGCCTCGTCGCCCGCCAGCACCTGATAGCCAAGGGTCTGCAGTGTGCGCGCCACGATCGAGGCTGTGCGAAACTCCGTCCACGCCGCCTCCGCATGCTTGTGAAAGTCCCGCCTCCGGGCAACCGTCTTCCCCTTCAGCGCCTGCGCCGCGTTGATGATCTCAGCTTCCATGGAACCTGGCTCCTTTCGGATTTCGATTTCGTCCCTGACGACGACTTGGCAGTGGATGGGCAGACGCATGCGGCAGCCGGACGGCTGCCCACGCCGCTCGCGGGGGAAGAGATCTCGGGCCGACGCTTAACCTTTCAGGGCGCCGGCGGTCAGCCCCTTGATGAGGTGCTTCTGCAGGAAGGTGAAGAGGATCGCCACGGGGACGGTGCTGATCATGACGCCGGCGGAGAGCTGGCCCCACTGCACCTCGTATTGGCCCGCCATGTACAAGAGGCCCGCCGAAAGCGTCCGCATCTCGGTGCTGCTCGTGAACGTCGTCGCGAACAGCAACTCGCTCCAGGAGGACACGAAGGCGAAGATGGCGGTGGCGGCGATCCCGGGTGCCGCCAGGGGCACGATGATCCGCAGCATGGCGCCGAACCGGCTGGAGCCGTCGATCATCGCGCTCTCCTCCAGCTCCCGCGGAATGCTCTCGAAATAGCCGACCAGCATCCAGACCGTGAACGGCACGGTGAAGGAGAAGTTGGAGTAGATGAGCGCCTGATACGTGTCGATCAATCCCAGCGCATACCACTGGGAGAGGAGGGGCGCGATGAGCAGCACGGCGGGGAACATCTGGGTGGCCAGGAAAACGAGCATCAGGGTATTCTTCCCGATGAACCGGAAGCGGGCCAGGGCGTACCCGGCCGAGGTGGAGATGACGATGGTGGCCACCATAGTGACCGAGGAGACCCACAGGCTGTTCGCGAAGAAACGGCTGAAGGGGGTGAGACGGGAGGTCCAGGCCTCCACATAGTTCTGGAGGGTGGAATGGACGGGAAGGTAGCTGATGGGTGTCGCATACAGCTCCGCCCGCGTCTTGAGGGAGGCGGAAAAGGCCCAGAGGAACGGTCCCATGGCGAAGAGCGTCATGATCGCCAAACCGGTCCAGAGGACCGGGCCGCCCAGGATGCGCTCCAGCAGATCCCCAGACCGAGGTTTCGTCATCCCGACACCGACTCCACGCCCTTCGTGAATTTCAGGTAGAAGGCCGTAAAGACCAGCATGATCACCAGGAGGATAACCGACAGTGTTGCGGCCAAGCCGAAGTCCAGGTCCGTGTACGCCTTGATGAGGGTGTAGCTGGACGTGATCTGCGTGGTGTTGGCCGGGCCGCCTGCTGTCATGACGAAGATCAGGTCGGCGTAGTTGAAGGTCCAGATAATGCGAGTCGCCGTGGCGACCACGATGATGGGCCGCAACATGGGCAATGTCACGTGCCAGAACCGTTGCGTGACACTGGCCCCATCCACCGTCGCCGCTTCATAGACGTCGTCCGGGATGGCCTGCAGA
>JBIOJT010000250.1:0-7142 GCA_044451055.1 Methylomirabilales bacterium (SeqCode)
ATTATGAGCAGACGGGCGGAGGGCGGACGACCGGAACGGGGGGCATGGTCCGGGAGGCGGCGAACGACTACGTGCGGCTCCTCTCGAGCCAGCACCCGCTGGACATCGAGAGCGGGGGCATCCATCAGGTCAAGCCCTGGTTCGAGGGCCGGCTCGATTTTGCCCCGGTGGTCTCATTCGAAGGGGATCAGGATTTCCCGCTGCGAGGCGGGGCGGTCGGGTACTTCCTCGACCGGAAGGCGGCGGTCTTCGTGTACGGCCG
This sequence comes from Methylomirabilales bacterium (SeqCode), assembly GCA_044451055.1. Classification (GTDB taxonomy): domain Bacteria; phylum Methylomirabilota; class Methylomirabilia; order Methylomirabilales; family 2-02-FULL-66-22; genus 2-02-FULL-66-22. The sequence continues at coordinate 263 of JBIOJT010000250.1, forward strand.
GCGCCTCCACACGATTTCCCTCTTTGTGTTCCGAGCGGATGGCCTCCCCTGGCCGACGCGCGGCCTGGAGCCGATGGGGAAGGCCCAGGCGTACACGACGACAGCCCGAGGCTTCAACGTCATCCTGTGGCGGGCGGGAGAACTCGGGTACGCACTGGCTTCCGATCTGGACTCGCGAGAACTGTTCGAGCTGGGAATAAAGCTCTCGAGCGGTTCCTGACCGTCGTCCCATAGTGGGTATTGCTCTCACCAGGTCCTGCCGGACAATGGCACTTGCGCCGGTGTCCCCATTCACCTATACTGTGAGTGGTCCGGCAGGATGGCCATGACGACGGCAACGCTCACCCTCAAGGATGTCCTGACCCGCCTCACCACCGAAGGCGAGCTGTACGAAAAGCTGCCCGAACAGCGCGTCCGGTGTTACGCCTGCGGCCACCGGTGTCTCATCCCGGAAGGTCGGGACGGCATTTGCAAGGTCCGCTTTAATCAGGGCGGCGTCCTCTACGTTCCGAGCGGCTACGTCGGAACCTCCCTCCAGCTCGACCCGGTGGAAAAGAAGCCGTTCTTCCATGCTTTGCCGGGTTCCCAAGCTTTGTCCTTCGGGATGCTGGGCTGTGACTACCACTGCGGCTACTGCCAGAACTGGATCACCTCACAGGCCATTCGCGACCCCCAGGCAATTGCCCGTCCAAACGTTCTCTCGCCTGACGAGATCGTCCGCTGCGCGCTGGAATACGGCGCCCCGATCGTCACCAGCACCTACAACGAGCCGCTGATCACCAGCGAGTGGGCGGTGGAGGTATTCAAGGTCGCGAAGACGCGTGGACTGAAGACCTCCTACGTCAGCAACGGCAACGGCACGCCGGAAGTCGTGGACTACCTCCGACCGTGGCTCGACCTGTACAAAGTGGACCTGAAGGGATTCAACGACAAGAGCTACCGGAAGCTGGGCGGGCAGCTCAAGACCGTCCTGGATACGATCGCGCTCCTGGTTCAGAAAGGTTTCTGGGTCGAGGTCGTGACCCTGATCGTGCCCGGGTTCAACGACAGCGACGAGGAGTTCCGGGACATCGCCCGTTTCCTGGCCGGGGTCTCGCGGGACATCCCGTGGCACGTGACTGCCTTCCACCCGGACTACAAGATGACGGACCGGGGGCGGACGCCGGCCAAGGCTCTCATGCGCGCGGCGGAGATCGGGCAGACGGAGGGGCTCCACTTCGTGTACGCAGGCAATATCCCCGGAAGGACCGGATCGCTGGAGAATACCTACTGCCCGACCTGTAAGGCTTTGCTGATCGAACGGATCGGCTTCCAGGTCCGGTCGAACCGCCTCGGTCCTGATGGGGCCTGCCCCGAGTGCCGCGCCCGCATCCCGGGCGTCTGGTCTTGACCCGCCGTTCCCTTCCTGCCTCTTGATACCATCTCGACGAGAAGTCCTTCTCGTTTCGCTTCGCAAGAGGGCCCGCGAACAGGAGTCGCGCAAGGAGCGCTGACCATGGGGAAGTTCGTTGAATTGAATCATGTCCTCGAAGACGGGATGAAGGCCTACCCCGGCTTGCCGAGCCCAAAGATCGGGGCGTTTCTGGACCATGAAGCGTCGCGGTCCCACTATGACGAGCGGGCGGAATTCTATCTCGGTCGGGTGGACATGGTGTGCAATCTCGGGACCTACCTGGACAGCCCGTACCATCGTCACCGCGATCGAGCAGATCTCAGTCAGATTCCACTGGAGAAAGTTGCGCGAGTGCCAGGGGTCGTCCTGGATGCCGCTGCGTCGCCGGATCGCTCCATCGCCCTGGATTGCAGCGCGTCGCAGTTGTGCGGGCGGGCGGCCCTCATCCGGACCGGGTGGGACCGGCGGTGGGGGACCGACGCCTACTGGGAGCCCGGGCCCTATCTCGCGGCGTCGTTCGTCGATCTCCTGATCCGCGCCAGGGCGATTCTGGTGGGTGTGGATTTCTGGAACGTGGACAACACCGAGGATCCCAGTCGTCCTGCGCACACGCGGCTCCTGGCAGAAGGAATCCTGATCGTCGAGCACCTGTGCAATCTCTCGGCGCTGCCTCGGACCGGCTTCCAATTCTCGGCCGTCCCCCTGCGCATCGCGCGGGGCGCCTCGTTCCCCGTGCGGGCCTTTGCTGAAATGGATGAAGTGGGCTAGAATTCGCTACCTCGTCCACGGAATCGGACCGCGCGAGAGACCAGAGCGCGGGATACTCACAAGGAGGAGACCCCATGGCCTTCACGCCAAAGATTCTTGCCTTCGCCGGCAGCACGCGCACGGATTCCTACAACAAGCGTCTGGTGAAGATCGCCGTCGCCGGTGCCCGGGCGGCGGGCGCCGAGGTGACACTGATCGATTTCCGAGACTTCCCCTTGCCGCTCTTCGACGGGGACCTGGAGGCTCGGGAGGGCCTGCCGCCGAACGGACGAAAGCTCAAGGATCTCTTCCTGGCGCACCATGGATTGTTGATCTCCGCGGCGGAGTACAACAGTTCCATCACGGCCGTCCTGAAGAACACGATTGACTGGGTCTCGCGCCCTTGTCCGGGAGAAGCGCCCCTGGGGTGCTTCGACGGGAAGGTGGCGTGTCTCATGAGCGCCTCTCCCGGCGCACTGGGCGGCCTGCGGGGTCTGGTGCATCTCCGCGGCATCCTGGGAAACATCAAGGTGCTCGTCCTCCCCGACCAGGTCGCCGTTCCGAAAGCCAATGAGGTCTTCAATCCCGACGGGTCCCTCAAAGATCCGAAGCTGCAGGCGGCGGTGGAGGGGCTGGGCGCGCAGCTCGCGCGGGTGATCGCGAAGCTCCACGCCTAGCGCCCCCGGATCGGTGTGCGGCCCAGCACTCTGATGAGGGGAGTCGCGGCGGGTTCGGGAACTGTTCTTCCGGCGGCACGAGGTTCGCTCACTCATTCGGAGACACGGAAGGAGGACACGAGATGCTGAAGGAGTTCAAAGAGTTTGCCATGCGAGGGAACGTGCTGGACATGGCGGTCGGGATCATCATGGGTGCCGCCTTCGGGAAGATCGTGACCTCCTTCGTCAGCGATGTCCTGATGCCGCCCCTGGGTCTCGTCCTCGGCAAGGTGGATTTCTCCAACCTGTTCATCAATCTGTCGGGGAAATCCTACGCCTCCCTGGCGGAGGCCAAGGCCGCCGGTGCGGCCACGCTCAATGTCGGCCTGTTCATCAACACGGTCATTGATTTCGTCCTCGTGGCTTTTGCCATTTTCCTGCTGGTGAAGCAGGTCAATCGGCTGAGGCGCGAACCGGAAGCAGTGCCGGCCGCGCCGACGACGAAGGAATGCGCGTACTGCGCGTCGAGCATCCCGATCAAGGCGACTCGGTGCCCGCATTGCACCTCTGCATTGCAGGCGGCGTAGGGGCCGGAGGGGCTGCCGTGCAGGTGTATCTCGTCCAGCACGGCGAGGCCACGCCTGAAGAAGAAGATCCCGCTCGTCCTCTCACCGATCGTGGGCGAAGGGACGTCCGGCGAGTGGCCGAGCGGGCCGCGGCCCTGCGAACCCAGGTTGCCGAGATCCGTCATTCGGGCAAGCTTCGGGCTCGACAGACGGCGGAGATCTTTGCCGCGGCTCTCACCCCCGTGCACGGCATCCGCGAGACGGACGGACTGGGGCCTGCGGACGACACGGGGAAGGCCAGGGCCGAGGTCGAGGCCGCCCGCGAGCCCTTGATGCTGGTCGGGCACCTTCCGCATCTCAGACGCTTGGCGTCATTGCTCCTGGCGGGAGATCCCGAGCGGGAAATCATCCGGTTCCGAAACGGCGCGATCGTCTGCCTCGTCCAGGGGGACGGTCACTGGCTCCTCCAGTGGGTCCTGACTCCAGAGCTTGCCGGCGAGTAGGGGAGGGACGCTGGATCGGACGGCGAAAAAAAGGGGCACAGGCTTGGCTGGCCTATGCCCCATGCGATCTCGGCTTCTGGGAGGGCTACTCGATCAGGGTCTGGCTCTGCTCGTGCATGTACAGTTGCAGGTAGTACGGCCCGCCGCCGTTCTTGCCGGAGGATCCGGAGCCCCTCCACCCTCCGAACGGCTGGTAGCCCGGCCACGCCCCCGTCGTCGCCCCCTGGGGGCGGTTCGCATACGCCACGCCGACCTGAATGTTGTCGAAGAACCAGTCGGCCTCCTTCTTTGATCCGTAGAATCCGGCCGTGAGGCCGTAGTCCACGTCATTGGCCCGCTGCATGGCCTCGTCGAGGGATTCCACCGCCGCGAGGAGGACGATGGGCAGGAACATCTCGTGCTTCCACAGGCGATGGTCCGCCGGGACTCCATCCACCAGGGTCGGGGCGCAGAAGTAGCCGCGAGCCAACTCACCCTCCATCAACTGCTTGGCGCCGGTGAGGATCGTGCCGGCTCGGCCCAGCTCCTCGACGTACGATCGGAAGTCGTCGTAGGCCTTCCGGTTGATGACGGGCCCCATCCAGTTCTCCTGCCGCGTCGGGTCGCCCACGGTGATCTTGCGCATCAGGTCGAGCAGCTTGTGGACGAGCGTCTCCTTGACGGGCTTCTCAACGAAGATCCGCGAGCAGGCCGAGCACTTCTGCCCCTGCAGTCCGAAGGCCGAGCGCAGAATGCCGGTGGCCGCCCGGTCCAGGTCTGCCCGGCGTGAGACGATGGCCGGGTTCTTGCCCCCCATCTCGGCGATGCAGGGCCGGGGGTACCTTCCCGAGGCGAAGGCCCGGTAGATATGCATGCCCACGTCGTAGGAGCCGGTGAACGTGATCCCGTCCACTTGGGGACTTCCGATGAGCGCCTCGCCCAGCGTGCCGCCAGGTCCCGTGACGAAGTTAAAGACACCCTCCGGCAATCCCGCATCAATGAAACACTGAGCCAGAAGAGCCGGCGCCCACGGGGTGTCTGTGGCCGGCTTCAGGACAACGGTGTTTCCCGCTACCAGCGCGGCGCCCGCCGGGCCCCCCGAGAGCGCCACCGGGAAATTGAACGGCGAGATGACCACCCACACGCCGTGGGGACGCAGGACGCTCACGTTGGTGGCCTCGTACCCCTTGAGCGGATCACGGCCCATGGGGCGGATGAATCCCCCGTTCCGCTCCATGGCCTCGCAGTGGTAAGCGATCAGGTCGGCCGCCTCCTGCACGTCCCCCAGGGCCTCCATCCGGTTCTTCCCCACCTCCAGGGCCAGGGGTGCCGAAATCTCGTAGACACGCTTTTCGATGAGGGCCACGACCTTGCGGAGGAGGCGGACCCGGTCCTGCCATCGCATCCGGCTCCAGGCGGGGAAGGCGGCCCGCGCGGCCGCCAGGGCATCCGCTGCGTCCTGTGCCGTTCCCTTTGCGAAGGTGCCGAGGATCCACTCGGCGTCGATCGGGCTGCGGTCCTCGAAGCGCTCGGCGCCGCCGCGCTCCTTGCCGCCAATCCACATGGGATACTCCCGCCCCCGGCTGCCCTTCACGCCGGCCAGGGCCCTCTCGAACTCCTCGTGCAGGTGCGCCGGCGGATCGAACATAGTCGCATAGGTGAGGCGGAAACTGCCGCTTGCAGCCGGCTTGGCCTTCGGCCGCGATGCAACGGCCGCGGGTCGGCTCTTGCGCGAGGAACGCCGCTTCACGGTTGGCTTGGCCATGGTCGTCACCTCCTTGCGAAGGATGGTCTGGATGGAGGCCTCTGCGGCTTCCCCGGACCGTGCCTGGACGGGGAAGCGCCGCACCAGATGGCGATGAGAGGCAGCCGATGCAGGTGCTTGAAGGATCGGCCCTCCCTCGTCATCATGAATCTATTCTGCCGGCATTCCTAGAAAAGAGTCAAGTCCCACAGCGGATTGACCCACACTTCAAGAATGGCCGGCTGCAAGTCGAGGTCTCGTGTTCGAGTTAGTAGCTCAAGGGCTGGCCGGGAGGAAACGGCCGGTCGGGACGGAACGGCTCCAGGGAGATCGACGGCTCCCCGTCGACGATGAGTTCTGCAATGATCTTGCCCGTGATGGGGGCGAGCAGAATGCCGTTCCTGAAGTGGCCCGTGGCGATGACGAGCCCCGGACGACTGGGGGCCCTTCCCAGGAGCGGCAGACCATCCGGGGTCGCGGGTCGGAGACATGCCCAACTTGCAACCATTGCCGCCTCGTGGATGGCTGGGACCAGCCTCGTTATTGCCTGGAGGATGCCGGTCATTCCCTCGACGGTCACCTGCCTGTCGAAACCGACGAACTCCACCGTGCTCCCGATGATGTGCTCGCCCGACGGCCGCGGGATCGCATACGCTGCGGTCCCATACACGACGTGGCGAAGGGCCGGGGGCTCCAACCTGGCCACCACCATCTGACCCTTGGCGGGGAGGATGGGGAGCGGGATGCCGGCCGCCCTCTGGAACTCTTGCATCCAGGCGCCGGCGCAGAGAATCACAGTGCCGGCTGAAACGGTCTCATGCCTCGTCCGCACCCCCGTCACCCGCTCGCCCTCCCCCACGAGATCGAGAACGGTGCAGTCGGTCCGGACCTGGCCGCCGAGTCGCATGGTGGCGCTGGCGAGCGCCTGGGTGGCGGCGGTGTTGTTCACGTGGTGATCTTCGGGAAACCAGCCCGCCCCTCTCACGTCCGGACACAACCCGGGCTCCAAGGCCCGGGCCTCCCCGGCGTCCAGCATCACGGCCGGCAAGCCGCGCGCCCTCTGCCACTCGACCCTTCTCTCCACCGCCCCGTTCTCCTCGTCGGAGAGAGCTGGGACCACGTGACCCAGCCTGCGGTATTCGATGTCGAGCCCCGTCCGGTCGAGGAGCTCGATCGCCAGTCCTTCATACAGGGCGCGGCTCGCCAGCTTGAGGTCCAAGAGTGGTCCGGGCTCGTCCGCGTGGGCTTGGGCCGTGAGCATGCCGGCCGCCCCGCTGGACGCCTCCCCACCC
>JBIOJT010000251.1:0-7087 GCA_044451055.1 Methylomirabilales bacterium (SeqCode)
GATCCACAGCGGCGACTGGCGATTTTGGCGGCGTCCCATCGACATAAACACGCTCCTTTGCGATGGGCGCATTGTATCGCGAACCCGCATCCAGCGGGGCACCAATCCACGGCGAGACTCAATAAATCAACGGGCTGCTAAGCAGGGAGGATTGTTGTGAAGATCACCTCCATTGAAACCTATCCCTTGCGGTTCCCCGTGGACCCGCACAGGTACGGGGCCTCATCCAAGGGCTGGATCCGCGATCGCAGTTCCCTCCTGATCCGGATTCGCACGGATGCGGGCATCGAGGGCTGGGGGGAGGGGGGCCAAACTGGACCACCCGAACTCACCAAGGTGGTGGTGGATCACACACTGGGGCCGCTGGTCAAGGGCGAGGATCCCTTCGCCACCACCATGCTGTGGGAACGAATGTACGATGCCACACGCGACTACGGGCAGAAGGGAACGGTGATCGGCGCCATCAGCGGCGTCGACATTGCCCTCTGGGACCTGAAGGGTCGTGCGCTGGGCGTCCCGGTGTACACGCTCTTGGGCGGGCCGTTTCGCGATCGCGTGGTCCCATACGCCACCGGGATGTATTACAAGCAAGGCCGCGATCTGGCGGACCAGGTCCGCATCCTGGAGGAGGAAGCCAAAGGCTATGTCGGCCAGGGCTTCTCGGCCATGAAGATGAAGATCGGCTTCTTCCACCCGAAACAGGACATTGCCCTCGTGGGCGCGATCCGCGAGGCCATCGGCCCAAACCTCCGGTTGGCGGTGGACGCCAATCATGCTTACAACGCGTATACCGCCATTGAGGTGGGCCGCGCGATCGAGCCGTACCAGATCGCCTGGTTCGAGGAGCCGGTGCCGCCTGAGGATCTCCAGGGCTACTTGCAAGTCAAAGCCCGGGTGAACATCCCCATCAGCGGCGGCGAGGTGGAGTACACGTCTTTCGGTGCGCGGGAGCTCATCGCGACGCGCGCCGTGGACATCATCCAGCCCGACACCTGCGGGTGTGGGGGCATCACGGAGTGTTGGCGGATCGCGGCCTTGGCCCGGGCCTACGGTGTCCAGTACTTCCCCCACGTGTGGGGATCGGCGGTGGGGCTGGCGGCGTCCCTGCATCTGCTGGCCGCTTTGCCTCCATGTCCACCCACGGGAAACCCCTCTCCCTACTACCAGGAACCGGTGCTGGAATTCGATCGGAACCCGAGCCCCCTGCGCGAGGAACTGTCGGTGGAACCCGTACGGTTCGAGAATGGATTCGTCCGGGTACCCCAGGGACCAGGACTGGGGATCACGATCAACCCCGAGGTGTTGGAAACCTATCGCGTCGCCTAACATCTAAGGTGGGATGCGGCTTGTGACATTTGCGTTCCAGGGGAAGAATCGTCTCGGCGGGGCGCAGGATGGACACGTGATCGACTCGAACCGGGGCTACGCCCTCTTGCTCGCGATCCGGGGAGCGCCGGTTGTTCAGGGGCAGGCGGATCGAGAGCTGCCGGCGGACATGCGCGGATTCCTGGAGTGCTGGGACCAGAGCCTGCCCAGGGCCAAGGAAGTGCTCGCCTTTGCCCGTGGGATGCAGGCGAGTGGAGGCCCAGTTGCGCAGGCGATCATGCAACCGATCAAGGCCGCGCATGTCCGGGCGCCCATTCTGAATCCACGCAAGCTCATCCGTCTCGGTGAAAACTACCGAGATCATGGAGTGGCGAGGTGCTGCAGTCCTCGAATACCACACAGCGGATCTTCTCTGTTCGGGACATCGTGGCCTACTGCTCCCACATCTTCACGGCGGAGCCCGGGGACGTCATCGCCACCGGGACCCCTGGCGGCGTCGGCCTCGCCAGGAAGCCGCCCCGGTTCTTAAGAGAGGGGGACGTCGTGGTGGTCGAAGTCCGGGGGATCGGCCAGCTGCGCAACCCGGTGTGCGAGGACGCGCGCTGATATGGCGGGGGAAGAGCAGTGAGTCCGGCGCCTCCTCACGAGCAGGCCGGTTCCCAGGAGCCCCGGGCAGATCCGGAGGTCGACCCCGGCGCAGACATCGGCAGGTTCATTCCCGGGAGCTGCAACTACTGCGACCGCTGGTGCGAGCGTTGCCCGACGACGGCCAAGTGCTATGTCTACAGGCAAGAGCAGCAGACGAGGGCAGAGCACCGGGCGGCCGGCCACGATCCCCATGCCTGGGCCGTGGTTCTGGATGACGTGAAGAAGCAGTTCGAGCACGCCGGGCAGCTTCTTCGGGAGGCGGCGGAGGAGCGGGGATGGAATCTCAATGCATTCCTGAGGTGGAATCCATGCGCCCGGATCCCAGCGATCACCCGCTCCACCAGCGGGCCGAGGCCTATACTGTTGCCGCCCATTCCTTCATCACGGGCTTTCGCCGGCGGGTTGTTTGCGATGGCGAAGTCTTGGAGGAGCGGGCCAAGGTCGTGGATCCGGAGCGTGCCGCGAGCGCCTATGGAACGATCCTCGATGCCTATGAGTTCATTTCCTGGTATCACACGCTCATCCCGCCCAAGATCCGTCGCGCGCTCTATTCCAAGATGGAGGCGGAAGAGGACGAGGACGAGGAGGGGTGGTCCCTCCACTGGCGCGACGCGCTGGGAAGCGCCAGGGTTGCCCGCCATGGGGTGGTGAGGTCCATGGCCGCCTTGCGGGATGCCTACGACTGGGACAAGGGCCTGGAAGACCAGCTGGTCCCGCTCCTCGCCGACCTCGACTGAATGCGCCAGCAGGTCGAGGAAACGTTTCCGGGGTGCCAGGATTCCAAGCGGCCTGGCTTCGACGCAGAGTAGGTCCAGCAGTACCGTCAGAACGGGTGGGAGGGCTCAGCGTCTCAGGATCATCTTCGGCACCGTGGCTAGCGGCGGCGAGGTCTTCTGCATTGGCGGCGGGAGCACATGGACTGGACAGCAGGGTGTGATGACGATGGCGGCTCCGAAGGGAGGCTGCGCTGGGAAGGTGTAGGAAGAGAGGCCGAGGAAATCCGAGAGCTGCGGGCGCCATCGCCCCACCTCATGGTAGAAGAGGAATGACCGGACGATCGGCTGGGTGGTGCTGGTGTTGGGGTCCTCGAAGCCGATTCGTGCTAGGACCACCGCGCCCTGAGAGGAAGTGACCGAGACTTTCAGATCTTCGACACGCCTTCCCGTCGCCGGTCTGGCACTTCCCCTCTCCATCAGGGCGGCGAAGTCATTCTGAGTGTAGTAGAAGCGACTCTCGTCGCTCGAAATCTCCCACAACCGCCAGAACTCTCCGTAGGCCCATAGCTCCATCGCCTCCCGGAACGCGATTTCGACGTCCTGGGCGATTACCCGGACGGGTATCCCGGCGGACGACCCTAACGCTGGCACGGTCCCACCGACGCACAGGGCGAGGCCGACGACGAGGATTCGAGACATTCGCATGGCGGAAGCGCCCTCCCTCACCGGCGCGGATCTCGCAGACGGTGGGGCGATCCTCTCAGTTCGGGCATTCACCATCCGTGCAGAGTGTACCAGGCAGCGTCGAGCGGCGCAACTGTCTGCAGCGGGGCCATGGAACTCCCATACATCAAGGGCTTTCGCGTTGACAAGCGGCAAGGCCTTCGTTAGAGTCCGCACGAAACCCGGGGATCCCGACAGGTGGACGCACGCGCTGACGTTTTCAGATCTGATCGGCAGTGGACGGGCGACTCGCATCCAACCCCAGGCCCGCGTCTGTGTGAACCCGAGCTTCCGTGATCGGGAATGACGCGATCAAGATGGGTATGGCCCCTGGAGATCCGCGAGGGAACGCACGCTCGGCGATTCCAGGCCGAGCCGCCGCGGAACCGCGGGAGTCTCCGCGTGCCGTCAGCCGAATGGATGCGTCCGGATCGGAGGCGTGGATCCGACCGGCAATCGAAGATGATCATCCCTCGAGGCCCCGCGAGAGGACAGGCATGATCCCCGAGTACCCGGTGCGCCGCAAGCATGCGCGCCTCACGTTCAGCGAGCCGGTGGCCGGAGCCGTGACGTCCAGTCACGACGTGCACGTCCTGGACCTGAGCCTAGGAGGCGCGCGGCTTGAGCACACGATCATCCTCCGCCCCGGGAGCAGTTGCTATCTCCGCCTGCCCCTGGACGAGCGCGTCGTGACGGTCAACTGTCGCGTCGTCTGGTCGCGGGCAGTTGGCCGGGCGCCAGGAGAACAGAGCGGCACGGGTCTCCTGTTCCAGAGCGGGGTGCAGTTCGGCAGTCTCTCGCGCGAGGCCCAGGCGGTCCTGCAGGTGTACCTGGATGCCCAGGGGCGCTGAGCCCTGCTTGCGGGGCCCGCGCACACCCCCAGTCTCTGTCCTGGCACGGACCGGTCGAGACCAGCTTTCTTGCTGATGCACACCGCTCCTGTGGCTCCCCTCAGCTGGCAATGAGGGTATCCGGTCATCCTGATCTCTCCACCATCATCTTGTTGGGGACTCGTCCATATCGGTCCAGGGAACTTCTGCACCGGGGCCCGGTCTAACCCGGCGAGAGCAGCCCTTACCCCGGGTGCGGCGAGGGCTCCCGCCCAGCCTCGATGAGGCGGGGGAGCGGTGCCTGCGGGATCCGTCCGGCCCGGCTGCGACAGCCGGGACGGATCACGGCGCCACTCGTGCTGGGCGACCGGCCGAGCCGTACTCCCACGTGTTTCGCTTGACGTCCGTTTCTGCCTTTTGCTATAAGAGATTAATGGGTTCCTCTCCATGAATGCCATCAATCTGATCCTCCAGTCCGGCATTGTCGCCAAGGGCGTCCTTCTCGTCTTGCTATTTTTCTCCCTGGCCTGCTGGACGATCGTCTTCCTGAAGCTCCGGACGTTCGGCCGAGCGGAAAGGCAGGATGAGCGGTTCCTGCGAGTGTTCCGGGAGACGAAGAATCTGTACAGCGCCTACGAGGATTGCAAGCGTTTTCCCCAGAGTCCCCTGGCATCCCTATTCCGGGAGGGCTACCGGGAACTCGCCTATGCCGTGAAGGCAAACCCGACCTCCAGCGGGAACCCCTCTTCCCTCGAGGCCGCCGCCAAGGGCGGGGACGTTCCGACGGAGGACCTCTTGTCGCGTGTCTCGCGCAGCCTTCGCCATGCGAGCTTGCGGGAGCTCGCTGGGTTGGAGCGCATGTTGATTTTCCTCGCCACGACAGGAAACGTCACGCCCTTCATCGGGCTCTTCGGGACGGTCTGGGGGATCATGGACGCGTTCCACAGCATCGGGCTCACCGGGTCCGCCAACCTTGGGGCTGTGGCGCCCGGCATCGCCGAGGCGTTGATCACCACAGCAGCCGGCCTAGCCACGGCGATTCCCGGAGTCATCGCGTACAATTACTTCCTCAGCCGGATCAAGGGAGCGGCCACCCGGATGGATCTGTTCGCGCTGGAATTCACAGGAATGGCGGAACGGGTTATGGCCAAAGCGGGGCGGCAATAGGCAACAGGATAGAGGCGGCCGTGGATCAGGGCCGCCCCGGCACGAGGCAGAAGAACCATGGCGTTTAAGAATACCGACCCTGGAGGAGAAGCGCGGCTGGGGCCCGCACTGGCGGAGATCAACGTCACACCCTTCGTGGATGTGGTCTTGGTGCTGCTCATCATCTTCCTGATCACGGCGCCCATGCTGCTGGGCGGGATCGATGTCCGGGTGCCCAAGACGGCGGCACGAAACATCCAGCCCGAGGAGCGGCTCGTCCTTTCGATTACCCGCGACCGGGGCGTGTTCCTGGACAACCAGCCGATCAGCCTGGATCGGTTGTCCAGGGTGTTGAGTGGCATGGTGCAGCGCAACCCCAGGGCAGCGGTGTTCCTGAAGGCCGACGAGGCCGTGGCCTACGGCACCGTCATGAAGGTGATGGACGTCATCAAGAAGGCCGGGGTTGACCGGGTGGGAATGGTCACCGAGCCGATCGGGCCCGGGGGGAGTTGAGGCGTGGTGGCGGCGGCTGACCGGTTCTTCCCGCCGGGCCCGACGTCCCGCGAAGTGTGGCTCACCTTCGGGCTTTCGGTCCTGGTCCACGCACTGCTGACGATTGCGATCGTGATGATCCCACGTTTCCAGGTGGGCACCTACATCCAGGTGCCGGTGAGCTACACGGTGAGCCTGGTAAGCGCACCCCCAGGCGGTGCCCCCCCAGCAGGAGCGACGTCGGCGGCTCCGCCTGCGCCCGCCCGGGTCCCGCCCGCGCCGGCCGCACGGCCAGCCCCGCGGCCAACGGAAGAGTTGACCCTCCCCGGACGGCGACCACCTGCAAAGTCCACACAGGAACGTGAACCTTCCTTGCGACCGCCATCGGTAATCGGCAAGGAGACGGCGCGGCCGGCTCCTCCCACCCCAACGCCGTTGACGCCTGCGGTGCCCGCCATCCCGCAACCGGCCGCACCCGTGGCCTCGGCCGGCGCGGGAGCGGGAACCGCAAAGACGAGCGGCGTCGAGGTGGCCGGCACCGCAAGCGGTGCGGGGACCGGAGCCGGAAGCGGGACTGCGCTGAACTATTACCTGACGCTTGTAGACAGGAAGATCTACGAGAACTGGGTCCCCCTGGGTGCGTCTGGTTCTCCGGAAACGGTGGTAGTCGTCCGTTTCCGCGTCCTGCGATCAGGGCAGGTCCGCAACGTCGAATTGGAAACGAGTTCGGGGAGCGCAAGCGTGGACACCTCCGCGCTGCGGGCGGTCCGGCAAAGCATTCCGTTGCCACCATTCCCAAATCTCCTTACGGAAGAATATCTGGACCTTCGCTACCGTTTTGTCATGGAGCGCGGATGATGCGCAGACCACAATGGGCCGCGGTTGGCCTGGTTCTAGTAAGTCTCATGGTTCTGCCGTCAAACGCACGAGCGCAGGTGATCGAGCGCGAGCTCCGGGAGCGCGCCGTCCCCAAGATCACCATCGCCGTGGCAGGCTTCGCGCCCCTCACCCTGAACGGCGAGGACCTGGGGAAGCTGGGGGCGTCGGTGCTGACAGCCGACCTGCGCTTCACGACGATCTTCGACGTGATGGATCCTGCCACCTTGCCGTTCGATCCCCGGAGCGTCCAGCTGGATCAGGAACGGGCGCTCCTCCCGGGCCTGAACTCCCTCAAGGTCCAGCACTTGGTGGTGGGGCAGCTCTCCA
>JBIOJT010000252.1:0-7073 GCA_044451055.1 Methylomirabilales bacterium (SeqCode)
ACGTTTCCAGGCGCATCGGTCCTTGGCCTCCTCTCTCTGGGTTGCGAGCCCCGAGGAGGATAGCCGAGTTCCCCGATGCGCTTCTACGTATCGAGGCTTACATACTCAGACACTATTGGGACAGCAGCCTTACTTTGTAGTACATGGGATCCACGCCTTCCTGCGTGTGGTGCGCCTTCGCTCGGCAAGTGGTGCCGATTCATGGCTGGGAGTTGGGCAGCGGCTTGTCATCCATTGCCAGGCGTGGACGGTGGCGTAGGCTTCTGCCACGACGGGTTCGGGGGGATCGCCGAGAAGCCGGCCGCTTTCCACCGCCGTGAGGAGGTCCTCCCTGCAGGCCCCTGCCCCGTAGGCTGCTTTGACCAACCATTCAAACTCATGGGCTTGCCGGGTCCATACGGCCTCGGCAAAGGCAGCCATAAGGGCCATTTGCTCTTTCATCGCGATTCGTCCTCCCCCACCATGATTGCGCGGAGCCTCCGGCCCCACATCCGTCTTCCGACAAGAATCGAGAGAACTATCAGACTGCCTCCCGGTACCAATAGACCAACCAGGATGAGTCCTGCCGCCCGCCATCTTGTCTCCGCCACAGGTACCATCATCTTCCGCCTCCGATCTCTGCAGAAAGCAGGCCGCATGCCAACGGCCCGCATCGTTCTAACGTCTCAGAAACTCTGAACTGGTGGTGGAGCGATGTACCCCGGAGGAGAAGAATCGTGAACCTCCGTGGATACACACCCGTATCTGGTCGGGTCCACCCTACCCGAAAAGAGAAGGGGCGGGATGCCGATCGCCCGGAGTCACCCCCGGCTCCGGGTACAATTCCGCTTGCCCGCCCCACCCTTTCCCCGTATCGTAGCGTGGTCCGGCCCACGGTCCCTGCCGCCTCTCAAGAGGAGAATGAACCTCGTGACTGAGACACCCGACACGTTGTTCGTGGAGCTCGTGGAGATCATGGCCCGGCTGCGAGGGGAGAACGGTTGCCCCTGGGACCGGGAGCAGACCTCGGAGAGCATCAAGCCCTACCTCGTCGAGGAGACCTACGAGGTCCTCGAGGCCATTGACGAGCAAGATCCAGCGACGCTCAAGGAGGAACTGGGCGATCTCATGTTGCAGATCGTCTTTCACGCCCGGATGGCAGAGGAAGCCGGCGCCTTCTCCATCAGCGACGTCCTTGCCAGCATCAATGACAAGCTGGTCCGGCGCCACCCCCACGTTTTCGGGGATGTGAAGGCCGAGACGGCCCAGGAGGTTCGGTTCAACTGGGACCAGATCAAGCAGACCGAGCGCCGCCAGGCCACAGGTCACGCGTCCCTCTTGGACGGGGTGCCGCGGGAGCTGCCGGCCTTGCTCCGCGCCCACCGCCTGCAGGAGAAAGCGTCGCGTGTCGGTTTCGACTGGAAGGAGGCACAGGAGGTCTTCCGGAAGGTGGAGGAGGAACTCGGCGAGCTGCGGGCTGCCATGCAGGGCCAGGCAGCGGACCGGGTGGAGGCGGAGCTGGGTGACCTCCTCTTTGCGCTGGTGAATCTGAGCCGCTTCCTGGCGGTGAACCCGGAGGAGGCGTTACGCAAGACCATCGCCCGGTTCATCGCGCGCTTCCGCTACATCGAGGAAGAGCTGGCCCGGCGCGGCCGCTCCTTGCGCCAGGCGAGCCTGGAGGAGATGGACGCGCTATGGGCGGAAGCCAAGGCCAGGGGCCGGTAGTTCTTTTTTTCCTCGCTCCATGTTCCGCCGGTTATGCACGCGGGTCGCGAGTTGAGGACGTGAGGCGAAATCCCCGTCGCACTGACACGGACGCCGAAACAGGACTGTCGGCCACCCTTGGCCCCCGGGGGTTGCTGCGCGAGGTCCTGCCCGAGTTCGAATATCGGCCGGCCCAGCTTCAGATGGCTCACGCAGTTGAGCAGGTCATCGCGGTGGGCGGGGCCCTGTTGGCCGAGGCAGGCACCGGCACCGGCAAGACCCTCGCCTACCTCGTCCCGGCGATCCTGAGCGGCCGGAAGACCCTGGTCGCCACCGGGACCAAGACCCTACAGGATCAATTATTCTTCAAGGACATCCCGCTCCTTGCCTCGGCGCTGCCGCGGAAGTTCGTCGCCAGCCTGATGAAGGGCCGGGGAAACTATCTCTGCCGTCGGAACCTCCGGCGGGCCCTCGAGGAAACGCACACCCGGCCCCAGCGCCAGGCACTGCTCAAGATCCAGGCCTGGTCCGCCACGTCAGTCCGCGGTGACCGCGCCGAATTGGCGTTCCTCCCCGAGCCCGATCCTCTCTGGGACGATATTGCCGCCTGGTCTGAAACCTGCCTCGGCACCTCGTGTGAGGATTACGACGACTGCTTCCTGACCCGGATGCGGCAAGAGGCGGGGGCGGCCGATGTGGTCATCGCCAACCACCACCTTCTCCTGGCCGACGCCGTCCTGCGCGACCGCGGCCAGTTCCAGGTCATCCCCTCGTATGACGTGCTGGTCGTGGACGAGGCACATCTCTTGGAGGATGTCGCCACCGATTTCTTCGGGGTCGAGATCAGCAATCTCCGCGTCGAGCGCCTGGTTCGCGATACGCACCGCGAGTGGACGAGCGCCCCCGCCACCGGCGGGGCCGATCGGAGCCTCTCGAACCAACTTGGTCACCTGGCAGAGACCTCCGTGCGCTTCTTCCGCGCCCTGGATCTTCCCGAGGGTACGCGGCGTCTCCGCCCGGACGCCTTGGACGGGGTCTGTCGAGAGGCGGGGAGGGAGCTCATCCGGGCCCTGGTCCTGCTGCACGATCTCGTCCAGGCGGCACCGGAGAAGCCGGAGGGCCTCCTCACATGCGCGCGGCGAGCGCGGGAGCAGGCGGCGATCCTCACGGGTCTCCTGGATGCTCCGAGGGAGACACCCGACTCCGGGGCCGGGCCAGCCATGGTGCGTTGGGCCGAGCGACGGGGCCGAGGCATCTTCCTTCGCACCTCGCCTCTGGACGTCTCGGAGGATTTCCGCCGAACGATCCTGGAGTCCGCGGAGGCCGTCATCCTCACCTCGGCCACCCTGTCAGCCGCGGGCCGCTTCGACTTTCTTCGCAACCGGCTCGGCATCCAGGAGGCGCGGGAGTTCCAGGCCGCATCGCCCTTCGACTATGCGCATCAGGCCATCCTGTACGTCCCGCGCCACCTGCCCGATCCCAGAAGTCCGGGCTTCGTCGAGGCCGCGGGGGAGGAGATTTGCCGCCTCCTCCAGATCACGCAGGGCCGGGCCCTGGTCCTCTTCACCAGTCTGGATGCCATGGAGACCACCCACCGGTTGGTGGATGGTCGGGTTCCGTTCCCCCTCATGGTCCAGGGCCAGGCGCCCCGGACGGAATTGCTGGAGAGATTCCGCGGGGACGTGGCATCGGTGCTCTTCGCCACGCGAAGCTTCTGGCAGGGGGTGGATGTCGTCGGCGAGGCGCTGAGCGGCGTCATCATCCACAAGCTTCCCTTCGGATTCCCGGGGGATCCGATTCTGGAGGCCCGACTGGAGTACCTCCAGCATCAGGGGGGTGACCCGTTCTGGGATTACCAGGTCCCGTCGGCGATCATCACGCTCCGGCAGGGCCTGGGTCGCTTGATCCGGAGCGAACATGATCGCGGGGCCCTCTGTATCTTGGACAATCGCCTCCTCTCGCGCGGCTACGGGAGGGCCTTCCTGGAGAGTCTGCCCCCCTGTCCGGTAACCAGCGAGCACGAAGACCTGCAACGATTCTTTCGGTCCGAATCGACTCTAGGGGCCCTCCGTTCGTTTGGCGCTTCTCGTGAGGATGATGGAACCCCATGACGTCTCGTGGGCCGAAGGCACTTGGGGGATAGAGGCAGAGGAATGGGCGTTCTCCTCCTCTTCGTGGATGGGCTGGGGCTGGGCGAGGATGAACCGGACAAGAACCCGGTGGCCCGCGCTCACCTGAATCGGCTGCGCCTGCTGCGGGATCGCCCGGCGCCGGATCCGACGGCCATCCTGGTTCCCGCGGATGCCTGTCTGGGCGTCCCCGGATTACCCCAAAGCGCCACGGGGCAGACATCCATCCTGGCGGGTGTCAATGCGCCCGCGGTGGTCGGGCGGCATATCAACGGCTACTGCACGAAGTCGCTGGCCGTTCTCCTGGATGGCCGCTCCCTTTTCAGCCGGGTGAAAGCCGGCGGGGGCGAGGCGACCTTTGCCAATGCATACACCCCCGCATTCCTGGAGAATTTGCCCCGGTTCCTCTCGGTCAGCACGGTGGCCACGATGCGGGCGGGCCTCAGGTTCCGGACGCTCGACGATCTGGCGCGAGGCGAGGCGCTCTTCCACGATTTCACCAACCGGCTCCTTCCCGAGCGGGGGTACTCGCTCCCGACCGTCACGCCCCGCGAGGCGGGAGCACGGCTCGCCCGCCTGGCCCAACAGCACGCTTTCACCATGTACGAGCATTTCCTGACGGATCGGGCCGGCCACGCCCAGGACATGGCGCGGGGAGTGGAGATCCTGGAAAATCTGGAGGAGTTTCTGAATGCGGTCCTCTCCGGGATGGATCTCTCCACCCATCTGGTTGTCCTGGCCAGCGATCACGGCAACCTGGAGGATCTCTCCACCAAGCGGCACACCCGCAACCCGGTCCCGGTCCTTTTCTGGGGGGCGGGTGCGCGCGAGTCGGCCGCCGGGGTCAGGACGATTGCCGACATCGCCCCGGCTATCTTGCGGCGCCTGGGTATGGTATAATGTGTAAGAGTCGTGGGGCCATTCCGGCTCCCCAGATCTCCATGCACCCTCGTTCGATGCGCGCGGATTCGGTGCTCGCCAGAGCCCTTCTGGTCTCCCTCTTCGTCTGTCTCCTCGCGCAACCCGGGGGAGCCCTCGCCCGCCAGGTGAACGTGATCCGGGTCGAGGGCGTGATCTCCCCCAGTTCGGCGGATTACATTGTGAGCGCCATCCAGGAGGCCGACAAGGAGAATGTGGCCGCCCTGGTCATCGAGTTGGACACACCCGGCGGTCTGGACACCTCCATGCGCACCATTATCAAGGAGATGCTGGCGGCCAAGACGCCTCTCGTCGTCTACGTGGCGCCCAGCGGGGCGCGGGCAGCCTCGGCCGGAGCCTTCATCACCATCGCCGCCAGCATCGCGGCCATGGCGCCCGGGACCAACATCGGTGCCGCATCACCCGTCGCCATGGGCGGGCAGATGGACAAGACCATGGAGCGGAAGGTCACCAACGACGCCTCGGCCTACATGCGGACGATCGCGGAAAAACGCGGGCGGCCGATTGACCTGGCCGAAGAGTGGGTGCGGAAGGCCACGTCCAAGACGGAGACCGAGGCGCTCAAGGCCAAGCTCATCGATGTGGTGAGTCCGAAGCTGGCGGATCTCCTCGAGGCCATCGACGGCCGGGTGGTCACCACGGCCGCG
Organism: Methylomirabilales bacterium (SeqCode); assembly: GCA_044451055.1. Taxonomy (GTDB): domain Bacteria; phylum Methylomirabilota; class Methylomirabilia; order Methylomirabilales; family 2-02-FULL-66-22; genus 2-02-FULL-66-22. The sequence goes on from JBIOJT010000252.1 coordinate 5,399, forward strand.
GGGAAGGTCAAGCTCGAGACGAAGAACGCGGTCGTGCACCGCGAGGAGATGAACCTCCGCGAGAAGATCCTGAAGATCATCACCGACCCGACCATCGCCTACCTCCTCTTGATCCTGGGGCTGGCCGGCCTCTACTTCGAATTCAGCACGCCGGGGGCCATCCTGCCCGGCGTCCTGGGGGGGATCGCCCTCATCCTGGCCCTCTACGCCTTCCAGCAGCTGCCCATCAACTATGCCGGGGTCCTGCTCATTCTCCTGGCCATCGTGATGTTCATCGCGGAGATCAAGGTCGTCTCCCACGGGGTCCTAACCCTCGGGGGCATTGCCGCCATGATCCTGGGCTCCATGATGCTCATCAACACCCCGGCCCCCTACATGCGCATCTCCGTGGGGGCCATCATCGGGACCGCCGTGGGCACTGCTGCCTTCTTCGTGTTTGTCGTGGGGGCCGGGGTGAAGGCCCTGCGGAGCAAGACGACCACCGGCATCGAAGGCCTGGTCGGCGAGATCGGCGTGGTGCGGACCCGCCTGGCGCCGCGGGGACAGATCTTCCTCCGCGGAGAACTGTGGAACGCCGAGGGCGAGGGCGAAGTGGAGGTTGGCGAATCGGTGCGAGTCACGGGGATGGACGGTCTCACGTTGCGGGTTGTCCATGTCCAGCGCGCGACGGCTACATCCGAACCCGTCGCTACGGGGAGATCAGAATGAACCTACTGCCGTTTGCCGTCGTCCCGACGCTGTTCGTCATCATCATCATTCTGTACATCCTCTCCAGTGCGGTGAAGATCCTGCGGGAGTACGAGCGGGCGGTCGTCTTCCGCCTCGGCCGGCTGTCCAAGGCGCTGATCAATCCCGGGGGCACTGGGAACGGCCCCGGGCTGATCCTGCTGATCCCCGTCATCGACAAGATGGTGAAAGTCAGCCTGCGGACCGTGGCCATGGACGTGCCATCCCAGGACACCATCACCAAGGACAACGTCTCGCTCAAGGTGAATGCCGTCATCTACTTCCGGGTGATGGAGCCGGAGCGGGCCGTGGTGGCGGTGGAGGATTACCTGTTCGCCACCTCCCAGATGGCCCAGACCACCTTGCGCAGCGTCTTGGGCCAGTCGGAACTGGACGAGCTGCTCTCCGAGCGTGACAAGATCAACCAGAAGCTCCAGCGGATCATTGACGAGCACACCGAGCCGTGGGGGATCAAGGTGAGCGCCGTGGAGGTCAAGTTCATTGACCTACCCCAAGAGATGCAGCGGGCCATGGCCAAGCAGGCCGAGGCCGAGCGGGAGAAGCGCGCCAAGATCATCCATGCCGAGGGCGAACTGCTGGCCTCGGAGAAACTGGCGCAGGCGGCCCGGGTCATCGCCTCGGAGCCCGTCACCATCCAACTTCGCTATCTGCAGACCCTGACTGAGATCGGGACCGAGAAGAATTCCACCATCATCTTCCCCATCCCGATTGACATGCTCCGGGCCATCGTGGGGGACAAGAAGCCGGCGTGATGGCCGGGCGCAGAGCCTACTGATCATGACGGCGTCAGGGGCCATGCCCTGGCGCCGTTCGCTTGTGTGCCCAGCATGGGCGCTGACTAGGAGGTGCAAGTCCTCCGGGAACCTGGTCGCAGGGACCCAAGTGAACCGCAAGGCGGCCACCCGCGAGGGGGGCGCTGAAGGAAGCG
>JBIOJT010000253.1:0-7044 GCA_044451055.1 Methylomirabilales bacterium (SeqCode)
CGCCCTGGAGGGCATGAACAACAAGGTGAAGGCGATCAGTCATCGGGCGTTCGGCTTCCGGACGACGTGGACGTATATCGCGAACATCTACCACTGCTGTGCGGGGCTCCCACTCCCCTGACACTGTTGGGAAGGGAGCCGAGAAGAACAAAGGCACCAGCCGAAAGACAGACGCTTACCCACCAGGGAGATTCGATCAGCAAATCCAGAATGGATTCTTCTCTTCGCGCCATCAGCCCCTCCGCGATTATTTTCGGTTGAATTTATTGCGGGACGGAGCCCGCCTGCGCGTCTGCACGATGTCAAGCCTCATGACGGCCTGGCCAGGGGCCTTTGTATGAGAGCAGGAATCCTCGAATGCCCCCCGTTGTCATTGATGCGGTCGGGAAGCACTAATCCGGAGGGGGCGCGGCGCGGCGGGAAGGATTCCAGGCGCTGCGAAGGATGCGCTGAGACCGAGGGAGGGGATCCGCCCTGTGATGCGTTGTTGACTCAGTGGACTGATGGTCGCTCCGCTCTCGCGCCCGCTTTCGCAACCCCCGACGTGGAGACCCCGAGCAGCCGCGCCGTGGCGGCGAGGGACAACCCGAGCCGCGCCAGGAAGCTTTCGCGGTCCTCGCCATCGGCCACGATCTGCCCCCGCTCGATCCCGCGGAGGATGACGTGGTGCAGTGTCCCCGGGGCATCCAGCTGCGCCCTTCGTGGGATCCTCGCGCTGGCCCTCCGTGTTGAGTCGTGGGGAAGGCCATCAAAGTTATTCCCCTCAGTCAACCACGTCCCTGATATGCTAATGCGACTAAAGAAGCAACGTACACTGTACATTTGCGGGGTACAAGCCGACCACGCAACGAACGAGCCCGTCGGCTGTGAGGAGGAAAATGAATTGACCGGCCCCTCCAGCCCTATTAGACTAACGACCGTATGATACCCACCCGATTCAGCCGGCATGCGCGTCGGCGGATGGAACAACGTGGGATTACGCAAACAGAGGTCGAATCCATCTTGCGCCAGCCAGACCGGGTTGAGCCAAGCGTGAAGGGTCGCCGGAACGCCTTTGGATCCGTCCCGGGAGGGGTGGTCCGAGTCACGTTTCGGGAGACCACCCAGGAGCTAGTGGTCGTTACCGTTGTTCGTCTGCGGAAGGCGCGGGAGGCGAGGTCGTGAGAATCGAATACAGCAAGGAGGAGGATGCGCTTTACATTCACCTCCGTGAGGCTCCCGTGGCGGAGAGTCGCGATATCGCCGAGGGGGTAACGGTTGACCTCGACGCCAGTGGTCGCATCGTGGGCCTTGAGATCTTGGACGCCTCGGACGCCCTCGGTTTGGGGAACTTGGTGAATGTCTCCATCGAGAACCTTCCGGTCGAACAGCTTCCGCTGACCGGATCATAATCCTCCAGACATCTCTCGCAGGCATCCCATACGGGCCAGAGGCGCATCCCCTGCCGACACAGGGTACCATCCGGGGCCCTCCTGCTCCACCGATCAACCACTCGACCAATCGACCACTTGACCAGACGGCTGCCAGCTGCCCGCTGCCTCCTGACCCCTCGGCTCCCGGCTCTTCAGCTAGGAGTCAACGTAGTCAAAGACGTCCCGCATTACGTTTCGGACATTTCGCACAGCGCCCCCTCTGACTGTCTCAAGGTGTCGGCTACCTCCTTTCGCGGAACCAATGCCTGGCGCTGGGTTCCCACAAGTTGCTTTCGGAACCGACGTCCCGGATTACAGCTTGAAGCGAGAGGCATCCGCTCTGACCCCGAAGAAACGGCCGCGTCCCCCATTACGATGGACACGGACGAGATCTCCGCTTGACACCCGACCCGGACGTGCGGTATGCACCATCCAGGGCATGCGCATCCAGGCTTTCGTGTTCGCCTTGTCCTCCGCGGGCCGGCGAACGGTCCATCACACGCCACGCAGGATAGCCGGCTGGGCCGGCAAGGGAGGTTGGTTATGACCGACGAAATGCGGCGATGGGAATGCTGGCTGCTGGTGCTGCTGGCCGTTCTGGGGCTGGCCCCGGTCAGCTTCGCCAAGGAGGTGGTCCTCTACTCCTCTAACCAGCCGGATCTGATCGACATGGTGTCTCAGGGATTCGAGAAGAAGACCGGTGTCAAGGTGTCGGCGGTCCGCTTGGGGACGGGCGAGGCCATGAAGCGGATCCAGGCCGAGAAGGACAATCCCCTGGGGGATGTGTTCTGGAGCGGGGACGTGGCGGTCCTGGACAACGCCAAGAAGCTCTTCATGCCCTACCGGTCGCCCGAGGCCAAGGGACTGCCGCCGCAGTACATCGAGAAGGACGGCCTCTGGACCAGCACCAACGTGCACCTCATGATCATCATGGTCAACACCAAGCTGGTCCCCGCCCCGGAGCGTCCGATGGCGTGGAAGGATCTCTTTCTACCCAAATGGAAGGGGAAGGTCGTGATCGCCAACCCGGAGAAGTCGGGCTCGGCCTACGCCCAGGTGTACGGCCTGTACAAGCTCTACGGGTGGGACGGCCTGAAGAAGCTGATCGGCAATGCCAAGATCCTGGACAGCTCCAGCCTGATCTACAAGGCCACGGCGGAAGGGGAGTACCCGCTGGGGATCACCATGGAATACGCCGCCCACCGCTACATCGCGGGCGGATCGAAAGAGGTGGGCATCCTCTATCCCCAGGAGGGGGCCTTCGACGCTCCCGAGGCGGCCGGCATCATCGCCAACTGCAAGAATCCCGCGGAGGCCAAGCAGTTCTTCGATTACCTCCTCTCCCGGGAGGTGGAGCGGGCGATCTTCGAGAAGTACTCCCGCCGTCCCGCCCGCCCGGACATCCCGGCCGTCGAGGGGCTGCCGAAGCTCTCGGACGTCAAGCTGATGAAGGGCTTCGACCCGATCGAGGCGAACACGCTCGAGAAGGAGCTCCTCAAGCAATGGAAAGAGCTGGTCCTGGAGAAGTAGACAGCGGGCGGTGCCGATGCGAGTCCTCCTGAGGAAGATCAGCAAGCGGTTCGGGGCCGTCCAGGCCGTCGCCGACCTGAGCCTCACGGTCGAGAGCGGAGAGTTCTTCACCGTGCTCGGGCCGAGCGGATGCGGGAAGACCACCCTGCTCCGCATGGTCGCCGGCTTCGCGGCCCCCGACCGCGGCGAGATCCTGTTCGACGATCGACCCATGACGGCCGTGCCGCCCCACCGGCGGGACACGGGCATGGTGTTTCAGAACTACGCCCTGTTCCCCCAGCTCAGCGTCTTCGACAACGTCGCCTATGGATTGCGGGCCCGCAGGGTTCCGAGCGCCGAGGTTCGCGAGCGGGTCCTCGGGATCCTGCGGAACGTGCAGCTCGATCACCTGAGGGACCGGTCCCCCGGCCAGCTCTCCGGCGGGCAGCAGCAGCGGGTCGCCCTCGCCCGGGCACTGGTCATTCGGCCCCAGGTCTTGCTGATGGACGAGCCGCTGTCCAACCTCGATGCCAAGCTCCGCGTCAGCATGCGCGAGGAGATCCGGCGCATCCAGAAATCCCTCGGCATCATCACCCTCTACGTCACCCATGACCAGCAGGAGGCCATGGCGGTCTCGGACCGGATCGCCATCCTGAGCGGGGGACAGCTCCAGCAGGTGGGACGGCCCAGCCAGATCTACTTCGCCCCCCAGAACCGCTTCGTGGCCGAATTCATGGGCTCCTGCAACCTGCTGGAGGTGGCCGTGGTGGCCTACGATGGGGCGCGGCAGCTCGTGCAGGGTGAGTTAGCGGGCAGCCGGATCTGGCTTCGGGCGGCCGAGCGTCCGGAGGCGGCCTCGCTCACGCTCCTGCTGCGGCCCGAGTGGATCAAGCTGGCGACGCAGCCCCCGGCGGACGGAGAGAACTGGTTTCCGGGGCGGGTATGCAGCGCGACCTTCCTCGGCTCCGTGGTCACCTACCAGGTGGACGCGTTCGGGGGCCGCCGGCTGACGGTCGAGGTGCAGGACCCCCGCGACCACGAGCTGCGAGAGGAGGGGGCCCCGATCGCCCTACACTTCGATGCGGGTCGGCCGGTCGTGGTCCATCCATGATCCCTCCCGCGCTCCGGCGTGCCCTCAGCGTCTGGAATCTGATCCTGGTGGCCGCCTTCGTTGTCCTAGGCCTCCTCGTCCTCTACCCGATGTTCTCCATTCTGGCCGCGAGCTTCCTGGACCCCGAGACGAGCGCCTTCTCCTTGGGGAGCTACCAGCGGATCTTCTCGCGCGCCTTCTACCTGCGCTGCCTGACCAACAGCCTGTTCGTCAGCGGGCTGGCCACGCTCTGCAGCCTGGCGATCGGCATCCCCTTCGGGTTTCTCACAACCCGGATCTACCTCCCCGGGGCGGCGATCCTCCGGACCCTGTCGACGCTGCCCCTGATCCTGCCCACCTTCATCGGAGCGGAAGCCTGGCTCCTGCTCCTGGGCCGCAACGGCCTTCTCACCCGGCTGGGCCGGGAGATCGGGATCTCCCTCCCCAGCATCTACGGCTGGCCGGGCGTCGTCCTGGTCTTCACGCTGCAGTTCTTCCCCTTCGTGTTCCTGATGGTCTCCGCGGCCATCAACTCCATCGACAGCTCCCTGGAGGAGGCGGCGCGCAATCTGGGCGCCGGCCCCTGGCGGACCTTTCGGACCGTGACGCTGGCGGTGGTCACCCCGGCCATCCTCTCGGGCGGGCTGATCGTGTTCTGCATGTCCATCGAGAATTTCGGCGTGCCCACCATCATCGGCGAGGACTACAAGGTCCTGGCGGAGCAGGCGTACAGCGAGTTCGTCAGCGAGATGGGGGGCAACCCATCCATGGCGGGGGCCCTCAGCATGGTCCTGGTCGGCATCACCCTGCTGGTGACCGTCGCGCAGAAGGCCTGGGTGGAGCGGAAGAGCTACGCCATGTCCGCTCTCCGGCCGCCGGCGATCCGGCGGCTGGCGGCGGCGCCCACCGTCGGGGCTTGGCTATTCTGCGCCGGGATCGTCTTTCTGGCGCTGTTCCCGTTCCTGCTGGTGATGGTCGCGGCAGTGACCAAGACCAGGGGACCCGTGATGTACTACGGGCAGTTCAGCCTGGAGAACCTGCTCAACGCCTTCCGCCTGGCCCCCCGGCCCATCTTCAACTCCTTCTTCCTGTCCACGGCGGCAACCCTCCTGGGAGTGCTGTTCGGCCTGGCAGTCAGCTACCTGGTGGTGCGCCGGCGCGGGGCGGTGGCCTACGTCCTGGACGTCGCCATGATGCTCCCCCTGGTGATCGCCGGGACCGTGCTCGGAATCGCGCTCGCCGTGACCTACAACAAGGGTCGCATCGTCCTCACCGGCACCTGGATGATCTTGGTGCTGGCCTACTTCATCCGGAAGGTCCCCTTCTCCATCAAGACCACGGCCTCGCTCCTGCAGCAGATCGACGCGTCCATCGAGGAAGCCTCGATCAACCTCGGCGTCCCACCCGTCCGCTCCTTCCTGAAGGTCGTGGTGCCGGTGATGCTGCCGGGCATCCTGGCCGGCGCCATCATCATGTGGGTGACCACGCTGGCCGAGCTCAGCTCCACCATCGTGCTCTACTACGGCCCCTGGACCACCATGACGGTGCAGATCTTCCAGTACATCGGGAGCGGGGATTTCGGGCCGGCCTCTGCCTACGGCGCCATCCTCATCGTGTCCGTGCTCGTGCCCCTCTTCATTCTGAACTGGGCGCTGGGCAAGGACCTGACCACAGCCCTGTAGCCGCCGCCGTGATGCGGGACGTTGTTGACTCAGTGGACTGATGGTCGCTCCGCTCTCGCGACCGCTTTCGCAACCCCCGACGTGGAGACCCCGAGCAGCCGTGCCGTGTCGGCGAGGGACAGCCCGAGCCGCGCGAGGAAGCTTTCGCGGTCCTCGCGATCAGCCACGATCTGCCCCCGCTCGATCCCGCGAAGGATGACGTGGTGCGGTGTCCCCGGGGCATCCAGCCGTGCCTGTCGTGGCATCCTCGCGCTGGCGCTCCGTGTTGAGTCGTGGGGAACGCCATCAGAGTTATTCCTCTCAGTCAACAACGTCCCCATTACGGCGAACGTTCCGCACGAGGAGCGGGAGTCCGAGGAGGCGGGGCATGAGAGAAGCGGATGCAGCCTCCGGGAAGGTGCCGAGTTGCTTTGGAACCCACATCCTGCGCTACATCTGAACGCGCTTTAGGAACCTACGTCTCGGATTATTGACACCGAAGAAACGGCCGGGTTCCCCAACAAGAAATCAAACTTCGGGCAGTGTCCCGTTTTACAAATCGCCCTACCGTTCGCCCGATTCGAGCATCTTAGGTGCTGTTAAATAATAATGTTTACAAAGTGCGATTTGGCGACTGGGAATGCCATGATGACGGTTACCCCGTCGGGCGCGGCTCAAGGGTGTAGTTCCAATCGCCGTGAAAGGCGTGGGGCTTCAGCTTCAAGGCCCGCATCTCGTCGTCCGCGATCTTCTGGCCGGGTTCGTACTCCGTGGTGTCCAGCAGGGCTTTGACTTTGAGCCCGCTCTTGGTTGTCGTGCCCCCAATGAGATTGATCACGGCCTCAAAACTGCGCAGCGGGCGCCCGCGCCAGTTCATACTGATGAAGGCGAACAGCCGATGCTCGACTTTGTTCCACTTGCTGGTGCCCGGCGGATAGTGGCACACGGTCACGGGCATCCCGAGCCGATCCGCGAGGGCTTGCAGGTGCACCTTCCAGGCGCGCAGGCGGGTGCCGTTGCTGCCGCCGGCGTCGGCGCAGATCAGCAGCCGCCGGGCCTGGGGGTACGCTGGCCGCCCCAAGAGTCGCCACCAGCGCCGAATACTCTCGACGGCGAAGGCCGCGGTCTCGTGGGTAATGCCCACGTTCACCACCGCTTCGTCGCGGGCGACGTCGTACGTCCCGTACGGAATGGCCTTCCCCACGCCCGTCCCCGGGAAGTCGTGGACGAAGACGGCTTCCGGCGCCCCCGTCGGCTGCCAGCGCCGGCCCTGATTCTCGAAGGTGCCGACCAGCTCCTTCTTCTTGGTGTCCACACTGACCACCGGATCGTGGGTCCGCACAAAGCGGCGGACCTGGGCATTGAGGTACCG
>JBIOJT010000254.1:0-6997 GCA_044451055.1 Methylomirabilales bacterium (SeqCode)
AGCAAGGGGACCACCCGATTCTGCCGCACATCCCACAGCCCGCACTCACGGATTCGGAGGGCGGGGATGGCAGTGAACGTGACCACCTGGGCACTCAAGAATGGATTCTCTCGGACGCAGCCCAACTCGTGAAGCGTCTGCTGGAGCGACGCGATCTGGCCGGCCAGGGGGGTCATCGGCTGGTCCGAGGTGATCCCGCCCAGGGGGAGAGGGATCTCGGCCCGGATGATCCCATCTGCGGCGACGACCATGCCGCCGCCCAGGCCAAGCATCCGTTCCGCCGCGGCCAGCATGTCAGCATCGGTGACACCGAGGAGGAACAGGTTGGAGGTGTCGAAACTCAGACTCGAGGCAATCGCACCACGGCGGAGGCCATAGCCGGAGACAAGGCCGCGAGCCATCAGCCCCCGGCCATGCCGGTCCAGGACCACGACCTTGAGCAGATCGGTCGCGGGGTCGGCCCGGAGGGCACCCTCCCGCACGGGCACCTCACGGATCTGGGCCTGAGTCACGATCTCGGAGGAAAAGTGAATGACGCGAGCGCGGACCCGATCCCGACCGACGGGGGCGGGAATCCGCAGGTCGTCCACTCCCAGCGGCTGCGGAAGTCGTGGCGCGGGAAGGACGTCAGGTGAGAGGGCCACCGTGGGCAACGGGATAACCGTTTGCCCTCCCTCCGCGACAACCCTGCCGCGGGCCAGGACCAGACTCGGCCGGAATGTCGAGAGGTCGGGGAGCAGGACCAGGTCGGCCTGCCGTCCCGGCGCAAGACCACCCACCCGACCCTCGATGCGGAAGTGTTCAGCCGGGGTCAGGGTGATCGCCTGCAGGGCCTGCATCGGTGTGAGCCCCATGGCAACCGCCTGGCGGGCAGCCTCGTCGAGGTACCCCCGTCCGAGCAGGTCGTGGGGCCACACTGTATCCGAGGCCAGCATGAGTCGACGGGAGTCGAGTCCGGTGAGGGCGTCCTTCAAGGCGCCGGCGTCGCGCCGGATGGAGCCTTCCCGGACCATGGTGAAGAGTCCGAGGCGCAGCCGCTCCCGGACCTCCTCGGGCGTGATGGGCTCGTGACAGGAGGAGATCCCCGCGGCCACGAAGGCAGCCAGCTTGGCTCCCCGAGCGCCGGCGGAGTGCCCCTCCGCGGGCTTGCCCATGGCCTCGGCCTTGGCGATCAAGAGGTCGAGCCCGTCCCGCCCCTCCAGAACGGCCGGCCAGTAGGCCTCGCCCAGACCGGCCACACCGGGCTCCTCCAGGAGACGCGCCATCTCCTCTGAGCTGATCATGGATTGGCCGTCGCCCCGGTCGGAGAGCAGGAACGAGATGGTGGGGGTCGTGGCGAGAACCGTGATCGGCAAGGCGGGGAGCCGGGTGAGGAACGCGGCCAGGGCCGGATAGCCGCCGACGTTGCAGAGGGTACTGGTCTCGGTGATCACCGTCGTCAGGCCCGTGGGGATGGCGGCCTCGAGGTAGTAATCCAGGCGCTGGATGCAGTCCAGATGGGTATGGCCGTCGATGAAGCCCGGGGCGATGATCTGGTCGTCCGCCCGGATGACCCGGGTGCCTGGACCGATACATCGTTGCGCCTCGGGCCCCGTCAGGGCGATGCGAGCGCCGGAAACGGCGACCCCCCAGCCCTCCAGCACCTCCCCGGTGTAGACGTTCGCCAGGGCCCCAGCCTGGACAACCAGGTCGGCGGGCTCCCGGCCCAGGGCCACCTGGACGAGGGCCCGCGGGTCGTCACGGCGAGACGATTGCCTCCACTCGGTCACCGCGTGTTTCCTCCGGTCAGCTCAGGCGTGGCGCGGACGCTTGCGCCGATACTCCTCGATCAGACCCCGATCCGCAAAGCTATAATGATCCCGCCCACCGATGATCACATGGTCCACCAGGGGGATGCGGAGCAGTTCTCCTGCCAGGACCAGCTCTTCGGTGAGGGTGCGGTCGCCTGCGCTGGGCTGGGAGTGGCCGGAGGGATGATTGTGGACGAGGATGACCGCCGCCGCATGGTACCGGTTGGCCCGATGGAGGATCTCCCGGGGATAGACGGGGCTCTCCGTGAGGGACCCCTCGCTGAGTGTCTCCAGGGCCACGACTTCGTTTCCCCCGTTGAGCAGGATCACCTCGCAACGCTCGTGCTGCAACCCGCGCAGACGCGGCGCCAGAAGCTCCAAGACATCCTGGGAGCTCGTGATCCGTGGACGGCTCTCTCGCTCCACCTCGGCCAGCAGGCGCCGGCCCAGCTCCAGCGCTGCCTTCATCTGAGCGACCTTGGCAGGTCCCACCCCCTTCGTCTCGACGATGGCGACGGGGTCGGCGGCTTCCAGACCGGCGAGTCCTTTCCACTCGTGGAGCAGGGTCCTGGCCAGATCGACTGCGCTCTCCCCCCGTGAGCCGGTGCGGAGGACGATCCCCAGGAGCTCGGCGGTCGTGAGCCGGCGGGACCCCTCGGCCAGCAACCGTTCGCGGGGTCGCTCCCCTTCGGGCCAATCGCGGATCGCGTAGCGCTTCAGCGGGAGCCTCCCAGACGGTCCGGGGATCGGGCCCACAGCCACTCGGGAGCCCGGGCAGCCCGGTCCCCTCGCCGGATGGCGAGATCGCCCCCCGTCCGCCTTCCTGATCACCAGTGGATCCGAGGATACTCCTCAGAATATCAGGCTTTGCCCGGCTATCCAACGGGATTCTTCCCGAGGCCGCTCTCCTCGCGGGGGCGGTCCTCACATGCCGCCCGTGATCACGAGCAGCGCACTCAGGGCGATCATGATCGCCGCCGTTCCCCAGGCGATCAGGTTGAAGAGCACGGAGTTCACGTAGTGGCCCATGATCTCCGGGTCGTTGATGAGCCGGAGCATCACCAGGAGAACGAACGGCAGTAACAGGCCGTTTAGGGTCTGGGACCAGAACATGATGGAGACCAGGGGTGCTTGGGGCAAGAGGATTGGCGCGGCGCCCAGGAGGATGATGAGGGTGTAGATGGCGAAGAAGCCGGGTGCCTCCCGGGGCCGCCGGTCCACCCCCGTTTCCCAGCCCAAGGCCTCACACACGGCGTATGCCGTGGAGAGAGGCAGGATCGCCGCGGAGAAGACCGAGGCGTTCAGGAGCCCGAAGGCAAACAGGATGGTGGCGTAGTGGCCTGCGAACGGCTCCAGGGCCAGGGCGGCATCCTTGGCCGTCTCCACGCGGATGCCGTAGGGAAACAGCGTGGCGCCGCAGGCGACGATGATGAAGAAGGCGATGAGGCCGGCGGCCACGCTTCCCACGTATGCATCCAGACGCGCCCACCGCAGGTCCCGGAGGCGGACGCCCTTGTCCACGATGCTGGACTGAAGGTAGAACTGCATCCAGGGCGCGATCGTCGTGCCCACGATCGTGATGAGGGTTGTGAGGTACCCTCCCTGAAGGGAGAAGCTGGGGCGCAGGGTTTGGCGCAGGATGGTGCCCCAGGCGGGATGGGCGAGGAGGGCCGATATGAGGTAAACCACGTAGAGGGCGCTGGCCGCCAGGAAAATCCGCTCGATGGCTCGATAGGTACCCTGGACGACGAGGCCGAAGACCAGCAGGGCCGTCAGGGGGACCGACCAATGGCGGCTGATGCCGAAGATCTCGAAACTGGCGGCGACCCCGGCGAACTCGGAGGCGGTGTTGGCGAGATTCGCCAGGACCAGGACGGCCATGCAGAGGAGGGTGAGACGGACGCCAAGGCGCTCACGGATGAGGTCGGCCAGACCCCGGCCTGTCACGACCCCCATCCGCGTCCCCATCTCTTGGATCACGGCCAGGGCGATGATGATGAACGGCAGCGACCAAAGCAGTGTATAACCGTACTGGGCCCCCGCCACCGAGTAGGTGGTGATGCCGCCGGCATCCTGATCCACGCTCGCAGTGATGATACCCGGACCCATCACCGCGAGGAAGAGGAGCAGACGGCGTCGGATGCGGCTCGTGCGCACGGACATAGGCCGGCCACGTCTCCGAACTGCCGGCGGCACAACGCCGGGAGGGCTGCGCCCCGAGTAGTCGGGGCGGGCGCGATCGCTCTGCAGGGAATCGTCCGGCGACCGCTAGATGAATTTTTTTGTTGCCCGCTTCTTCCATATCATCGGGAGGATGAGGTTCAGGACATCGTCCACCGTGATGATGCCGAGCATCTCACCCTCGCCGCTCACCACCGGCAAGGTCAGCAAGTTGTATTTCGTCTGGAGCTCCGCCACCTCGCGCAGCCCGGTCTCGGGCCGGACGCTGATGACCTCGGTGTGCATGATCTGCTCGAGGCGCTGGCCCGGATCGGCCAGGATCAGTTCCCGCAGGCTCAGGACCCCCAGCAGCCGCTCCTGGGGGGCGGTTACATACAGGTAGTAGATGGTCTCGGCCTCCATGGCCTCATCCCGGATCCACTGGATGGCCTCGGCCACAGTGACCGTCGGGGCGAAGGCCACGTGCTCGGTGGTCATGAGGCCGCCGGCCGTATCCTCCTCGTGCTCCAGGAGCTCTTCCACCTCCTGGGCCTCCTCCGGCTGCATGCTCTCCAGCAATTCTTCGGCCTTGGCCTCGGGCAGGTCACTCAGGATGTCGGCGGCCTCGTCGGGCTCCATCTCCTCCAGGATGTCCGCGGCCTTCTCGGGCTCCATCATTTGGACGACCGAGGCCTGGACCTCGGGTTCGGCCTCGGTGATGGCCTCGGCGGCCGTGGACTCGTCCAGCGCGGCCAGGATGGCGGCCCGTTCGCTGGGGTTCAACTCCTCCATGATGTCGGCGATGTCGGCCGGATGGAGCTTGGCCAGCTTGGTGTAGACCGCTTGCCGCTTGGCGCGAGTGAGCTCGTTCTCCAGCGGGTCCAGGACATCCCACGCCACCAGGTCGCGGGGCAGGTTACCCCCAAAGAGTGTGGCCAGGCGCTCCGCCAGAGCCTCGGAACGGAGGTGCCGCAGGAGGCCGCGGAGCCCCCCCTCGACGCCGGTCACGTACAGCCGCCCCTCACGCTCCTCCAGTTCGATGTCGTTGACCCGGACCACCCTCTTGCGTGCGGTATCCACCACCTTCTTATCCAGCACGTTCTTCGCCAGACGCATCTCGTCCGGACGAAGGGGCACGGCGGTCAGGTTGGCCGCCTGAGTCCGCAGGCGGATGGGAGCATGGGGATCCGTGGGGAGAGTGTCCACCACGTCCCAGGGCAGAATCCACTCCTCCCGGTCCGGCCGGCGCAGGCTGAATTTCGTCACCAGCGGCTTGGCCCCCAGGGCAAGGACCACGAGGTCCTCGAGGTGCCCCAAGGGAGAACCTCCGGTGTCGAGCACACGACGGTGACGGATCTGCGCCAATGAACGTGAGGCCATGATGTGGGCTACCTAGCAGGCTGCTGAAAAAGGCCCATCTGCGGAGACCCATCCTCCGGATGGGTACCCCGCGCGCTGGGGCACTCGTTGCGGCGTACCCCTAGTACGCCTCCCTCGGTCCCGGGTACCCCTCCGACGGATGGGTGACGCCGCCTTGCATCTGGACCTTTTTGAGCAGCCTGGGCGAAAACTGTTTTCTTAAGCATCCTGCTAGGCGGCGGAATCGGGAGTATGACGGACAGCGGAGCGGACCTCGTCGCGCGAGATTCGGAGGCGGATGTGCCCCCGGGAAGGCTCCAGCCGGTCGACGAAATCCCAACGGATCACCTGCTGCTGCAGGCGTCGGTGGAACGGGCGGAACACCTCGAAGAATCCCCACCGATCACCCAGACGCCTGAAGAACCCGCTGATGCCGGTATCCATTCCCCAGAGGTAGAGGGCGCCGTCGGAGAGACCCATGGCGATGTCATTCACCCGCTGGAGCTTGAGACCGCGACAGTCCACGACTTGCTGGTCCATGATCTGTCTGCGAAGCAGGATCTGACCGGCCTCCAGGGACGAGGGGATCAACTCGGCGCGTGCCAGGGAGAGTCGGATGTGTCGAGGTTCGAGGGCCTCGACTAATTCCCAGGGGAGAACCAACGGCGTCTTGGAGTTGACCGGAGGTTCGGTGCCGGTGAACCGGTGCTGCCGGATGAGGAGATGCTGGACGGCGGGCTTGCCCTGCAGGTTCTCACACGGTCCGGCGGCAAGATCCAGGATCGCGCCGATCCGGTGGCCATGATGATCCACGACTTCCTTGTGGAGGAGGTCCCGGTAGAAGCTCACCTCGCCCCGGCTCGCCATAGGCTGCGGCCTCCTTCCTCGTCGGTCGAAGGTTTCCTCCGCGCAGTCTGCTCCTCGCGACGCCATCAGCCCTTTGTACTGCGCAGTCTGGAGGCTGTCAACCCCCTTTTGCGACATTCCGGAAGGCTTTTCGGCCTTTCCGGCCCCCCTTGTCCGGCCAGGGGAAGACTGATATTCTGCCCGGCGCGTGCCGGACCGGGGAGGTGCGGGTCGAATCCTGATGCTCACACCCACACGCAGTGGCTTCCGCAGCCGCCCGGAGGCCGACTGGGGGAGAGATCGGCCGTGGAAATCGTGAATCGTGATCAGAGCCAGCCATTCGTCACCAAGGATCGATCCGAAATCCGCTCGATCCTGGACCGGACGAATTCGACGGCAAGCCATCAGAGCCTCGCCGAGGCGACGATCCCGATCGGCGAGGAAACGGAAGAGCATTCCCATCCGCGAACGGAGGAGATCTATTACGTGCTGAGAGGACGAGGGCTGATGACCTTGGGAGGCGAGCAGCGAGATGTCGGGCCGGGGGACGGGATTCTCATCCCGCCGGGGACACGCCACAAGATTCGGAACATCGCCGAGTCAGCTTTGGTCATCCTGTGCTGTTGTGCGCCGCCCTATTCCCACGAAGACACGGTCCTCACATCCGACGCGGGATGCGGCTGAGAGCGTCCAGCCGTCTCCGCCCCGGACCGCGGAGCGGAGCAGGGTCGGCGGTGGGGCCGTGTGCGGCGACCGATTCCCCCGCATCGGCGGATTGTCGTTGCCCGAGATGCGTGGAGGAGACAGCCTCAAGTCAGTTGGAAGAGCGTAACCTCGGGGGA
>JBIOJT010000255.1:0-6969 GCA_044451055.1 Methylomirabilales bacterium (SeqCode)
CTCCTTGGTGGTGAAGTACGGCTCGAAGATGCGAGGGAGATTCTCTGGCGCGATCCCCACGCCCGTATCCTGGAACCGGATCTCCACCCAGCCGTTGCCGGAAGGTGGATTCGTGGAATCGTGGACGGGTGAGGCAGGGAGGCCGCCGACGTGCTCCGTTCCCCCGTCTTTTCCCAATGGCCCAATTGACTGATCCACCGAAGGACCACCGTCACCGTTGGCGTTGCGGACGGTGACGCAGAGCGTCCCGCCACCCGGCGCCATGGCCTGCAACGCATTCAGCACCAGGTTCAGGAAGCAGGTCTTGATGTGGGGTCCATCCACCCAGACCTGCGGCAAGCTGGCGGCATAGTCCCGCTCCACCCGGATTTGTTGCGCCTGCGCCTTCTGGGCTGCCACCTCCAGCACCTCGTCCAGGAGCAACCGGACGTCGGTGGCTTCCCGCTTCAGCTCCAGGGGCTTTCCGTACTTCAGGAAGGTCTCGATCATGGCGTTCAGCCGGTGGATCTCCTCCTTGATGATGGAGGTGAGGCGCGCGAACTCTTCGTGCTCCGGGGGCGCGGCGGGGGAAAACTGCGCCCCCAGATGGTCGATGATGAGGCTGATGGAGTTCAGGGGGTTTCGTACCTCGTGGGCGATGCCCGACGCCAGGTGAGCGATGGCGGACAGTCGCTCCGCCTGGTGCAGGCGCGCCTCCAGCTCCGCCCTCTCCCGCAGCCGCTCCACCATCTCATTGAAGCTCCGGTTCAGCTCGCCGATCTCGTCGCGGCGGTTCGTGGGCAGGTGCTCGTCCAGATCGCCGTGAGCCACCCGGCGGGCCGCCTCCACCACGCGGGAGATGGGCTTGGTATAGGTCCAGGCCAGGACCACCGCGCCCCCGATACCGACGGCGAACACGAGGATCGTGGCGATGAGCCGCTTGATGAAATTGACGCGGACCAGCTCCGTGAAGTCGTCCAGGATCATGCTGATCAGGATGTAGCCGCTGCGCTGGTTCCCCACCACGATGGGGACGAAAAGGTTGTACGTCTTCTGGCCGAGGCCGCCCACGCTCTCCTCGCCCAGGCGCGCCGTGATGAGGAGGTCCTTGCGCTTCGGATCCACGCGGGCCCCCACGCGGCGGGGGTTGGACGAGGCGATGACCTCTTCCTCGTTGCTGACGATGGAGATCTCCCGGACGCCGCGCCGCTGGAGCCGCTGCACGTAATCCTGGAGGCGCGCCTCGCTGGTCCGGCCCTTGGAGGTGAGCTGCTCCACGCTGATCTGGATCGCCGTGGAAAGATCCGTGGTGTGTCGCTCGACCTGGGCGACGAGCCGGTTCTCCGCCCGCCAGTACATCAGGAAGAGGGTGGCCAGGACGAGCATCAACAGCCCGAACATCATCGCGAGCAGCTTGCCTCGCAGGCTGAGCGTCCACTCGATCTTACCCCGCATTCGCCTGACCTCCGGACACCATCAGTCTATCCAAGGTTGGGGTTCACTGTAAAGGAGGAAACGGGGTGCGGGACCCGCTGACCGCGTTCGATGGTTCGGCGCACCCACGCCACATCGGTGGCCATCCACCGCCTTCCCGTGGGTCCCGGGGGTTCGGCTGTTCCCGTTCTCCGGAACGGCCGAACGGTCGCACCGTCGAACGTCCGAACGCCTGCGAGTTGAGGATTACGAGGCGTCAGCGGATGGCGGGCTCGTCAGGCGGGCGTAGGCCCCTCGAAAATGCAGCAGCGGGGATCCGACACCATCGAGCGGCCTCACGCCGGAGCCCACGACTTCACCCAGAAAGATGGTGTGATCGCCGCCGGAGTATTGAGCCTGAATCCAGCATTCCACGTGGGCCAGGACATCGGTCAGGATGGGCAATCCGGTGATCCCCGTTCGGTGCGGGATGCCCTCGAACTTCGGAGCCTCCTTCTGCGCGAAGCGCCGGGAGAGCGGTTCCTGATCATGCCGGAGGAGATTCACCGCGAAGGCTTCGGCCTCCTGGAAGGCCTCGTAGCACTCGGCCGCGCGGTCAATGCAGACCAGGATCATTGGCGGCGCGAGTGAGACGGAACAGACCGCGGTGGCCGTGAGCCCCTGCGGCTCTCCGTGGCGGTCCCGCGTGGTGACCACGGTCACCCCCGCCGCCCGCAACCCCATCGCTTCTCGGAACCCGTTGGCATCCCGCGTCATCCGCTCGCCCCATCACTACCGGAAGAAGGCCACCCAATCCCTCCAACAATGCGCCCGGAAGGATACACGCGTAGCCCCGGAACGACAAGGGCCTTGCAGGATCGAAGCATACTCGAAAGGGCCCTGCGCTGGCCAACCGATTGCCTGAGCCGGGGATCTCCCCGCCACGTCAACCCCCTTCCACACCTCCATTCACACGCGCGGTGGGCGGAACCGTTCGATCCACTGCCGGTATTCGCCCGGATACCCGACGCGCGCCTGAAGCGCCTCCACCTTGGTCAGGATGTCGGCCACCCGCTCCCAGGGGAGCGGGGCCTGTCCTGACAACCGATCGGCCACGGCGCTCACCTTCTCCTGCACGTCCGTCGCGGCACCCGCCAGGACCTCTTCATAGCCGCTGGCCGTCCCGAGCAGATAGTGTGTTCCAGCATGTGCTGCGAGACCACACGGCCGTGCTTCAGCGACGCCAGGATGTTGCCCTTCCCGGTCACGGCATTCCCCACCGCGAAGACGCCGTCCAGGCCTTCGACCTCTCCCGTCCGGGGGTCTTTGATGCGATACGTTTCCCCGCGCATCTGGACCTTCTGGATCGGCTCCGGGATGCTGCCGATGGAGCTCACGACCATCCGCGACGGAACCTCATGCGCCGTCTGGCCCAGCGTCACCGCCCGGCCACCCTTCACCTCGGTAGCGGCCAGCGTGAGCCCTGCCAGGCGATCTCCGTCCACCAGATACCCCACGGGCGCGCGCTGGTCCTGGAAGGCGAACAGGTACTTTTCCGCGAAGTTCTGGAGCAGGCGTCGGCGCGTCGTTCGAGTCTTCTCCATCTGCGATGGCGTGGCGCCCTCGGGAACCTCGGCCAGGGGCATGTCTTCGATGCGGCGGCGGTAGATGAGGCTGCAACCCTTGAGGCCGAGGTCGGCCTGGCTCAGCCCCGACTCATCGAGGGTCTTCCGGATCCCCCGACGCTCCAGCTCGTAGAGAGAGACGTCGTGTCCCCGCGCCGCCAGGGCCCGCGTGACGGTCTCCAGCATCAGGATCTTGACCACGTCCAGCGAGGCGAGGCCGCCTCCCACGACGATCGCACCGTCCGCCAGTTCCACTTCCGGCCCCCGATAGTCTTCTTCCGGATAGTGGTTGAACCAGTAGACGAGCGGGTTCTGGTGGTAGAAGCCACGACCGACGAACCGCTCGATGCCCGCGAGCGGTAGGGGGCGATCTCGCCAGGCCCCGTTCGCCAGCACCACCGCGCTGAGCCCCCACCCCAGGAGATCCTGCAGGGTGACGTCGCGGCCCAGCTTCGTCCGGGGGACGAAGTGCAGACCCGGGTGGGCCAGCTTGTCATCGATCCTTTTCTCCTCCAGGGCGCGGAGGTTCACATGCCAGCGCGGGAGGCCGTCCTCGATTTTCCCGTACGGGCGATCGTTCTGCTCCAGCACGATGCAGAGGATGCCCCGTTCGGCGAAGCGAAAGGCCGCCTCGGAGCCGGCCACGCCTCCCCCAACGATCACGACGACATGCTGCGGGCTCGGGTGTGACATGGCATCTCTTCAATGAGGATTGGTGATTGAAGATTGCGGACCGGTTCTTCATCATAAATCATCAATCGCAAATCTCAAATTTCAGGCTGCGGAGACTTCGCGCCCCCAGCGGAAGGCGGGTTGGACGAGGAACAGCACGAGTGCCCCGGCAAGCCCGATCGCGGCCGCCAGGTAGCACGCGCCCGCGAACGATCCCGACACGTCCTTGATCCAGCCCGTCGCGATCGGGGCAATCAGCGAGCCGATGAAGTTGATCGTGTTGTTCAGGCCGAACGATGTCCCCCGGAGCCGGGCCGGCGTGATGTCGGCCAGGAGTGCGTAGACCGGAGCCCACACCCCCCAGATGCAGCATCCCGCGGCAAAGACCAGCTGGGCCAACACGATGGGGCGAGCCCTGCTGGCCACGGCGACGCCCATCAGGAACATCGCGACCGCCATGGCCAGCAGGATGATCGCAGCGAGGCCCTTGCGTCCTTTCCCCCGCCCGGCGAGTCGATCGCTGATGGTCCCCGAGATGAGGAGACCCGGAATGGCCGAAATCCCGAGGAGGCTGGACAGCAGGGAGGACCTCCCGAGTTCCTGGACGCCGATCTCGAGGAACATGGCCGGGGCCCAGATCCCCACCACCCACAGGCAATAGATCGGCGCCATCCCGGCGAGATACGTAAACCACAGGTCGCGCGTTCGGAGTGCCGGCTGCTGGCGCTCCAAGCAGACGAGGAAGGCTGCGGGGAACAGCAGCGACAGCCACCGCAGGAAGGACCAGTCCGCCGCAAGGCCTCCCAGGAGCGCCGGCGGAAAGGGAAGCAGTAAGAGCCACATCCACGCCGGCAGCTTGACCCCCTCCTGGGGGGGCGGCTCCTGGATCTTCCGGCACACGATCACGCCCGCCAGGAGCGACGGGATCGCGAAAAGGAGAAAGACCATCCGCCAGCCCCACCGGTCGGAGATCAGGCCGGCGAGGGAGATACCGATCGCCATCCCCACCCCGAGCCCCGTGAACGAGACCCCCTGGCCGAAGCCCATTTTCTCGGGCGGTGTGTAGGCCGCGATCACCGGCCGGTCATTGCCGAAGTAGGTGCCCTGGCCCACGCCGGTCAGGAAGCGCGCCAGGAACAGGTGACCGAAGGTCGGAGCCAGCCCCGTGGCGAGGGACATCGCTCCCCACCAGAGCGGCGCGAGGACGAGGATCTTCTTCTTGCCGATCCAGTCGCCCAAGACGCCGGCCGGCAACTGCATGAAGGTGTACGCATAGAAGAAAGCCGTGGCCAGGAGGCCGGCCTGCGCGAAGGTGAGCTGGAACTCGCGCATGATGGGGACGAGGACCGGCGACAGACCCATCCGCACGAGGTAATTCGTGATCCAGGCAAAGATCAAGACCGCCCAAACGGTGTGATAGGATTTCCAGCCTCTCAGCTTTCCGACATCATCCGGCACGGTTGTACCTTCTCTTGTGAGCCCCGACAGTCCTCGGTTCTCGGCTCATGGTTGCTGGTCAAGAACGATGAGCAATGAACTTGGAGGCAAACCTCGAGGCGGCGCATTCTACTCGGGATGCTCCGCGCCGTCACGTGCAATCGATTAAGGCGGCAAGCCAGCAAGGGATGCCAATGAGTCACAGATATTTCCAATCAACCCCGAGGACATCTCAGGAAGCTCCAACAGGTTCTTCTTGAGCGGAAACTTGGATCGGTTTCTTGACTTCGGTTGCGTCTTGGCATCCCTGGCGCACCAACGGCGGTGCCATTGGTACCGGCAGGGGATCGTCCGCAAAAAAAATGCCCCCGGTCCGATCGCTCGGGCCGGGGGCCTGGTCGCGGAACCGGGGAGGGGGGGAGTCGGTTCCGCGGCTACAGCTCATGAACTCCGGGGCTCGGCTATGAGCTAGTTGCCGAGTTGCCCGGTATGATACTTACTCGATTGATATGTATTAGACGCAATCCACATGCCACAAGGCCCATTCCGCACCGAATCCGTGGCCAGTATCTTGAGCAATGTTAAGCCACTAATTCTTCGAGGCCACCTGGGTTTCTTCAAACCTTCTGGACAATTCCGACCGTCAACGTGGCTGATACAGATTGAGCCACTTTGTCTCTCGAATACGAATGGCGATGAGGCAATCCGGATCAGCTTCCGAGGAGTCCGAATTGCCCTCTGACCCCAGGCCAGAGTTGCCCTGCCATTTTATGAATCGCCTCTACCCTTCCCGTTCCGCAGAACCCGTTTCAGGAACTGGCCCGTGTAGGACCCCTTGATCCGGGCAATTTCCTCCGGCGTGCCGGTCGCGACGACCTTCCCTCCCTCATCGCCTCCCTCGGGGCCGAGGTCAATGATATGGTCGGCCGTCTTGATGACATCCAGATTGTGCTCGATGACGAGCACAGTATTGCCGGCATCCCGCAACCGGTGCAGCACATCCAGGAGTTGCTGAATGTCCGCAAAGTGGAGGCCAGTCGTGGGCTCGTCAAGAATATACAGCGTGCGGCCGGTGCTCCGCCGGGAAAGCTCCCGGCTGAGCTTGACCCGCTGCGCCTCACCGCCAGAGAGCGTCGTGGCCGACTGCCCCAATTTGATGTAGCCCAGGCCGACGTCGTATAGCGTCTGGAGCTTCTCCTTGATGCGCGGCACATTCTCGAAGAAACGGAGGGCTTCCTCCACCGTCATGTTCAGTACGTCGGCGATGCTGGCCCCCTTGTACTTGATCTCCAGGGTTTCCCGGTTGTACCGCTGGCCCTTGCAGACGTCGCAGGTCACGTAGACGTCGGGCAGAAAGTGCATCTCGATCTGGATCAGGCCATCCCCCTGGCAGGCCTCGCAGCGCCCTCCCTTGACGTTGAAACTGAACCGGCCCGGCTGGTAGCCGCGCATCCGCGCCTCAGGCGTCAGGGCGTACAACTCCCGGATGAAGGTGAAGACGCCGGTGTACGTCGCCGGATTGCTCCGCGGGGTCCGCCCGATGGGCGCCTGGTCGATGTCGATGACCTTGTCGATACGATCCACGCCGAGGAGCTTGTCGTGGTCTCCCGGACGTTCCCGGCCGCCGTACAGCCGGGCGTCCAGGGCCTTGCGCAGGATGTCCGTCACCAGCGTGCTCTTGCCTGAGCCCGACACGCCCGTGACGCAGGTGAACAGCCCCAGGGGGATCTCCACGTCGATGTTCTTCAGGTTGTGCTCCCGTGCCCCCACGATGGTGAGATACTGTCCCGTCTGCGGCCGCCGCACGCGGGGCACCGGGATGGAGAACTCCCCGGCCAGGTAC
>JBIOJT010000256.1:0-6908 GCA_044451055.1 Methylomirabilales bacterium (SeqCode)
CCTGGGTGGTGTTCATTCCACCGCCCTCCCTGGCCGCCGCAGAGGAGCGCCGAAGCGGCTCAAAGCTACTCCCGACCCGGCGGCGATGTCAAGACGCGGAGGCCGCGGCAAAACCTCCTACCGTTTCTTAGCGAACGCCTCCAGAGAGGTCGCCGTCTGCGGGAACTCCTTCAGGATCTCTGCATCCGACGTCAGCAGGGGCACGCCGAGTTGCTGGGCCAGGGCGACGAATCCGCAGTCGTAGGCCGAGTAGCTCGATTCGGAGACCAGCTTCAGCACTTGCCCGGATTCCACGCTGTATTCGGCGCCGCGGAAGAGTGTCTCGGCCTCCCGCATCACATCGAGTGCATCCGAAAGGCCCAACGTTCCCCGGCGCAAATATGCCGCGAGGACATTGCGGAATTCGCTACGCCAGAGAATGGGGGCGGCCCAAACCGGGTCCTTGCGGAAGGTCAGACGCGCCCCTGGGGTCTTCTCCCCTCCCAGGAGGAGGTAGGCCACCACGTTGGTATTAACGACGATCATGGTCGCCCTACAGTCTTGATCGCCTTAAGCTGTCGCTCGGTCAGCGGGGGCAGGGCCAGCCGCTTGCGCCGCGCATCCGCTCTGGCGAGAAACGCGTCGGGATCGATCCGGGCGCTCATGAGTGCCTGCTCGAGCCGGACAATGATCTCACTGTTGAGGCTGCGTCGATGATCGGTGGCGCTCTCTTTCAGCCGACCATACAGTTCGTCAGGAATGTTCTTCAGCGTGATCGTCGGCATGTCTCGACCTCACCCCTTGGTTTCATAATGGAACCATTCTGGTTTAGAGATTGAGGCGCCCGGATCAATCCGTCAAGTCCTCGGAGGTTCCGTCCGACGAAAGCCCAGATTAGACGCTCACCACCCCTGCCTGCTCGGGGCGCACCGGCAGTTGCGTGCGTGGGTGGCCGCAGGTGGGTGACTCCGAGGGCTGCCACCGAACCGTCGGTCGCGGCATTTGATCCCATGTACGACCGTCGAGCAGCCGCCCCGTACGTCCCTTGCGGACCCCTCCCCACTGCTTGAAGAAGAACGGCACTCCACCTTCCACGCATCGGTCCCGGATTTCCCGAACCCAATCCGCTTCCATGGGCCGCGCGCCGGGCCCCGACTCGCCTCCGACGATTACCCAATCGATGCCGGTGAGTTCCAACGAATAGATTCTGGCCAGGAGCGGCTCCACCGACAGGAATCGAACAGCCGCGGGAACCTGCCTGAGCCTCTCGACTCTGTTGAGGTAGCGAGGAGACTCGACACTAACGCCCATCCATACGTTGGTCGGCCAGGGCAAGCTGCCGCTCAACTCGGCCAGTCGTTCGGCGCGTTTGGTGAGAATCTGGAAGGTGTGCCAGTGAGCGTCCAACATCGTCTGAAAGACTTCCGCGATGAAGGATTCCGGAATCTCCTTGTGGAAGAGATCACTCATGGAGTTGACAAAGATGGTCCGGGGCTGACGCCATCGCAGCGGCAGACGCACGAGGTCGGGTTGCAGGGTGACCTCGAATCCGTTGCGATATCGGGGCTGATTCATTCCCACAAGGCGGTTTGCCATCCGCTCGGCATAGCAGTGCTTGCATCCCGGGCTGACTTTCGTGCAGCCGGTAACCGGATTCCATGTTCCCTCGGTCCATTCGATTGAGCTGTTCAAAGCCACGTGGGATACTCCTACTTGAACAGCGAGAGCTGGTCTGTTCCGTATTTCAGAACCTGATCCCAGAACTGGTAGCCCCGGGGGTGCTTCGAGAAGAACGCCAAGTGATAGAGCGGCAGGTTCTTCTCATCCGATCGAACCTCCTTCATTTGTTCTAGACCCGCCGGCAAGTATCCCAGACGAACCATTCGCGAGGCAAATGCCTCCGCCAGAAAAGGCCGGAAATCAACTCCTCGCGACTGCGCTGCGGTCCATCTTGGCCGCCAAGAGGAATCGTCGAGAAACTCGTCAATGACCAGACTCGTTTGCCTGACGTAGAGTGACTGAAATCGATTGGCATCCATGTCAAGAGCGAGAAGGACCAGAAAATCCATGCGAGATCGAGCGCTGAGGGTTTGGATAGTCCTAAACTTCAGATCATCGATACCGAAGGGATCTGCAAAGCAAAACGAGAGAACCGCCTTGCCCTTCGAAGCTTTCGGGATCTTCTCGACAATCTTTGCAATAACTTCGTTGCAGTCGCCGATAACATAGCTCGGCTCGACGCCTGGGAATTCCCGCCCTACTCGGTTGCGTAGCGCGGATATGTTCTTCGCGTCCCTGTCGCAGAAGATGTACTTGTCAAGCGGGTCCGGAACGCGAAGAGCGATTATGGGCGACGTTTCCACAACTCATCCCGTCTTGCGCACCCGGGCGCGTCCTGGCCCACTGAAGAGGTCAATGTAGATTCGGAAATCCCAGTGATGCTTCATGCCGGTTGAGAACAGGGTGTTGTATAGATCCAGCAGGCGGTACTTTTGGAGGGACCAGGGGCCCACTTCGGAAGTTGGCAACCCGTCGTCGGGCATGCTATCTGGCCGGCTCATTGGCATCCCCCGGACCGAGCGCGACGATGGCTCTTGTCGCGGCCACTATACCTCATACGGGACGCCTCTCCAACGTTAGAAATGGGTGGCGGGGTGCCGACGCAGGGGAGGCCCGTAGTGGGCATGCTGATCTGCAAGAGCGAGAGTTGCTCGGCCTCGGCCTCGTGGAGGGCGGCGGGCATGTCGAACTCGCGAGCATCCGCGAAGCCGTGTTTCCGCTTCAGGTCGGCGACCAAGTGGAAGATCCGATCCTTGTAGGTGCGGTCCAGGAATGCGGAGCGGGCAAAGCGGGCGGCATAGCGCTTCACGAGGTGGGGGAAGTGCTGCTTCAAGAATGGAAAGAAGGCCTGTTGGGCCGACGGCTTTAGGAAGAGGACATTCGCATAGACGTGCGTCGCGCCGTGCTCCCGGGCGGCGGCGATCACCGCCTTCAGGTTGGCGGGAGTATCCGTGATGTCGGGCATGATGGGGGCGATGTTGATCCCGGCAACGATCCCTGCCTCTCGCAGCGCCCGCAGGGCCTTCAGCCGCAGATCCGGCGTAGGGGCGCGAAATTCCAGGATGCGGGCCAACCGGCGGTCCAGCGTGGTCACGGTGAGGTTGACCTGGACGCTGCTTCGCTCGCCGATGCGGCGGAGCAGATCGATGTCCCGCGTCACGAGGTCGCCCTTGGTCGTGATGGAGAGGCGCAAGTCGCGCGCCGCGGCCATGACGGCCAGGAGACTGCGGGTCACGCCGTAGCGCTGCTCCGCCGGCTGGTAGGGATCGGTGGCGGTGCCGAGGGCGATGCTCTGGCCGCTCAGGCGTTCGGGGGAAAGCTCGCGGGCGAGGATCCGGGCCGCGTCCCGCTTCACGTAAATCTTTTCTTCGAAGTCCTCCCATTGCGTCATCCCCATGAACTCGTGGGTGTAGCGGGCGTAGCAGTAGCGGCAGCCGAACTCGCATCCGCGATACGGATTGATGGTCCAGGTGAAGGGCATGCGCGGGCTGGAACAGCGGTTCAGGACGGAGCGCACCTGGATGCTCAGGTACTCGGCCTCGCGCTTTTCGAGCAAGGTGGACGCCTCGCGCGCCATGCGCTCGATGCCCTTGACTTGCGGTTCCGATTCGGCGAACAAGGTTTCCATGGGGCACTCTGCCTTCAGCTTTCAGCGGTCAGCCATCAGCTATGGGCTATGAGCCATCGGCCATGAGCCAAATCCTCGCGCCAGTGCCGGAGGACGCGGAAGTAGCGAAGCTTCACGAAGACCGGTATTCCGGCGTTGGCCGGGCTAGTCGAGGGGACCACGAAGACCCGGGACGCGCCGATCATGACGGCCTGAATGCCGAAGCGCTTGAAGCGCTCCGCACCGAAGAAGTTTGCGAAGCCGGTCTTGCCGTTGAAGCAGACGATCAGGGGCTGGCGGGCGCGCAGTTTCTCCTCGAGGATCCGGCGTCCCCGCCGGAACTCGGGAGGGCGAAGGTCGGCAACGCCCCGCGATGGACGCTTCACGATGTCGGTGAGGCCATAGCCAAGGGTCGGCAGGAGGTGATCCTCCTCCGGCCGCAGTTCGCGCGGGGTGAGGCCGGCCCTGTGGAGGAGGCGCCAGAAGGGATTTCTGGGGTTCGCGTAGTAGTGCCCGGCCCGCGCCGACTGCACCCCGGGGTTGATCCCGACGAAGATGATGTCCAGACCCGGGGCCAGGTAGTCTGGCAACTGAGGCAATCGGGCCACCTCGCGGGAGACAGTTCTTCGACGCGTCATGCCGCCGGCTCCTGCGGGGTCAGTGTGAGTGGCGGCTGGATCGCCGCCTCCAGCGCCCGGATGCGTCCCCGGAGCTGCGTGATGGCCTTCTGGTGCTCCACCAGGATGCCCATGAGGATGGCCTCCAAGGGCGTCAAGCGCGAGGCGTAGACCATGGCGGCCACGTGGTACTTGGCAGCGGCGAAGAGAGCGTCGAAGGCCTCCTGGTCCTCGCGGCGCAGGGCACGACGGAACTTGTTCCAGCTTTCGAACTCGGCCTCCAGGATCTGGCTGAACGGTGCAACGGTTCTACCCATGACGCACCTCACGACAGGGCGATCAGCTATCAGCGATCAGCCCTCAGCGATGCGGGATACATCCCGCTGTCATCGCCCACTCCACGGGTACGCCACCGGCAGCTCCTGGTGATGGTGCCCGCGGATCCAGGGCCGGCAGTCCTCCTGCGAAATCACCAGCGATCGGGCGCCGTGGGGGTCCGGTGGTTTCTCACGAGTGACCAGGATCAAGCCCTCCTCTTCGCGGAGCCGGGCGACGCCGTCGGCGGCGCGGGTCAAGATCTCCCGGAGGGGCTGCAGCCTGGGCGTCACCGGCTCCTCGGGGTGGGTGGCCAGGATCGGCTGGCCGGCCTCGGCCAGCGACCGGATCCGCCGCGCCGTGTTCTGGAGCAGGCGGAATGCCTCGCGCGCGGGAACATTCTCGTCGTGGAACAGGTGACTCCAGCCGGAGATCACCACCAGGCCCGGGTGATAGCGGGCGATCGCCGAGGGCAAGCGTTCCACGAGCAGGGTCTCCAGTTGATGGCACGTGAAGGCGCGGGTGAGATACAGGCGCTGCATGACCGCCTTGGGAGGTTGTCCGGCATCTTTCGCCAGGGCGGAGAGAATGTAGGGATCAAAGGCGTTGGCCCCGTCCACGTACAGGACCGTGCGCCCGGTGAGGATCACCCGGCCGGCCAGGGTCGTTCCGAGGTCCAGGATGAAGGGCGGTCCCGTGAGCAGGGAAAGGCCCGCCCGGGTCGCCGGGACGTCTTTCGGTGCACGGCTGGTGGGCCCCCGCAAGGGCAGATGCGGCCGGTCGCCTTCGGCAAGGCAATTCAAGAGGGCCAGGAGGCTCTCGTCCTCCCGGCGGGTGACGGCACTCACCCGGAACATGACCAGTAGATACCAAACATTTGTTTGGGTGTCAATAAAAATTTGCTGCCCGGCTCGAATCCTTGTACGGAGGGCAGCCGCGTGGTATCTTCCTCCGGCTTCCCCCGCCTTTTCGATGGGTTTCCTTTGGCCCGGGACATTCCGTTACCACGCGCCCTGGAAGGCTCAGATCAGGATCAGGGAGACGACTCGTGACGACTCGAGGAGAAGTGCAGTCCCTCAAGCAGCGCGTCCAGGCAGAGGTGGACCGGCTGACCTCGGACCTGCTCACCACCAGTCGGTTCCTGCATGCGAACCCGGAGCTGGCCTACGAGGAACACAAGGCGGCCGAGCATCTGACGGCCGTCTTGGATCAGCATGGCTTTGCGGTGACGCGCGGTGCGGCCGGCCTGCCCACGGCGTTCTTGGCCCGCGCCGGATCGGGGGAGCCGCGGATCGCCTTCCTCGCCGAGTATGATGCACTGCCTGGCTTGGGCCACGCCTGCGGTCACAACCTGATCGGGACGGCGTCCCTGGGGGCGGCCTTGGCGGTGAAGGCGATCCTGGACAAGACGCCGGGGGAGGCTCTGGTGGTCGGCTGCCCGGCCGAGGAGAAGGGAGGCGGCAAGATCCCGCTGGTGGAGTCGGGCGTGTTTGCCGGGACGGACGCCGCCATGCTGGTCCACCCCAGCAACCGAACCGAGATGGTGAAGCTGGCGCTGGGCATGCGGGAACTCACGGTGGAGTTCTTCGGCAAGGCCAGCCACGCCGCCGCCTCACCGGAGCATGGAATCAACGCCCTGGACGCCGTGGTCCTGGGGTACACGGGGATCGGCGCCTTGCGCCAGCAGGTGCGCTCCGACGCCCGCATCCACGGAATCATCACCCACGGAGGCCAGGCCCCCAACATCATCCCGGACTACGCCGCGGCCCGCTTCTACGTCCGGGCCCTGGACCTCGCGTACATGGACGAACTGTTCCGACGGGTGGTCGCCTGCTTGGAGGCGGCGGCCCAGGCGACGGGATGCCGGGTCAAGATCACGCCGGCGGGCAAGGACTATCATCCCTACAAACCGGTCTATGCTCTAGCCGAGCTGTTCCAGCGCAACCTGGAATCGCTCGGGGAGACCGTGGACCAGGGGCCGGTGGATCGGGAGCTGGGGTCCACGGACGTGGGGAACGTGAGTCAGGTGGTTCCCACGATCCAGCCCATGCTCCAGATCTCGCCCCGGGAGGTCACCTGCCACATGGCCGCTTTCGCCGAGGCCGCCATCTCCGAGGCCGGAGAACGGGGCATGCTCCTGGCGGCCAAAGCCATGGCCATGACCGCGGTGGATCTCTTGGCGGAACCAGCCACGCTCTCCCGTGTGTCGGCCGAGTTTCGCGGCCGGCCCTCATCCTGAGACCTGTTCCGGAGGATCATGCGTACACCCCGACTGCTCGTCGCCATCGTCTTGCTCTTGCTGCTTCTAGGCACGCGGCCCGCCGCCGCCG
>JBIOJT010000257.1:0-6908 GCA_044451055.1 Methylomirabilales bacterium (SeqCode)
GAGTTGTCAAGGGCAATAGTGCGATACCTGACCACATATTCGTGACTACTTTGGGCTTTCGGCGACGCGCACCGCGAAATCACTGGGGGTTCCTCCCGCGGAGGCCTCAAAAACGCCAACTCACATTGGAAGTTGGGCTAGCCCCCAGGGTGTCCATGCTGTACTCTGAAGGCATGGCTGAACCTGCGGTCACGGTCATCGGCGGAGGCCTGGCGGGCTGCGAGGCGGCCTGGCAGGTGGCGCGGCGGGGATGCACCGTCCGGCTGGTTGAGATGCGCCCCGCGGTGCGAACGCCGGCCCACGGGTCCGATCGTCTGGCCGAGCTCGTCTGCAGCAACTCCCTCAAGTCGGAATCCCTGGAGGATGCCAGTGGTCTGCTCAAGGCAGAGATGCGGGCCCTCGGCTCGGTGATTCTCACCTGTGCCGAGGCAAGCCGAGTTCCCGCGGGATTGGCCCTTGCCGTGGACCGGGAACGATTCGCCTCAGCCGTGACCGAGACTCTGACGGCGCATCCGCGGATTCAGGTCGTCCGACAGGAAGTTCCAGAACTTCCCGTGGAGCGGCCGGTCATCGTGGCCACGGGTCCCCTCACCTCCGACCGACTCTCGCTCGATCTCCAGCGGCGGTTCGTGGCCGTTCTCGAGGCGGAGAGCGGCGCGTCCCCCAATTCCCGATGGCTCTATTTTTACGATGCGATCTCGCCCATCGTATCATCCGACTCGATCGATCATGCGTTCGCCTTCGTGGCGTCGCGGTACGGGAAGGGCGGCGACGACTACCTCAACTGCCCGCTCACGCGGGACGAGTACCTCGCGTTCCGCGAGGCGCTGCTCAAGGGTGACCGGTACCCGCTTCACGATTTCGAGGAGGCGAAGTACTTCGAGGGCTGCCTCCCCATCGAGGAGCTGGCAGAGCGGGGGGAGGATGCGCTTCGCTTCGGCCCGATGCGGCCCGTGGGCCTCAGGGATCCTCGCACCGGCAGGCGGCCGTATGCCGTGGTGCAGCTCCGGCAGGAAAACCGGGGACCCGACGGGCACCCCACCATGTACAACCTGGTCGGGTTCCAGACCCGCCTGCGGCGCGGTGATCAGCTCAAGGCGCTCCGCCTGATCCCCGGATTGCCGCAGGCTGAGGTCCTCCGCTACGGGAGCGTTCACCGGAATACTTTCATCATGGCGCCCCTGCTGCTTCGCGAGACACTCGAATTCCGGGGGGAGGCCGGCGTGTTCTTCGCTGGGCAACTCACCGGGGTCGAGGGCTACCTGGAATCGGCGGCCACCGGTCTCCTGGCCGGGATCAACGCCGCCCGCCTCATGCGAGCGGAACGGTCGGTCAGCCCGCCGGCGACGACGATGCTTGGCGCCCTCCTGCGCTACCTCACACAGTCAGCGCCGGAAACCTTCCAGCCCATCAACGCGAATTTCGGCGTTCTCCCCCGGTTGCCCCAGATCGTCCGAGACCGCCGCGAGCGCAATCGGCACCTCACCGACCGAGCCCTGGCCGACTTTTCCGCTTGGCAGCAGTGTCTGACGTAGCGTTTCGGCTACTGATGGGCGGGCATTCTGCTCTCCCGGCTTCCTCCGGACGCGCAGCCGGGAACGAGCAACTGGCCTTTTCGCTTGATCTTTCCGACCATCCGGCGTAGATTTCGCGCGAGGTGGCCGGTTGCCCGGTCCGCCACCTGGTGGACTGGCGGCTGGCCTTTTCGCCTTTTTGGGGGAACGGTGCAGACGGCCATCGAGGAATACCTGACCTACCTCAAGGCGGAGCGCGACGCATCAGCCCACACGCTGCGGAACTACCGGGTGGACCTCGAACAGTTCCTGGCGTACCTGCAGGCGCGCGGAGTCGGCGGGGGCAGTCCGACTCCGGCATTGGTGGATCACCTGGCCATCCGGGGATTCCTGGCTCGGCTCCACGGGGCGCATCTGGCCAAGAGCAGCATGGCGCGGAAGCTGGCCACGCTGCGCTCGTTCTTCCGCTTTCTGTGCCGCCAAGGGCACCTGACCGCGAACCCCGCGAAGCTGGTGCAGGGGCCTCGCCTCCCTGTGCGGACGACGCCTCACCTTTCTGTGGACGAAGCCTTCCAACTGATGGCGTCGCCCCGGAATGCCGAGGGTGAGGAGTCCCCTCGGAGAGACGCCGAGAGCCTCGCTCTGCGCGACCGGGCGATCCTGGAGGTGTTCTACGCCGCGGGCCTCCGGATCGGGGAGTTGGTGGGGCTCAACCTTCCTGATGTGGATCTTCACGAAGGCTTCGCCCGGGTCCGGGGCAAAGGCCGGAAGGAGCGGATCGTTCCCGTCGGCCACAAGGCGCGAGAGGCCCTCCGCGCCTATCTGGATGTCCGCGGCGAGTTTCACCCACGGGCGGCCAAAGGGCCAACGGACTCCGAGGCTGTCTTCCTGAACCGCCGCGGGGGCCGCATCACGGACCGGAGCGTCTCCCGGCTCGTGCTCAGGCATCTGATGGCGAGCGGCTTGGGGAAGAAGATCACCCCCCACGGCCTGCGGCACAGTTATGCCACGCACCTCCTGGACGCCGGGGCGGACCTGCGCGCCATCCAGGAGCTGTTGGGCCACGCGAGACTGAGTACCACGCAGCGCTACACGCACGTCGGGCTGGACAAGGTGCTCGAGGTGTACGACCGCGCCCATCCGAGGGCGCGGGCAGGCCAGGACCCGACGGTCCCTGGCACGAGGAAGCCATGAAGAGACCGGACACGCCTGTCGCGCGGGGCACGACCATTCTCTCCGTCCGGCATCGCGGTCAGGTGGCCATCGCCGGCGACGGGCAGGTCTCCTTCGGCGAGGTGGTGATGAAGCACACTGCCCGCAAGGTCCGGCGGATGTACAACGACACGGTCATCGCCGGGTTCGCGGGCGCAGCGGCAGACGCCTTTGCCCTGGTCGCGAAGTTTGAGGCCAAGCTGGACGAGTTCAACGGGAACCTTCCCCGGGCTGCGGTGGAGCTGGCCAAGGACTGGCGGATGGACCGCGCCTTGCGACGACTGGAGGCCCTCCTGGCCGTGGTGGACCGGGAGCACTCGCTCATCATCTCTGGAACGGGCGATGTGATCGAGCCGGATGACGGGATCATCGGGATCGGGTCCGGCGGGGCCTACGCCGCCGCTGCCGCCCGCGCGCTGGTGAAGCACTCGGATTTGACCGCCCGACAGATCACGGAAGAGGCGATGCGCATCGCTGCCTCCCTTTGCGTGTACACCAACGACCAGATCACGGTCGAGGAGCTGTAGGCCGTGGACCCAGGTCCCGGCCTCAATGAAAAAGTTCAAACTGACAATGATGAACCGACAGCCGAGTCGAAACGCCGGTTGTCAGTTGTCGGTTGTCAGTTTTCAATTTGAAATTGAGGTGTAGTTTCTCATGGATCGATTGACGCCCCGCCAGATCGTGGCGGAACTCGATAAGTACATCATCGGCCAGCGCGAGGCGAAACGGGCCGTGGCCATCGCCCTGCGGAATCGCTGGCGCCGGACAAAGCTTCCCCCGGGGCTGCGGGACGAGGTCGCGCCGAAGAACATCATCATGATCGGCCCGACCGGCGTGGGCAAGACGGAGATCGCCCGCCGCCTGGCCCGCCTGGCCGAGGCGCCCTTCATCAAGGTGGAGGCCTCCAAGTACACCGAGGTCGGGTACGTGGGCCGGGATGTGGAGTCCATGATCCGGGACCTGGCGGAGCTGGCGGTGGGCATGGTCCGCGGCGAGAAGACCCGCAAAGTGGAGGAACGGGCGCAGGAGCTGGCAGAGGAGCGCCTGTTGGATCTCCTGCTGCCCTCGTCCCGGATGGGGGCCTTCGGCCAGGCGGTGGCCCCGGAGGGGGGCACCGCCCACGAGACACGGGAGAAGCTGCGCCAGCGGCTGCACGAGGGGGCGCTCGACGATCGGACGGTCGAGATCGAGGTCGCCAACCGGGGCCTGCCCATGGTCGAGTTCCTCGGCGGGCAGGGCATGGAGGAGATCCAGGAGAACCTGAAGGACATGCTCGGCAACCTCTTGCCCCAGCGGACCAAGCGCCGCAAGGTCAAGGTCCAGGAGGCGCGCCGCATCCTCACCCAGGAGGAGGCGGACAAGCTGGTGGAGAAGGAGGAGGTCGTCAGCGAGGCCATCGCTCGCGTGGAGAACTCGGGCATCGTGTTCCTGGACGAGGTGGACAAGATCGCCGGGCGCGAGCGGACCCACGGCCCGGACGTCTCCCGGGAAGGGGTGCAGCGCGATCTGCTTCCCATCGTGGAGGGCTGCACGGTCGGCACCAAGTACGGGTTGGTCCGGACGGACCACATCCTGTTCATCGCCGCCGGCGCCTTACACGTCTCGAAGCCGTCAGACCTCATCCCGGAACTCCAGGGGCGGTTCCCCCTCCGGGTCGAGCTGCAGAGCCTGACCCGGGACGATTTCGTGCGCATCCTGACCGAGCCGGAAAACGCTCTGACCAAGCAGTACACCGCCCTGCTGGCGACGGAGGGAGTGGACCTCACGTTCACGCGGGACGCCATCGAGGAGATCGCAGCCATCGCCACCGCGGTCAACCAGGCGACGGAGAGTATCGGAGCGCGGCGACTGTACACCATCATGGAGCGGTTGCTGGACGAGATCTCCTTCGAGGCCCCGCACATGGAGGGGGTCAAGGTGACGATCGCCGCCGAGGACGTGCGCAAGAAGCTGGCGGCGATCGTCAAGGATCAGGATCTCAGCCGGTTCATTCTCTAAGGATGAAGCGTTCAGCCATCGGCGGTCAGCCCCCGGCTTCCGACTCAACCGCGTGCGCGTTGGGACCACCAACCCGGGCCAGGCTCGTCCACGATTCCGGGGGCTGATGGCTGATACCCGACCGCTGACGGTTTCTGTTTCATCGGCTCGGATCTGGGCGCTGGCTCAGCCATGGACACCATCCTGATCGTCGAGGACGAACGGCTGTTCCTGACCGTGGCCCGCCACGGGCTGGAAAAGGCGGGATTCGCCGTGCAGGTGGCGGAGAACGCGACGCAGGCCCTGCGGATCCTGGAGCGGGAGCCGGTTCGGGCCGTCATTCTGGACGTGGTGATGCCCGAACTCGACGGGCTGCGACTCCTGGCCGGGATTCGCTGGAAGTATCCCGCCACGCCCGTGGTGGTGGTGAGCGGGCGGGATTCCCCGCGAACCGAGGTGGAGGCCCGGCGCCTGGGGGCGGTGCAATGCCTGCGCAAGCCCCTCAACGTGGAGGAGATGGTCCACATCGTCAGCGGCGCGATCCAGCAGGGGTACGCCGCGCAACCCGGGGGGATGTACTTGCCTCACCTCGCGCGGTTACAGCAAAACGCCATTGAACTCTCAAACATGATCCGGTGGGATACCCTGGGGGAGTTCCTGAAGGACAACGCGTCGCTCTTTCAGCGCGTGATCGACCTCATCGCTGACGTGCTGGAGGTGGAGATCGTCTCCCTGATGCTGGTGACCGAGCCGGAGGGGACGCTTCGCATCGCCCATGCCAAGGGCCTGGATCCGTCGGTGCAGCGGGAGGCGGTCCGCGGCATGGGCGAGGGGATCTCGGGCCGGGTGGCGGAGACGGGAGAGCCTCTCCTGATCCGGGACCTCTCGCAGGATCCCGTCCACGGGCAGGGCAACCGGCACCCCCGCTACCGCACCAACTCCTTGATGTGCGTCCCTCTGAAGGTCAACGGCAAGACCATCGGTGTCTTGAACGCCAACAACAAGGTGACAGGAAGATCCTTTGACGAGAACGACCTGGCCCTGTTCACCACCTTCTCCTGCCTGGTCTCCCTGAGCTTTGCCTCGACCCAGCTCTTCGAGCGCCTGGCCTCCTCGGTGGACGAGTTGGCCAGGACCAACGCCCTCCTGGCCCGGGCGAACGCGGACCTGGAGGCGCGGGTGCGGGAGCTGCAGGCGCTGCGGGGCCAGGGGACGCAGGCCTGAGGGCGCAGGATGGGCTCGCTTCCCAGCAAGGCGGAGATCATCATCGGGGCGCTGCCGTTCATCCGTGCGTTCAGCGGCAAGACGGTGGTGGTGAAGTACGGCGGCAACGCCATGCTGGACCCGCAGCTCACCACGGCGGTCATCCAGGATCTCATCCTGATGCGGCTGGTCGGGATGCAGCCGGTGGTGGTGCACGGGGGCGGGCCGCAGATCGATCAGGCCATGCAGGCCACGGGGCTCACGCCGCAGTTCGTCCAGGGCCTGCGCATCACCGACGCCGAGACGGTGCGCATCGTGGAGCGGGTGCTGGTGGGCGAGATCAACCAGGAGATCGTCGCGTGGATCCAGCGGCTGGGCGGCGCCGCCATCGGCCTCTCGGGAAAGGACGGCGGGTTGATCCAGGCGAGGAAGGCGGCGCCGGCTAGGACGCCCGATGGGCACATGGTGGACCTGGGCCTGGTGGGGGATGTCGTGCGGGTGGAACCCCGGCCCATTCGCGCCCTGCAGGAGGCGGGATACATCCCCGTGGTGGCGCCCACGGCCGGCGATGAGGCGGGTACCACCTACAACATCAACGCCGACCTGGTGGCGGGCGAGGTGGCGGCGGCCCTGGTGGCCGAGAAGCTGGTGCTCCTCACCGATACCGATGGGATCCTGGATAAGGAGGGACGGCTGCTGTCCACGCTGGCCCGTCAGGATGTGGAGCGCCTGATCGCGGACCGGACCATCAGCCGGGGCATGCTCCCGAAGGTGCAGGCGTGTCTCACCGCCCTGAAGGCCGGGGTGCGGAAGACCCACATCATCAACGGGACGCGGCAGCACGCGCTCATCGAGGAATTGCTGACCCCCGAGGGCATTGGGACCGAGATCGTGGCCTGAGAGCCCACTCGTTCCCGCGGTGGACATGGGGATCCGGTCATGGAGATTTCACTCGCGCTGCTCGTGGTCATCCTCGTCCTGGTGGTCCTGTTCCTGGCC
>JBIOJT010000258.1:0-6896 GCA_044451055.1 Methylomirabilales bacterium (SeqCode)
GGCCGGCCCTGACCCGCCCGTTGGGCGGGTACCCCCCACCGCAA
This sequence comes from Methylomirabilales bacterium (SeqCode), assembly GCA_044451055.1. Taxonomy (GTDB): domain Bacteria; phylum Methylomirabilota; class Methylomirabilia; order Methylomirabilales; family 2-02-FULL-66-22; genus 2-02-FULL-66-22. The sequence continues at coordinate 45 of JBIOJT010000258.1, forward strand.
CGGCGGGTACCCAGCCCCAAGGCTGGGTGTGCTCGCGGCACCCCGGAGGCATCGACCAGGGTGAATTAACTTAGCGGCGATGTCGCTGAAACGGGACTCACACAGGAGGAAGGATTCCATGAAAACCACGATCTCATGGACGGTAGCGAGGCGGCCCGCCTCGGTCATCGCCGTAACCTTGGTTGCGATGATCCTCCCATTGGTGACGGCCGGCCCGGCCGCGACCGGCGCCGCCAGCCCGGCTACTCTCACGAAGGTCTCCACGGGGATCGTTGGCGCCATTGACCAGCTCGGTACGCCGGTGGCGCTGGACCGCGGCTTCTTCGAGAAGTGGGGCCTGGACGTCACCATTGCCCGGCCCTATCCGACAGGGGTGGATCAGCTCAATGCACTTCAGGCCGGCGAGATCCAGATCGGCCAAGTCGGGGTCCCCATGATCGGAGCGGTGATCCGCGGGATGGACCTGGTCATCCTGGGGAATTATACCGGAAGCGCGGCGCGCCTCGGCTCCGACGCCACCACGGCCCTGGTAGCGCGGGAGGGCTCCGGCATCAAGCCGGGAGACCTCCAGAGCCTCAAGGGCAAGCGCATCGCCGCCTCGTTCGGTACGATCAATCACCTCTACATCCTGGGCCTGCTGGAGAAGGCGGGCCTGAAGCCCAGCGACGTTACCCTGGTCAACACGCCGCCCCAGGAGATGCCGGTGGCTCTGCTGGCCAAGGGGATAGACGCCTTCAGCGGTTGGGATCCGTTTCCCATCATGGCGCTGAAGGATGTGACCGGGAGCTACGAGGTGATCCGGGGCGGCCAGGTCATCGGGTTCCTCGGGTTCATCGTGGCCATGCGGGACTGGGCCGAGAAGAACGCCGACACGGTGGAGCGATTCCTGGCGGCCCGAGCCGAGGCGGACAAGTGGATGCGGGCGAACCCCGCCGGCACGGCGCAGATCGCGGTGCGCTGGCTACCGGGGACCCGGCTCGAGATCGCCCAGGACGCGATGAAGTACAACATCCAGCAGCTGGACATCCGGATCTCGGCCAACAATTACCGCGCCCTGTACAGCGCCAACGACCGGCTGAACAAGTTGGGACACATCCCCAGCGTCATCGACGTCAACAAGGTATTCGCGCCCCAGTACATCCTGAAGGTGATGAAGGAGCATCCGGACCTGTTCTCCGACTTGGGCGGCATCCCGCAGGCAGCGCAAGTGGGGCCGGGTTACGTCTTCCGGCCATAGCAGGCGACAGGGTTTTTATCTTCCTGCCGCGCCGCTGAGCCGCGGCGGCTCCCTGCATCACCCTGCCTCGGGTTGGCAGACGACGCCCGACCCGGCGAGGGATTCGTTGGGCAGCACCCGTTCCACGGGAGGACCAATTTCCAGGGAGGAATGATGGATCTCGGCTTGAAGGGCAAAGTGGCCATCGTGGCGGCCTCCAGCAGGGGGATGGGCGAGGCGACAGCCATGGGACTCGCCGCCGAGGGAGCGCGGGTGACCATGCTGGCCCGCAACGAGGCAGATCTGCACAAGGCCGCCGAGGAGGTCCGGGAGAAGCACCGCGCGGAGGTTCTCGCCATCCCGGCCGATGTGACCAGGCACGACGATGTCAGGTGGGTGGTTGGGGAGACGGTGGCGCGATGGGGCACCGTGAACATCCTGGTGAACAACGCCGGGGGGCCGACACCGGGCGTGTTTGATGACGTGGACGACGCCCGGTGGCAATCGGCCTTCGAGCTGAACCTCCTCAGCACGGTCCGCCTGGTGCGCGAGGTCCTGCCCCATTTGCGGAAGGCCGGTGGCGGTGTGATCATCAACCTCCAGTCCACCTCGGTCAAGACGCCAATAGACAACTTGATCCTATCGAACTCTATTCGGTCCGGCGTCATCGGCCTGGCGAAGTCCCTCTCCCTGGAGCTGGCCAAGGACAAGATCCGTGTGAACAACGTCCTCCCGGGCATCATCATGACGGACCGCCAGCGCCAGATGTTGACGGTTTGGAGCCAGAAACTGGGGAAGAGCTTCGATGAGACGAAGCGGCTGCGGGAGGGGGAGATTCCCCTCGGCCGGATGGGAGACCCGGAGGACGTTGCCAACATGATCGTGTTTCTCGTCTCGGATCGGGCGAGATATGTCACCGGGGTGACGGTACAGGTGGATGGGGGGCTGGTTCGAAGCATGATGTAGACCACGCCAAGGGCCGCCCTGGCATGTGGCGCGGCCCGGTGGGGACACGGGGGCATCGCCCGCTCGACGGAGCCCCGTTCTTCTGCTTCCGTGCAAATGTCTATCGTGCTATCTTACCACCGCTCCTGATCTTTAGCGCTGGACCGATATCGCGCGACTGACCACCCATGAACGCCGTCATCCACATCCCGATCTTCCCGCTGCCGGACGTGGTGCTGTTCCCGCACACGTTGCTGCCCCTGCACATCTTCGAGCCGCGGTACCGGGAGATGGTGCGCGACTGCCTGGCCGGCGACAAGCGCCTCGCCATGGCGCTTCTGCGGCCCGGATGGGAGAATGACTACTACGGGCGACCGCCGATCTACCCCATCGCGGGAGCGGGCGAGATCATCCAGTACGAGGAACTCCCCGACGGGCGGTTCAACATCTTGCTCCGCGGGACGATGCGCATTGGCATCACGGCGGAGCTTCCGGCCGACAAGTCTTACCGGGTGGCTCGCGCCCGGCCGCTGCCGGACCGGTATTCCGATCCGAACCCCAAGACGCTGGCGGACCGAATCGAACGCCTCAAAGTGTTTTACCTGCGCATCTTGTCCGAGGTGCAGAAGGGACAGGGCGAGATCGCGAAGATCTTCAGCGGGGTGAAGGATCCGGGCATCATATTGGACCGGATCGCCGGCGCGGCCGTCGCCGACGCCGAGACTCGCCAGCGGGTGCTGGAGGCGGTCGAGGTGGTCACCCGTCTGGCGATCGTGCAGGATCACCTCGTGGCCGTCCTTTCCCACCTCTCCGACCGCAACGCGTCGGCCGAAAGATCCACGGGGCGCCAGAATTAACCGGGCCCGCCTATCACCACCGAGGGTCGAGCTCACCGCACCGGGACCAGAGAGACCTTGGCAGCCACGCGGAAGAGAAAGCCCGCTCCACGCATCTACTGCGCCGGGCCCCTGTTCAACCGGGCCGAGCGGGAGGAGATGGCGGAGATCGCCCGCGCGCTGGAGGGCGCCGGCTTCCCCGTGTTTCTCCCGCACCGGGATGGCTTTGTCTTTACGGATGTCTACCGGGAGTTCCTGCGGGGAGGCTACGATTCCACGGAGGCGACCCGGATGATCCAGCAGGCCATCTTTTGGCTGGATACCTACGAGGTCGTGTCGGGGTGCCAGGGGCTGGTCTTGAACATGAATGGGCGCGTCCCCGACGAGGGCGCAGTGGTCGAAGCCGCCATGGCCTGGATGGCCGGGAAGGCCATCGTCCTCTACAAGTCGGACAGCCGGAGTCTGATCCACGGGAGCGACAACCCGCTGGTGCTGGGGCTTGGCGGCTTTGCCAGGGTCTCCACCATTCCGGAGATCGCCTACGCCTTCGCGCAACTCTTCCGCACCAGACGTCCGGGTCCGGGGGTATCGCTGCCCCGAGTCGTCAGGGGTGCCGTCGAGCCCGGCCGCCGCCTGTCCAAGCTCCTGACCGCCTGCAAGTCTCTGCCCGACATCGTTCCCGTCATCGTCTCCTCCACGCGCCGGTCACGTCGGGTTCTTTCTCGGTGATTTGCCCTTCGCCAGGCGACGGGGCACCGCCCGGTGGGCACTCTTCAGAGGAAGACATGGGATCAGAGGACGTGAGCGGGAGGAGGAGCCGAACCGCGCCGGGCGTCTCCCTTCCTGGGCGAGACAAGAATCGGGAGGACCCGATGGCCAAGGGCGCGGAGGGTTCCGGATCGCTGCGTGGATGGTGGCGGGTCTGACCGGCGCGAGCCTGTTGACGTTCTTCGGACTCAGAAGGCAACCGGCCTCGCCCGGCCAGAGTGGCCCTGGTTAGCCTCGCTGAGTGACTTCACCCGGCCTTTCCCTTCCGAAGATCCCGGATGTTCTTCAGGATCCCTTCCATATCTCCGACGCGTTCCGCGAGTTTCTCGACGAGAGGGTAGATGTCCTCGTGCGGTTCGACTGATCGCATGAGATCCTCGACATGGACGGAGATCGAGATGAGGGGTCTTTCGATTTCATAGGTCGCCGAGTTGATCGTTTCGGCGATGGCGGCCTGCCTCTCCTTGGCCACGATCTCTTCCTGAAGCTTGTTGAGTGCCTGCAGGCTCTCCCCCAAGGCCCGGTTCTTCTCCTCCAGCTCCCGAGCCTTGTCTTGGAGGGCCTGCTCTGAGAGGCGGAGCCGTCTCCTCTCGCCGACGAGCAGGGAGATCGCCGAACTGATGAGGCTGAAACTGATCAGGTTGGCGAGGGCCGTCCAATACGGATAGACCAGCTCGGCGGTGCCAGGATTCGTGAGGACGTCAGCGCCGAAATAGATGACGGCAGCCAGCAGGGAGAAGGCCAAGCAGATTGGTACGGGCTCGAGAAATGCAATGGGGATGAGGGCGAGAAGATAGAAAGGGGTAAAGGCCACCTCCGGCGGCGTGATGTAATCGAACCAGCCAACCAGGAGCAGGAGAAGGACGCCTCCCATCCTCCTGAGCCTGGGCGAGAGGCCGAGCTTCGCCTGGAGATTCTCGAAATGGGCCATCGCCGCGTTGAGCAGATCCATGGTTACGCTGTCCTCGCCTGATGAAGATGCCACAAGACGCTAGGTTACCGTTTCGCCGTTGTCAATGGAAGGAAACGGTCGCTGCACCACTTGCGTTGAACCGCTTGGAATCAGGTCAGGTCGGTTCTGCTCGCCTGCCGCCAGAAGAATGGACTGGGGCGCGAGCCCCAGGGGAAAGTCGGGCGGGAAAACCACAGGGTCAAGCAGGCGACGACTCTTGGGGAGACCCGATTCGCAGGGCTGGCTCAGGAGGGTTCATCCCGCGGCTGCTCCGCGGCCCGGCGTGCCTGCTCGGCCTGATACGCCTCCTCCTGGAGGGAATTGAAGCACGCATAGCAGATGGGGCCCTTCTCGGTCACCATCTTCTGGTGCTCGAGCATGGGCCCGAGATCGCGATGACATTTCCAGCAGCCTGGCATGGGAGCCTCGTTCGTTGACAGGCCGGAGGGCCTCTCTTGCCCCCGGCGGGAGGAGACGGGATCGAGGATAGGGACTCACACCATGAGATGACCCTCCCCAAGGCCACCCTCCGGGGCGAGTCGCTCCACTATGACCGCGAGAGCTGCCTGCTGTTCCGCGGTGGTTTCGACGAAGGTGAGGCCGCTCTGGTAACGGAGATGCCGCTCCCCATCCGGGGTCACCTCGGTGCCGGCCACGGCGCTGTGGACGACCCTGACCGTGAGGATCAGCGGACCGAGCGCGGGCGGAAGCTCGAACTCGTAGGTCGCTCCCGGGCGGAGGAATTCAGCATGCTCGATCCGGGCGCCCTTGGCGCTGAGGTCGATGACGGTGACGTTCAGCGTGGCGCGCGCCCGGGCGCCGAGACGCTCGGCGATGAGGATCCGGGGAGCCTTCCGTCGTTCCGAGCCACCGGCCATAGCTTTGCCCCCCTTCCGAAACGGAGGCGTGCGTTCGTCCGACCGTCCGTCTCGCACACCGAAATCCGAACGCCCCCCTTGAAATCCGCGCAGGGACGCCTCCGGCCGCATCCTTGCCCAGGAAGGTCAGCAGCCGTCTTGAGGCGTCAGGTCCGTGGGACGCCGTGGCTGTTCGTCGTCGGGTGCCGGGGGCAACCCTTACGTCGCCCGCCGTCGCCCGTCGACCTCTAGGCATCCCTGACCCACTTGTGATCCGGATCATCGTAGAGCGTATAGTTGCGCGGCTCCCCGGCCAGCACCCAGAGGTAGTACAGGGAATAGCCGGGAGCGGCGGCGGTCGGATGGTAACCGAATGGAAGCTTGGTGAGGCTGTTGTCCCGGATGACGTAGGCCTGGTCGAACTTATGCTCCGGGCTGTAGACCCGCTGGAAGCCGAAGCCCTGCGGGGGGTTGATCTTGAAGAAGTACACTTCCTCCATGCGGGTCTCCTCGGGCGGGGCCATCCGGTCATGCTTGTGCGGAGGGAAGCTGGACCACTTGCCGGGCTGGTTGAAGGTCTCACCGACCAGGAGGCGCCTGGAGGGGAAATTGAAATCGATGATGTCATGCACCTGCCGCTCGAAGGTGTCCTTGCCGCGGACGTTCACCTTGACCTTCTCCGGACCGATGAGACGAGGCTCGCCCGGGAGATCGCTGGGCGCGCGGGCGATGGCCGCCTCCAGCGCGCTCACGGCCTCGACCTTGAACTTCAGTCCCGGCGGGATGTGGAGAGCGGTGGCCCGCCCGGCAAACACGTTGGCGCGGCTGCCGATGGAGAGGAAACTGGTCTCGCCCACCGTCGCATTGACCAGGCCGCCCAGGAGGACGATGCACACCTCCTGCCCCTGGCTTGCGCCCCGGTACGTCTTGCCCGCGGGCAGCCGCAGCATGCCCAGCTCGAGAAGCTCGATGCCGTCCTTCCCCGGTTTCACCAGGGCCGTGTACCCGTCTTTGGGAAGGTACTGCTTGAACAGGTTCATCGGTATGATCCCTCCATTGCGATGACAGCACGGTGCATGGAATCCGCGCCGGAAAACTATCATTCGTCCGGTTGGCTGTCAATGCGGGCCGGGCGGACTGTGGTAGATCAATAATTCTCTCAGGGTCTAACTGTTCAATGATTTTCTCAGGGTGAGGTCTGGGATGGTAGGTTCTCCCTCTGTGCAAAGCAGGGCCCATGACCCGCGCCTATCCTCTCGGGCCCATGCGTTCTGCCCA
>JBIOJT010000259.1:0-6881 GCA_044451055.1 Methylomirabilales bacterium (SeqCode)
CCCGGCACGAAAACCACCTGGCTCGGCCTCCAGCGCCTCGATGATCTGGCCGCCATGTACAGATTCATGGCGCTTCGGCACGCCCGACATCTGCTGCAACCCTCCGTGTCCAGCCCCTCAGGATATGGGTAACGATCAGCCTGGTGTAGGGAGGGGAGTCCCCGTGTGTCCAGGTAGGCGGGTTCGTGTTGCGATGGCGGAGGCGCCGGCAAGGGGCACGGCCTAGCGGCCCAGCAGCCCCACGATGAACGGGACGACGATGGCGGCGAGAATTGCGAGCAGGGCCAGGCCCAGCATTGACATCATTTGCCAGTGGGGAACGAACCGTACGGGCGGAGGCGTGTAATCCGGCCGTCGCCTACGCAGCAGACCGACGATGACGGCATAGACCAACACGCAGAGCATGAAAGCGGCGGCCAGGAGGAACCAGCCAAAGCCGGGCGCCATGTAGGGAAGCCAGGAAAGGATGGGGACGAGGATCACCAGGAGGAGCGCCACCCCAAGGAGGGCGAGCAGCACCCTGATCCAAGGTGAAGCCACAGCGCGATTCGACCGCATCCTCACTCCCACCCCGATTCGGGCACATGCCGCGCCGGCCCGTCGCGCGGAAGCGTGGGCCGGCCGGATCAATCCTTATCCGTGCTGCCCGCAACACTAGCAGCGCCCGGGGGCGCGGTCAAGCTGCGGGCAAGTCTCCGGAATCGTCTCGGGGGTGCGGACTGTCTCGCCAGGAGCGGAGGAATTACTGTTGGGGGCCGTCGAGGGGTCGTGGTAGAGTCTCGCCCGTCCGAGATGAACGGCAACCAGGAGGAACGCGCATGGATCTGCACGAGGCGATGCACCTGATCTGGGAGGCGCATCGGCGGGGCGTCTACTCGCCACCGGAATTGAAGGGCAAGCTCACCATGGACGAGGCGTACCGGGTGCAGCTGGGCTTTCTGGAACGACGGCTGAAGGCAGGAGAACGACAGGCGGGGTGGAAGGTGGGATTGACCGCCGAATCCATCCGCAAGCAGGTGGGCTATCATGAGCCGATATTCGGCGTCCTTCTGGCCAGCGGCCACAAGCCTTCCCGCTCCACCTTCAAAGTGAGCGAATTGATCGCTCCATGCTTCGAGAGCGAGCTTTGCCTGACCCTGGACCAGACCCTGAAAGGCCCCAACGTGACGGTGGCCCAGGCGCGCGCAGCCATCTCCGCCGCCGCCCCGGCCTTCGAGTTGGTGGAGAGGCGGATGGCGTTCGCGGACGATCCCCCGCTCGCCATCGCGGACAACGCCCAGCAGAAATACTTCATCACCGGGACGGCGCTGAGCCCCCTGCCCGCCGGGCTGGCACTCAGGGACGCCTGGGTCGAGGTGTTCATCAATGGCAAGTCGGTCACCAGCGCCGGCGGGGACGCGGTGATGGGCGATCCCGCGGCATCGGTGGCCTGGCTGGCCAACAAGCTGAGCCAGTTCGGCCGTAGCCTGGAGGCGGGCATGCGGATCATGAGCGGCTCGTTCGTCCAGATGCTCCCGGTCCAGGCCGGCGACCGGATCGAGGCCCGGTTTGACCCCATCGGCACCGTCACCGCTCATTTCCAGGTGTAGACGCAGACTGGAACCGGGGCTTGCTTCGACTCTCGGGAGAGGATCTTCCCAGGGGTGATGAAGGGCCGGCCGCAGCGGAGCGCCGAACCGGGGGAGAGACGCAAGACGTCTGGGAAGATGGACGACCGGTATTTCTTGAGAAGCCTGTGCGAGCCCTCCATCCTCCTGCCCGCCTCCGAGCTCACCTGGGGGCGAAGAGCCCAGCGGTTCATGCCATTCCGTCCGGTCCGGCGCCGCACACCAGGGCGCACACCTTGCGGCCCTTCCCTGGTCGCACCCTGCCGCTGCGCAGGGCCGCGATGGACGCAGCCCCGCTCAGGTCCGCGGCGAGGCCCATCTCGAACCACAGCCAGCGTGAGGCCTCGCGCATGTCCTCGTCGGTGACGAGGACGATCTCGTCCACGTAGCGCTGGACGATCTCCAAGTTCATCGGCTCGGTCTTGGCGCACGCCATGGTCGGGACGCACGTGGTGATCTCCGGGAGTTCGACCACGCGCCCGGCCTTGACGCTCTCGTAAAGCGTCGGCGACCCGGTCGGCTCGATGCCGATGATGCGGATGGACGGGCGCAACGCCTTGGCCGTCAGGGCGATTCCACTGATCAAGCCACCCCCGCCGATAGCCACAAGGATGTCATCCACCTCGGGCACTTGGTCGAGGATCTCCAGGGCCACTGTCCCTTGACCAGCGATCACCACCGGATCGGCGAAAGGATGGAAATAAGTCAGGCCCTCGCGGGCCGCCAGGTCCAGGGCCGCCCGGTTGGCCTCGTGCCATTGGCGTCCCTGGATCACAAGCTTGGCCCCCCAGGTTCCGATCTTCTTCGCCTTCTCGGGTGAGACGTTCTCGGGGAGGAACACCGTGGCTGTCGTCTTGCCCAGCCAGCCGACGTAAGCGACGGCGAGACCGTGGTTGCCTCCGGACGCCGTCACGATGCCGCGCCGGATCTCGGCCTGGCTCAAGGAGAGGAGCTTGTTGGTCGCGCCGCGGGCCTTGAACGATCCGGTGGCCTGCAGGCACTCGAGCTTCAGGAGCAGGTCCCCGTCGGGAAGCGGGTTGTCTCTCATGCACCGGGCGGAAACCAGCGGTGTCTTCCTGACGTACGGCGTGATGCAACTGGCCGCCTGCTTCACATCATCGAGCGTGATCATCTGTCCGTCTCCAGGTGCCCTCTCGGGGTGGACTCTCTCGTATCGGGCACGAACCATTTCCTTCGCCTCGGGGGTCGAGGAATATCCACGCCGTCGGGTGCGGTCGAGCGACTGCACCCGGCGGCGTGCCCGCCGCGATCGGCCTGTCTCGGACTGCTTTGCTCAAGAGGCCGAGACCCTGCCCTCCGCGTGGTAGAGCACCTCCCCATTCACCATCGACAACTCCACCTCCACCGACGCCAGGTCGCCGGGCGCCGTTTGGAAGAGATCCCGGCTGAACACGACGAGGTCCGCTTTCTTTCCCGGCGCCAGAGTTCCGAGGTGATTCTCCTTTCTCGATACCCAGGCAGGCATCTGGGTAAATGCATGGATGATTTCTTCGAGGGACAGTCTTTCGCCGGGGAACCATCCGTCCTTCGGTTCGCCCGAGAGGCTCTGGCGGGTGACCGCCGCGTGGAAGCTCAACAGCGGATTGATCGCCTCCACCGGGGCATCCGAGCCGAACTGGAGCCGGATTCCCGCCCTGAGCATGGACTTCCAGGCATAGGAATAGCGGCAACGATCCATTCCCCACTTCTTCTCGGCCACGGGCATGTCGGTGAGGAGGTGGACCGGCTGGACGGAGGCCACGACGCCGAGATCGGGAAACACTGCAAAGTCGTCCGGATGGAGGAGCTGGACGTGCTCGATCCGATCGCGCCGAGGTCCCGGAATCTTCTTCCTCGCTCCAGCGATGGCCTTGAGGACGTTCGTCACCGCCAAGTCCCCGATGGCGTGCACTCCAACATCGCCCCCGTCCTCGTATGCCAACTCGACCCGTTCCTGCAACTCCTTCGGCGTGAGAATGGCGAGTCCCCGTTGGGAGGGGTTATCCGTATAGGGTTCATGGAGCAATGCCGTGCCGGATCCCAGGCTCCCGTCGGCGTAGAGCTTCACTTGACCGAACCACAACCGTTCGCCTCCCTTGCCTAGCCCGATGCCGCGGGATCGGGCCGGCTCGAGTTCTTCGGGCGGCAGGAGATGGTGGACCCGCACCTTGAGCTTTCCCTCTGCCTCCAGGGCGGCCAACGCCTCCCATTCCCGGAGGGTCTCGCAGGAATGGACGCCTGTGACGCCGAAACGGAGGGCTTCTTGCTGGGCGCGGAGGGCCGCCTGTTTCCGCTCGTCGAGGGTCGGCGGCGGGATCTCTTTCTCGATGATCTTCCGGTATTCCCGCAGGAGACCGGTGGGCTCGCCTGTCTCTGGATCGTGCTCGATCCGTGCGCCCGGCGCATCCGGAGTCCCTTTCTCGATGCGCGTCAACCTCATGGCCAGCGAGTTCAGCCAGACCGTGTGCCCGCAGTGCCTGATCAGCATCACCGGGTGCTCCCAGGCGATATCATCGAGGTCGCGGGCCGCGGGTTCTCTCTGCTCCTTCCACACATGCTCGTTCCAGGCGCGACCGATGATCCATTCGCCTGGCTTTTGGGATGCCACGGCCTGTTTCACCCGCGCCCTGCAATCTTCGATCGAGGGAAGATTCCGCAGGTCCAGTCGCTGCAGATACAGGCCGAAGCTCACAAAATGGAGATGGGCATCCACGACCCCCGGGGTAATTACTCGACCCGGAAACTCGAGGACGCGAGCCCCTCGACCGCATGCCGCTTTTGCCTCGTCGTTGGTCCCCACGGCAAACACCCTGTCGTCTTTGACGCACAGGGCCTCGGCCCAGGGTCGCGCTGCATCGCCGGTGAAGATTCGGGTGGACAGAATCGCCGTCTCCATGTCTATCTCCGCGGACGGGTCGTGCGCGGGTCAAGGGCATCCCGCAACCCATCTCCGAGCAGGTTCAAACCCAACACTGTGACGAAAATGGCCAAGCCCGGGAAGATCGAGATCCAGGGGGCCGTGAAGAGTTGCTCGCGTGCCGTGGACAACATGCCCCCCCAACTGGGCGTGGGCGGTTGCGCTCCCAGGCCGAGAAAGGAGAGTGAGGCTTCGGTGAGGATTGCGTAGGCCACACCGAGCGTGGCAATGACCAGGATGGGTCCCACGATGTTGGGCAGGATCTGGGTCAGCATGATCCGCACCCGCCCGTACCCGAGCGCCCGGGCCGCGGTGACGTAATCCAGGGAGCGCGTCGTCAGGACCTGGGAGCGGGTGACCCGGCAACTGTACGACCAGTTGGTGAAGCCAAGCGCGAGGAAGACATTGAAGAGCCCCGAACCCAGCACGGCCATGATCGCCACGGCGAAGACCAGCCCGGGGATGGAGAGCATGATGTTGGTCAGCCCCATGACGACATCGTCCCACCATTTCCCGAAGAAACCGGCGGTGAGACCCAGGAGAATCCCGATGATGCTGTTCAGCGACTGGGTGACCAGACCGATGCTTAGCGAGATGCGCGACCCGTAGATGACCCGCGACAGGATGTCTCGCCCCTGGTTGTCCGTGCCGAACAGGTAGGTGCGGTTCGGAGCCTCCTCCGAGTGCAACAGGTCGGCGTGGTCGACGGGGTGGTATGGCGCCAGCCACGGCGCGAAGATCGCCATGAGCACGATGATCAGGGTGATGGTCCCGCCGACCATCAGGTTCTTCCGCGCCTTGAGTATGCGGAGCGTCCCTCTCATCGGTACTCAATCCGGGGATCGATCGCCGCATACAGGAGATCGACGGCGAGATTGACCACGAGGAAGACCACGATGATCAGCAGGATGCATCCCTGGACCACCGGGATGTCCCGCTGGAAGATCGTGTCCACCAGCAGCGAACCAATGCCGGGCCAGGAAAAGAGCTTCTCCACGATCACCGTCTGGCCGATCAGGGAGCCAAACTGCAGGCCGGCCGTCGTCAGGACGAGGATCAGGGCATTCCGAAGCACGTGCTTCCGATGAATCAGAAATTCCGGAAGGCCCTTGGCCTGGGCCGTGCGGACGTAATCCGCGCTGAGAATCTCCAGAACGGCTGCCCGGGTGGTGCGGGCCAGCAGGGCCATGTATCCCGCGCCCAGAGTGACGGCGGGGAGGATCAGATGCAGGAGGCCGCCCTCGCCGTACCCCGACGTCGGCAGGAGGCGGAGCTTTACCGAGAGGAAGAACATCAGCAGGAGTCCCAGCCAGAATTGGGGCATGGAGACCCCCGAGACCGCGCCCACCATAGAGCACGCATCCAGCCAGGACCCCTGGCGCAGGGCCGAGAGGAAACCCAGGGGAATGCCCAGGCCTACGGCGATCATCATGGCCGCCAGGGCCAGCTTCAGCGTCGGCCACAGGCGGGCCAGAATCACTTCCCGGACGTTCTCCCCCCGCAGGAACGAGAGCCCCAGGTTCCCGTGCGCCAGGTTTCTTACAAAAATGAGGTACCGGACGTGCAGCGGCTTGTCCAGGTCCCACCGCTTCAGCATCTGCTCCACGTACTTCGGATCCAGCCCCCGGTCCTGTGAGCCGGCCGCCATCAGGGCTGCATTGCCCGGCAGCACGTTGAGGAGGACGAACATGATCAGCGAGATCGCCAGGATGGTGGGAATGAATTGCAGGAGACGCCGAACGGCAAAGCGTACCATGAGAAACCCGGCGTGAAGGAATGCGCAGAAAAAAGAGCCCGATCCCGGGCCCCCTGGGAATCTCCCGGGATCGAGCTTTCTAACACGCTAACAACGGCGGTGTCTCTCTCGAAGTCGGTGATTCCGCCCGTTCGACCTACTTCTCATTCGCCCGGGGAGACGTGTCATCAATCCACAGGTCCGTGAGATCCTGGTACATCATCTCAATCGCCACCGGCTTGATCCCGTGGACCCAGGGCTGGTGGGCGATCACGGCCTTGTTGTAGTTGAAGAACCAGAGCGGCGCGTCCTCCTTGAACAGGGCATCCGCCCTCCTGAGAATCTCGTTCCGCTTGCCCGAATCCCGCTCCTTCCGCGCCGCATCCAACAGCTTGTCAAACTCGGCGCTGTTGTAGGCGACGAAGTTGCCCGCGGTGGGGGGATTCTTGGACTCCCATCGGGCCAAGGCCTGCAGGGAATCTCCCCCGGCGCCACTGCTCAACGACCAGATGAAGGCCTGGTAGTCCAGCTTCTGCATCCGAGCGGACAGGGCCGCGCCTTCCAACTGCTGCGGTGTCACGGTGATGTTGATCTGCTTGAGGAACGGCATGATGGCCTCGAC
>JBIOJT010000260.1:0-6806 GCA_044451055.1 Methylomirabilales bacterium (SeqCode)
CCTGGGCGGCGGGGGAAGGCTACCGGCATATCGGCTGGACCCGGGGGGCGGGCGCGGCCGAGGACCTGGATACGCGCGACTGGGTCGCGGACACCTCGTCCCAGATCTACCGCAGCCGTGACGAGATCGCGACCCGCATCTTGGAGTTCGGTGGCGGAGGCCCCGGTGTGTTGAACGGCGGGATAATCCTCATGCACCTGAACACGCTCCGTTAGACGGATCGGCCCTACGAGGCCTTGCCCCACCTTCTGAAGAGCCTGCAGGCACAGGGCTACCGTCTCGTCCCGGTGTCGCCGCTCCTCGCTCACTCGGGAGAGCACCACGCAGGTGCGGCCTCGCACGCGGCCCCCCGGCCCTCTCCGAAGGTCCAGCCGCTCATCCGGTAGTGCCGGAGCGTTTCGCCATCCCACTCGCCTCCCTTTCCTGTGTCCCGGCCTGCAACTGCATGGTAGACTCTCCCTGTGGTGGCCGTGGCGTCGATCCGGAACGCCGGCCCCTGCCATTCTCTGTTGACCCACAGCAGGCGGAAGGAGGGGACGTGATGAATGTCCAGATTTTTGTGGAACCAGTGGCACGACACCAGGAATTGGCCGCCGCCATGAACGCCTGGCTGGCCGAGCATCCGCGCGTCGAGATCGAGGATGAGACGGTGCAGATCTTCCACAACCACACAACGAACGCCGACGATGTCCTGGTCATGCTCTTCTACAAGGACAAGGCCGCACGGAAGACGGAGAGGTAGGGCTGAGGAGCGATCGGGATGAGCCGGCGCCGGGAGGTCGGGCCGGCCGCGAAAAGACACACGGGGCGAGGGGAAAACCCCTCGCCCCGCGGAGAAAGGGCCAACCGGGCGGGATTCCCGCCTGCGGCACTTTATTTCTTGGCGCGTTTCTCCATGGGCTCGAAGTCCCGGATGGCGACGCCAGTGTAGATCTGGCGCGGCCGCGAAATCTTCTGCTCCTGATCCGTGATCATCTCCTGCCACTGGGCCAGCCACCCCGACATCCGGGGAATGGTGAACAGGACCGTGAAGTAGTCGGTCGGGAAGCCCATGGCCTCGTAGATGATCCCGGAGTAGAAGTCGACGTTCGGGTAGAGCTTCCGCTTCACGAAGTAGTCGTCCTCCAGGGCGATGCGCTCGAGTTCCATGGCCATGTCGAGAAGCGGGTTCCTTCCCGTGACCTCAAAGACCTGCTCGGCCAGCCGCTTGATGATCCGGGCCCGGGGATCGTAGTTCTTGTACACCCGGTGTCCGAATCCCATCAGAAGCGCCTTGCGATCCTTCACGTCCTGGACGAACTGCGGGATCTTGTCCTTGGACCCAATCTGTCGCAGCATTCGCAGGACCTGCTCGTTGGCCCCGCCGTGCAGCGGCCCGAACAGCGCCGCCGTGGCCCCGGCAGCCGACACGTACGGATCGGCCTGGGAGCTGGCCACGCTCCGCATGGCGTTGGTGCTGCAGTTCTGCTCGTGATCGGCATGGAGAATGAACAGCGCGTCCAGCGCTCGCTCCAGGATGGGATTGGGCCTGTACTTGGGCTCGGCCATCCTCCAGAGCATGTTCATGTAGTTGCCGGAGTAGCTCAAATCATTGTCCGGCATGACGTAGGGGAGGCCCTTAGTGTGGCGATAGGTCATGGCCCCCAGGGTAATGACCTTGCCGATGAGCCGGAAGATCTGGAGCTTCCGGTTCTCAGCTTCCGTGACCTTCTTGGAGGCGGGGTAGAACGTGGACAGGGCAGCCAGCGCGCTGACCAGCATGCCCATGGGATGGGCATCGTAGTGGAACCCGTCCATGAACTTCTTCAGGTTCTCGTGGACCATGGTGTGGTACGTGATATTGTGGACCCACTCGTCATATTGGGCCTTGTTGGGGAGCTCGCCGTGGATGAGCAGGTACGCCACTTCCAGGTAGTTGCTCTGCTCGGCGAGCTGCTCGAT
This sequence comes from Methylomirabilales bacterium (SeqCode), assembly GCA_044451055.1. Classification (GTDB taxonomy): domain Bacteria; phylum Methylomirabilota; class Methylomirabilia; order Methylomirabilales; family 2-02-FULL-66-22; genus 2-02-FULL-66-22. Next base: position 1,942 of record JBIOJT010000260.1, read on the forward strand.
GGGGTAGCCCCGATAGCGAAGGATCCCGCGCTCCCCGTCGATGTGGGTGATGGTGCTCTTCGTCGAGGCGGTGTTCAGGAACGCGGGGTCGTAGCCCATGAGGCCGAAGTCGTCGTCGGAGACTTTTATCTGTCGGAGGTCCGCGGTCCGAATCGCCGCCCCGTAGGTGGGGAAAGTTCCGTACATGATTGGGACTTCGTAGGACTTACCGGTACGGTTGTCGGTGATGGTCAAGCTGTCGGCGGCCATGTCTCCCCTCCTTGTGCGTAGGTCCGAGCCTCAGGCAGATAGCAGCGTCGTCGCGAACACCCGTGCGCCAGAGACGAAACTCGAAGGATAGCAGGAATCAGGACAAGTGGCCCGACCGCTAGCCGGCAGTGCGATGATCCCCTCCCATCCAAAGGATACTCCCGTGTATTTCACGATGCAAAAGAAAACTCTCCGGCAAAACTTGGTTTGTCTGGGTCTCGGGACGAGGAATCGGGAGATATCTGGTTTTCATCCTGTTGGTGAGGGTCATGACATGCGAGAGGACGATGAAAATTCACCCAGGCCCCGTACCGCCCGCGAGCGGGCACGGAGCGCACGTGCGCCAGCGATTCAGACGACCCCGGCGAACGTCGGGTGGCACTGGGATCCGGAGAAACAGCGTCTCGCCGACGTCTCAGGGTGGTGGCCGACACAGATGGTTGGGGAAGCAGAAGGAGGGTGAGCCATGGCTCCACGAGCGCAGCAGGTCATCGAGGAGGGTCGGCGGCGGATCGCACCACTCGAAGAGCGGATCCGACAGCACCCGTACCTTCAGGCGCTGGAGGCGCGGCGGGTGGATCAGATGAAGCTGGCGATCTTCGCTGGCCAGCAGGGACACATCATCGAAAGCGATCTTCGGAGCGTCGGCCTGATCGTGGCCCGAGCCGGGTCGCAGTCGACGCGGGACTTCTTCATGGGCATGCTGCAGGGTGAACGCGCGGCGCTGGAGGCCCTGGAAGGCTTGGGGAGAGCGGTGGGCCTTTCGTCTGACCAACTCCGGGGAGCCGAACCGCTCCCTGGCGCCTTCGCCTACAGCGCCTATGTTGCGTGGCTTGCCCTGTACGGGTCAACGGCGGAATTCGCCGGGGCGTTTCTGGTGAACCTGGACGCTTGGGGGGCCAACTGCGGCCGGATGAGCCGGGCGCTCCAGGCGGGCTATGGCCTCACGCTGGCGGATGTTGCGTTCTTCGATCTGTTTGCGGCTCCGCCTCCCGGATTCGAGGAACGGGGCATTGCCGTGGTGGAGGAGGGATTGGCTCAGGGGATTGATCCCGTACGCGTCCATCAAGCGGCCCGGCTGCTCCAGGGCTTCGAGCTCATGTACTGGGACACGATGCGCGATGCTGCGGGGGTCTGATCCGACAACCGAGGGAGGATGCCATGCGGGCGAGCGATGCATTCCGCCAGGCCGCGCACGCGATCTGGGAGGAGAACTATGCCCACCCCTTCGTGCAGGGGATCGGGGACGGAACGCTCTCCGAGGAGCGCTATCGATTCTACCTGGCGCAGGATTACGTTTACCTCATTGACTTCAGTCGTTTCTTTGCCGTGGCCGCGGCCAAGGCGCCGAACCTCATGCCCATGGAGCGGTTCGCGAAGCTCTTGGATGAGACGCTCCACTTCGAGATGGATCTGCATCGAAGTCTCTGCGCCGAGTTCGGTATCTCACGGCAGGAATTGGAACGGACTCGCCCCTCTCCGACGTGCCTGGCCTATACCAGCTATCTGCTCCGGGTCGCCTACGAGGGCGAGGCCGCCACGCTGCTGGCTGCCCTCCTGCCGTGCTCGTGGGGCTACGGCGAGATCGGCCTCCGTCTCAAGGCGAATGGCCTTCCGCCGGCCGCCCACCATGCCAAGTGGATCGAGACCTATGCCTCAGCCGAGTATCAGGAGATCGTGGAATGGTTGCGCACGCTTTTCGATGAGACGCTCAGCGATCTGGGAGTCATGCAGCGCATCCGCCTTCAAGACATCTTTGATACTTCCAGCCGATGGGAATACCTCTTCTGGGAGATGGCGTGGAGGATGGAGACCTGGCCGGTGTAAGTTCCTCGACAGAATCGTCGATCCTCTCGGAGTTTTTGTCGAACTACACGCAGCCCTTCTGACGAGGAAAGAATCAAACGAATGCTCGGAGGCACACGGAATTCTCTGAGATTTCAGAGCTTGCAGGATTCTCCGATACAGGGCCTTCGCGGATCATTCACTTGGCACATGGGTTGCCTTTCTCTCCGGGCAGCGATGGTTCTTCACTCAACAATCCTTGCTGGAGAGGAGGAACGAACAATGAAGAAAGCTTTGGGTATGGCGTTGGTGGCAGTTCTGGTCCTGGGCATTTCAGGCGCGGCCATGGCGTGGTGGGTCGGCCAGGGGAACTACCGGAGCTACGGCCCGTTGGAGCGCCGGGAGTAAGGTAAGCAGCCTCTCCTGAGGTCATCGCGGGAGCTAAGCGTACGATTTTTCACTTTCGGTGTAGGGACCCCCACTTCAATTCGCCGCGGGCCGCCGGCCCGCTGGTGACTCTGAATTGCGCCGCGCTGCCCGAGCAATTGCTGGAGAGCGAGCTCTTCGGCCACGAGCGGGGGGCCTTCACCGGGGCCGTGGCCCAGCGCAAGGGGCGGTTCGAGCAGGCGGACGGTGGCTCGATCTTTCTCGACGAGATCGGGGACCTGTCCCCGGCCCTCCAGGTGAAGCTGCTCCGGGTCCTCCAGGAGCGGCGGTTCGAGCGGCTGGGCGGCAACCGGACAGTGACGGTGAACGTGCGCATCCTGGCGGCGACCCATCGTGACCTGGAGCAGGCCATGCGGAACGGCGCGTTCCGCGACGACCTGTATTACCGGCTGAACGTCGTGACCATCCAGATCCCACCCCTGCGGGAGCGGCGGCAGGACGTCCCACTCCTCCTGGATCACTTCCTCCGCAAGTTCGCCCAAAAAAACCGGCGCGAGGTGACCGGCCTCACGGCCGCGGCACGTGATGCGCTCTTGCGCTACGATTATCCGGGGAACGTGCGCGAGCTGGAGAACATCGCGGAGCGGGTGGTCCTCCTCTGCGGGGGCCAGGTGGTCGACCTCGAAGATCTGCCGGCGGTGTTGCGACCGGGCGAGCGGGGTCCGGCCGAGCCGGGAACCCTGGGGGTGCCCCGCCGGCTGCCGGACCTGCTGGCCGGCATCGAACGGCAGGCCATCCGCGCCGCACTGGAGCGGCACGGTGGGATCCAGACCCAGGCCGCGGCCGAGTTGGACATCAGCGAGCGTGTCTTGCGTTACAAGATGAAAAAGTAGGGCCTGGAGGGGCGCTCCGAACCCTGACCCCTTCCGCCAGTGGGATCAGCCCCCTCCCTGGTGAGCTGCGGGCGATTGCGATCTCGTCTCTTGCCCGGGTTGGCTCGTCACTCCCTGTCACGCCATCCGCCGCGGGATGAAGCGGAAGACGGGTGCGTCTGCCCCTGACGAAGCTTCCCTTGACAGTGGGAGCGCTCCAGGCTATGAAAGAGCCATACGGTTCGGCCGGGCAGGGGAGTGGCACGCGCGTCCCGGCCCCAGGGGCCCGCGGGGGGTGGGCTCTTGTGGCGCAACACGGATCACACCGGGGATGCGGCTCCAGCACTAGGAGGCGTGATGACCGAGACCATCCTGGTCGTGGATGATGACCGGCTCATCCTCCAGATGGTCCAGGATGTGCTGGAGAGCGCAGGCTACAAGACCGTGTGCCTGCAGGAGGGTCAGGCCCTCGCCGCAGCCGTCGCCACGGCCCATCCGTCCCTGATCCTCCTCGACATCATGATGCCCGGGACCGACGGCCTGAGCCTGTGCCGCCAGCTTCGGAGCGGTCCCGACGCCTTCCGCGGCCCTATCGTCATCTTCTCCGCCAAGCACTACGAAGCCGACAAGCGGATCGCTCGCGAGGTCGGCGCCAACACATTTCTGGAAAAGCCCTTTTCGTCGGACCGGCTGCTCAATACCGTGCAGGAGCTTCTGGCCCGCAAGATCTCGGTCCGGTTCTGGGGCGTGCGCGGCTCGATTCCCACCGCCTCCCGGGAGGCCGTCGGCTACGGAGGCAATACGCCCTGTGTAGAAGTCCGCGTCTCCGGCGTCGATGATATCTACATCTGGGACGGCGGAACCGGCCTGCGGGAACTGGGCCGCTCCCTACAAGGTGCGGAGGCGCCGATCCACGGGTACCTGTGCTTCAGTCATTTTCACTGGGATCACATCCAGGGCGTACCGTTCTTCGAACCGGCGTACGCGTCGGGGAACGCGTTCACGCTCATCGGGCCCGCCCAGCCCACGGTCGGCCTGGTCCAGATCCTGGGGGGGCAGATGGCCTCGGTGTATTTCCCCGTGGGGCTGGAGCAGTTCGGAGCGCACCTGGCATTCCAGGAGATCGACGAAGGGACGATCATGCTGGGCGGGGTGCAGTTCGACACCCTGACCTCGCTCCACCCGGGCCGGTCCTTGATCTACCGCCTGATGCACGAGGGGAGGCGGGTGATCTACGCCACGGATAATGAGCTCCCTTCCGCCTGGAAACAACCCGGCCAGTCCACCCCGCACGAGGTGGACCGGTTCGTCCGCTTCTTCGCGGATGCCGACCTGCTCATCCATGATGCCCAGTATACGCCCGACGAATTGAAGCATCGCCGGGGCTGGGGCCACTCCGCGTGGCCGGACGTCCTGGATCTCGCCATCGCTGCCGGCGTGAAACAGCTTGTCCTGTTCCATCATGACCCGGACCACTCCGACGGTTTCCTGGACGCTGTCGGCAGCGCGCTCCAGAAGCGTGTCGCCGAATCCGGTTCTTCCATCGCCTGCGAGCTGGCACGAGAAGGCGCC
>JBIOJT010000261.1:0-6802 GCA_044451055.1 Methylomirabilales bacterium (SeqCode)
CTCAAGGAATCCTCATCGCGGAGCGTCGAGGGATGCGCGTGTTCTACCGGCTGGCCGATCGACGGATCGTCAAGCTGCTGGATGAGACGGAGGCGTGCGTCCGGGGAAGCCTCAAAGCCAGGGCCAACTTGGTCGCCTGATTTTTTTTGGCCGGGTCTATGACTCTATGCTCATATGGTCCTCGGATCCTGAATCCTGGTTATATGTGGGGCGGAGGAAAGCGATGGCGATTGCTCGGGAGAAGTGTAGTTGCGCGGTAGGACCGGGGGAAGGAACACAAGTGCGGTCGTTGGCCCCGCGGAACCCCCTCACGGGCCGGTATTTCCTCGTCACCGGGCTGGCGGTGATCGCCTGGTGCATTGTCTATGGCGAGCTGGCCCCGGCCGCGACATGGCTGACCCACACACTCCTCCACCTGACCCCAGACACGCACCTGACCTCCACGGTGGAGTTCTTCGTGTTCGAGGTTCCGAAGGTGCTCATGTTGCTGCTCCTGATCGTTTTCGGCGTCGGTGTTATCCGGTCCTTCTTCACACCGGAGCGCACGCGGCGCGTCCTGGCCGGCCAGCGGGAGTCGGTGGGGACCGTCTTGGCCGGGCTGCTTGGCATCGTGACCCCGTTCTGCTCCTGCTCGGCTGTGCCCCTGTTCCTGGGGTTCGTCACCGCCGGGGTGCCGCTGGGGGTGAGTCTCACGTTCCTGATCTCGGCCCCCATGGTGAACGAGGTCGCCCTGGTGCTTCTCTACGCGATGCTGGGATGGAAGGTGGCGGGCATCTACATGACAACCGGCCTCCTCATCGCCATGCTGTCGGGCTGGACGATCGGGCGCCTGCACATGGAAAAGCACGTGGAGGAGTGGGTGTACCAGACGAAGGCGGGCGACAGCGGCCCCGAGCAGCGCCTGGACTGGGTGGTGCGAATCCGCTACGGCCTCGACACGGTCCGGGAGATCGTGGGGAAGGTGTGGCTCTACGTGGTCCTGGGCATCGCGGTCGGGGCGGGCATCCATGGGTACGTTCCGCAAGACTTCCTGGCCGGAGTCATGGGGAGGAGTGCCTGGTGGTCCGTTCCCCTCGTCGTCCTCATCGGGGTGCCCATGTACAGCAATGCCGCCGGGATGATCCCCATCGTAGAGGCCCTACTCTCCAAGGGGGCAGCCCTGGGGACGGTCCTCGCCTTCATGATGGCGGTGATCTCCATCTCGACGCCGGAGGCGATCATCCTACGGAAGGTATTGAAGCCGCGCCTCATTGGCGTCTTTCTCGGGGTGGTGACCGTCGGGATTCTGATCGTCGGCTACCTGTTCAATGTGTTGCCGTTGCAGGACCTCGTCACGAAAGGCCACGGGCTTTACTGAGGGGTTGGAGTACACAGAAACCGCAGGGCATTTCTACAAGGAGACAGTCATGAAAAAGATATCGGTGTATGGTCCCGGCTGCATGAAGTGCAAGAAGGCGGAAGAGAATGTCCGTCAGGTGCTGGCGGAAACGGGGGTCGAGGCGACCGTAGAGCATGTGACGGAGATGCAGGCCATCGTGGCCGCCGGTGTGATGTCCACTCCGGCAGTGGCCATTGACGGCGTAATCAAGCTGTCGGGTCGTGTCCCCACGACCACCGAGCTGCGCGAGTGGATTGCGTCCTAGCCCGGGCCGATGAACTCCGCAGGAGCTCCTCCCGCAAAAGCGGGCCGACCTTGGCTGGGTGAAACGTCCAGAGAGCCCAGGCAGTCCGGGTCGGATCCGGTCAGCTCGGATTGCAAAGGAACACAACGTGAACCCCTCCTCGATTCCGCGCGAGCACATTCCGTGGTTCCCGACGGTCAACCCCACCGTCTGCACCGGCGATCAGGTGTGTGTTGCGTTCTGCCCACACGGCGTCTTCCGATGGGACGCGACCGCGAATCGTCCGGTGGTCGAACAGCCTTACCAGTGTGTGGTGGGCTGCGACGGGTGCACGAGCATCTGTACGGCCGGGGCAATCAGCTTCCCGAGTATTGAGTGGCTGGGGGAGTTCCTGGAGACGTACCCGGAGAACGGAACGCCCCCGTCCTCCCGTTGAAACTTTTTCGCCAGCGAAACCTGCAGTGTGCGAGATACGCTTCTCGCGAGGAGATACACATGAACACCGTACCGAGTTGGACCTACGAGTTCCACGGTCATCATTGCCCGTTCATGCCCATTGGCTATCGGATGGGGCAACTGGCCATGCAGAAGCTGGGAGTCGAGCGCGAGAAGGATCACGGCCTCTTCGCCTTCCCGGAGATTGGGGTGGGCCACCCGATGACCTGCATGGTGGACGGGATCCAGGCCGCGACCGGCTGCACCTACGGGAAACTCTTGATGGAGAAGACCGGGCTCGGCAAGCTGGCGTTCACCCTCTTCAAGCCGGGCAAGGGCGCGCTCCGGATCGCCATGAAGCCGGAGTGCATGGATGGGATGGCACGATTCGAGTTCTTCAAGTACCGCAAGGCCGGGAAAGAGCCGTCGGAGATCCCCGCCGCCGTGACGAACGAGGTGGTCGAGTGGATGTTCGCCCAGCCGGATGACGCGCTTTTCACCGTGGAGCGCAAAGCCGACTTCACGTTTCAGCCCGTGAAGGGCTCGTTCAACAAGGCCAAGTGCGTCAAGTGTGGCGAATACGTCTTCGAGCGGTACGTGCGCCTTGTGAACGGCCAGCCGCACTGTCTCCCGTGTGCGGGGTACGCCGGCTGAGGACGCCCGGCTGGCCCCGAGGCGCGCCCCAGCGGGCGGGTCCGCACGCGGGCTGCCTCTCCCCTCGCCACCGAAGTTCCGGTGGTGAGGGACCCTGCTCCTCCGCGCGCACCGCGGACATCCTATCCCCCAAAGGAGGGAAGGCTTTTCGGCAGGACTGAGAATCCTTTTCGGAAAACTTGGATCATACCATATGAGGTTATGGTGATATCGTGATGATGTGAATTGTGGTGACGGATGGGCCCCGATCGGACGGACGGTGGGCCCCACGACGCGCGAAGGCGCAGGAGGAAAACGCGATGGTGGATCCGAAGGAGTTTCTCGAGACCGGGCAGAAGTTCCACGGGCACAAGTGCCCAGCCATGCCGCTGGGCTTGCGGGTGGGCGCCGCCGCGATGAATCGGCTTGGGGTTGAGCGCGCCCGTGACGGGCAGCTCGTCGCCCTGGTAGAGCTGGGGGACGATCACTGCGCCCACTGCTTCGCCGACGGCATCCAGATGATCACCGGCTGCACTTACGGCAAGGGGAACATCCGCCAGCTCAATTATGGGAAGTGGGGGGTCACGCTGGTGGATCGGGCGAGCGGTCGGGCCGTGCGGGTTGTGCCCAAGACCGAGGCGATGCTGGCCAACAAGCAGAGCGACTTTTTCAAGAACTACCGCGAGAAGGGGGTGCCCGCGTCGCAGGTCCCGGCCAGAGCGGTCGAGCCGTTGATCGCCCGGGTCATGAGTGCCCCGGACGCGGCGCTCCTGACGGTCGGGGAGCCCTTCGACTCCCCCCTGCTGAAGAAGGTGGAGTCCTTCGCCGGGTTCGTTTGCGATCGCTGTGGCGAGATGACGGTCGAGGGATACGGCCGCATCCTGGGTGACCAGCATGTGTGTATCCCGTGTTACGAGCGGGCCACGCAGACAAAATGAGCCTGCTGGGGAATGCGGGACGGCGAAGGGTGCCCCGGTGCATACTTGAGCACCCCCCACTCTCCGCCTCTCCCACTATCCACTGCCCGGAAAGGTGAGCGGAATGAGTGTCTCGTTTCTTGCCATAGCCTTCGTGACCATCCTCGTGATCTCGGGCGTCTTCTCCATGTTCGGCAAGGGGGGTGGGTCGCTCTACACTCCCGTCCTGGTGATGCTCGGCATGGCCATCGGCCCGGCCATCTCGACGAGCATCTTCCTGAACCTCGTGACGGCCCTGGTGGCGACCATCGTCTTCCAGCGGAACAAGCTCGTGGATTACCGCTTCTGTCTCGTGTTTCTTCCGGGGACCATCGTGGGTTCGTTCCTGGGGGCACTGCTCTCCAGCATGGCTCCCAAGAATCTCCTGCTCGGCATTTTCTCCGTCTTCCTCTACACGGTCGGTCTCCTCATGGTCTTCTCGGCCAAGGAGAAGGCCGGTCAGAAGGTGAAGAAACTAACGGGCGGCTTGATCGTGCTGGCCACTGCCTTCTCTTTCGGCGTGGGGCTGCTCTCGAGCCTCATCGGCGTGGGCGGCGGGCTGATCATCTTTCCGTTCCTCGTGCTCTACATGAAGTACGGGGCCCAGATGGCGGCGGGCGCCAACTCCTTCATCGTGACGGTCAGCTCCTTCGTGGGAACCATCGGCCACTTCGCCTTGGGCCGCGTGGACTTGCCCTTCCTCGCGGCCGTTACCGTGGCCTGCATTCTCGGTTCGACGGTAGGGTCCCACGTCACGGTGAAGGCGAGCCCAGCCTTTGTCAAGGTCGCCTTCGCGGGGATTATGTGGTTCTTCGCGACCCAGATCGCCCTGAAGCTGGCGGGAGTCATCTGAGTGGTGGAACGATCCCCAGGCGCCCAAGGTGCCGAACCTCTGAGGAAGCGAGAACTCCCACTTGGAATGTTGCTCTGGGCGATCGCAGTGCAGATTGTCCGGGGTTTGGTGTGACTTGGAGGACCGCATGGCCGACAACGCACAGGCCCCACCTCGCCAGCTCGTCCTGAACCATCAGGATGCGCATCTGGAGAAGCGATTTCTGTGGGCGCTGGGCCTCACGTGCCTCGTCCTGGTGGGCGAGGTGGCCGGCGGGTTCTGGACCAACAGCCTGGCCCTCCTGAGCGATGCGGCCCATGTCCTGATGGATGTCGTGGCCCTGGGCCTCAGCTACATCGCCCTGCGCATGGCAGCCCAAGCGCCGAGTGACACCCATAGCTACGGCCTTCACCGGGCGGAGGTGCTGGCCGCGGTCATCAACGGCGGCACTCTCTTCGCGATCGCGGCGGGGATCTTCTGGGAGGCGGGCCTGCGGCTCCGGCATCCGGAGCCGGTGAAGAGCGTCGAGATGCTCGGCATCGCGGCGGCGGGTCTCGCACTGAACCTGGTGGTGCTGCTGGTCTTGCGCGGCCATTCCCATGAGCAGGATCATGATCACGACGAGGGCGATCTGAATGTCCGGAGCGCCTGGCTCCACGTCCTTGGGGACACGCTCTCCTCGGTGGGCGTGATCGTGGCCGGGCTGGTCATCTGGCGGACCGGGTGGACCCTCCTGGACCCCGCGATGAGCGTCGCCATCGGGGGAGTCCTGTTCTTTGGAGCGGGACGCCTGCTCAAGTCCGGGATCCACATCCTGATGGAGGGGGTGCCCGAAGGTCTGCAACTGCCGCAGATAGGGCAAGCTATCGCCGCTGTCCCCGGAGTCCGAGACGTCCACGATCTCCACGTGTGGAGTCTGTGCCCGGGAAGCATCGCCTTGAGCGCCCACGTGACCGTGGACGGCCCAAGCTGGGAGGAGGTCGCCGCGATCCAGGAGGTCCTCAAGGTCGTTCTCCGGGACCGGTTCCGGATCGAGCACACGACGATTCAGCTCGAGTGCGCTCAGTGTCCGCAAGGGGTGGTGGCCAGCACCGATGCCGCAGTCGCAGATGTGACCGCCCGGTTGTAACAGGAGCGATGCGCTCGCTTGAGCCAGCTTGCTCCATCCGATTCTGGCCTTTCCCCCTGGATTACGGTAGGATAATTTCACCCTTCCAGCCCGGTTCGAGGCGCGAGCGGCACTCGGTGCCGGGAAGCGGTTTGATGCACGACAGGAACGGCTTCACCTGAGGCGCAAGCGAGGGAAGAGATCCATGCGGGAGTCACCCCGGAGAACAGCGCGGGGACGACCTCCAGTCCGCAGCCTTCTCGCTGCGGTCATCCTGTTATCGCTCGGCCTCGTCGCGGTGACGCTCCTGAACTACCGCACTGCGGTCCGCACGGCGGACGAGACCCTGCGGAACCAGGGGGTGAGCATGGGCTTGGAGCTAGCGGCGGAGGCGCGCGCTCGGAGCGCCTGGGAGGGCCCGGCCCTGGAGGGTCTGGTGAGCGAGCAACGCAGGCGTGAGGTGGCTTTCCTCGCCATTATTGATCGGGACGGGACGGTCCTCGCGCACACGAACCCGCGATTGGTTGGCACTCGGCTGGAGGACGCCCCCTTCGTCAGCGTGCGGGAGACGGGACAACTCACTGGCACGATGGTCACCCTCGGGACCGGGGAAGAGGTGTACGAACTGACCATGCCCTTCCATGTCCCGGCCGGAGGGCCCGGTGTGAAAGCAGACGCCAATCAGCCGCGGTTCCGCATCCTCCGCCTCGCCCTCCACACCGCGCCTGCCCACCAGATCGTCTACCAGGCTCAGGCCCAAGTAGTATTCGTCGGGGTCCTCGTCCTGGTCCTGCTGGGTCTCAGTGTTTGGCAGATCCGCACCCTCCGCCGTTACCTTGCTCTCCAGACGGAAGCCGCTCGGCAGGAACGGCTGGCTGCCTTGGGCGGGATGGCGGCCGTGCTCGCCCACGAGATCCGGAACCCGCTGGGCGCCATCAAGGGGCTGGCGCAGTTCCTGGGGGAGAAGCGGGCAAGCGACGCCACGCAGACGGAGATGACACAGACGATCGCCGCTGAGGCCACCCGGCTGGAGCGTTTGGTGAATGATCTCCTCACGTATGCGCGGCCCCGGCCTCCGGAACTCCAGCCGACGGACCTTTCCGCCACGCTTCGCGAGGTGATGGCCCTGGCCCAACCGGCGGCAGATGCCGTCGGCGTGAAGGCCCGCATGGAGGCCACGGATGCGCTCCCCCGGGTGATGGCCGATCCAGAACAA
>JBIOJT010000262.1:0-6752 GCA_044451055.1 Methylomirabilales bacterium (SeqCode)
ACGCTGGAGCTGTCCAAGAACCTCGGCCGTGAACTCCATCCCACAGACTATCACAGGCCGAGCATATACTCCTGGTACCCTCCGTGTCCAGCACAAAAGATGTGGGACACGGTCAGCCCGGCAGTGAGGGGGGTAACCGTCGCCCCCTTGCGGACCCTTCCCAGATTCGCGAGGGATTGACCGAGGCCGCCTCCCAGGTTCTCCCGGCCCTCGTCGAACGTACCCGTCGGATGATGGACTCCTGGCAGCCCGTTGCTTCCTGCCATCTGATCTCTGCTTCCCGTCTTCTGCCTGCCGCCATCTGCCCGCTGCCGGCTGATCTCTCCTCGCTGCCTCCTGCCCGCTATCTTTCACCCCAGCGTGCGGTTTCTTGACCGCCAGTTCCGGAGGTCGTATGATTGCCGCAATCATAGTAATCGTAGTGGCAAGAGGGAGGAGGTTCGGCGGTTAAGAAGGTGGCGGCAATGAAGGTGCGGGACAATCTGGGCCAGCTCCTGGATGAGGTCTACTATCGAGGAAATGAGGTGGTGATCGAACGGGCTGGGAAGGCCATGGCGATTCTTGTGCCCGTCGGGCGGTACGAGCAATACCAGCGTGATCGGCAAGAACGCTTCAAGATCCTCGACGAAATCAAGGCCAAGGCAAGGAGGATTCCCGCAAAGCGACTGGACGGAACGATTGCTGAGGCTGTCCGCGCGTCCCGGGCGCGCCGGTGATCCGTGCCGTCCTGGATACGAATCAACTTGTCAGCATGACCATCCGGCCCGGCGGCGTCGCGGATCAGATCCGCCGCGCCTGGCAGGAAAGGCGATTCATCCTCCTCACGTCGCCGCCTTTGCTCGCTGAGTTCCGCCGAGTCCTCACCTATCCCAAGCTACGCCGCCTGGTACGCCTCTCTCCGGATGAGGAAGAGGCGTTACTCCGTCTCCTTGTCGAGGAGGCGGAAATCACGGCGGCACACTACAGATACGGGTGATAGAGGCCGACCGCGAAGACAACGCGGTCGTGGCCTGTGCCATTGAGGGACATGCCAATTACATCGTGTCAGGTGACGTTCACCTGCTTTGTCTGCACGAACACGCAGGCATCCCGATCATCACTGCGCGAGCATTCCTTGCGGTGCTGGAGCACGAATCTTCTCCGCAAGGTGGTTGAAGATCCCAAATGCTCCCGGATCCCAACGCCGGAGGCTGAAGGCTGATCGCTGATAGCCGCCAGCTGCCCGCTGCCTGCTGTCTTTCAGCCTTGACTTCCCCCTCCGATGAGAGGTAGCGTCTGGCCCGGTTTGGCGAGGTTCCCCGGCGACTGATCTGGAGGGGACGGCGATGCCGGCTGGAAAGCTCCTGGCCTGCGAATCCCACGGCCCTCTGGCGATCATTGGATCCCAGGGGGCCGTTGCGTTCTTGGAGGCCGGTGCCCCTGGGGGAGAAGCACGGGAGGTGTCCTGCGTCCCCCAGCGCGGAAACTGACGAAGTTGGCCGGGTCTCCTTTTGCATTTATGAGGAGGAAGCAAACGCCATGGCCTTGACCGGAGCTCGCCCCGTGTGGCTGACCTTCGACTGCTACGGCACGCTGATCCAATGGGACGAAGGCCTGCTGGCCGCCGTCAGACGGATCCTCGAGCGCCATGGCGCGAGCGGCGTCGATCCGGCGACCGTCATGCACGTCTACGACAAGCACGAGCACGCGCTCGAGCAGACGCCGCCCCACCGCTCCTTCCGGGAGGTCGCGGGCGAGGGTCTGCGGCTCGCCATGATGGAGCTCGGCTTGGCCTACGACCGGGCCGACATCGAGCTTCTGACATCGAGCATCTCAGGGATGCCGCCCTTCCCAGAGGTCGTCGGGGCGCTTGTGGAACTCAAGGCGGCCGGGTTCAGGCTTTGTATCGTTTCGAACACAGACGACGACATCATCGCCGGCAACGTCGCCCAAATGGGCGGGTACATCGACCGGGTTGTCACAGCGCAGCAGGCGCGCGCATACAAGCCATCCAGTCGGATCTTCGAGTTTGCGCACCGAGTGCTTGGCGTGACCAAGGACAGGGTCGTCCACGTCTGCGCCAGCCCACAGCTTGACCTCACCGCGGCGCGTGATTTGGGCTTCCGCTGCGTCTGGATCGACCGCGGCACGGGACGCCAGCCGCTTCTCGACTACACGCCCGACGCCGTCCTGCCGACCCTCGACCGAGTGCCTCTCCTCTTCAGGGAGATCGGTTGGATGTAGCCGGATGGCACGAGTAGGCGTCCAAGGCCGCCCGCACGCGCCGCTGCACGAACCCCGCATTTCCCAGAAAATTCCCTGTGTAAGAGGGGACGTAAGAGGGGACATACGTTCCAAAACAACATGACAGACTGGCGGGAGATCGCCTGCGTTCTCGGCATGCCGAGGCAGCCGCGCCTCGATGCCCCGGGCACGATTTACTATGTCATGCTTCGGAGGAGCTGTTTCTCGACGGCCCCGGTTCACGACGTTCGGGAGAGGCGCAATCCTTTCTTCTGCCAGCCCATGATGCCCTCGAACATGTGGTACACCGACCGGAAACCCAGCCGCCCCATGGCCTGAACCCGGATTTTTCACCGCAGAGATCGCCGAGATCGCAGAGCCAGACTCGATGAGTGCTTTCTTTGGGCAGGCCGGAAAAAAAATGAGGGGAAAAGGCCGTGATCAACGCCAGGCGGGAAGTATTGGCCGAAGCCAGCGTCCTCGACGATCCGGTGGGCCAACTCATCCAGGGACGAAAGGGTGACACTGTTCCAGCACAAGAGGAACCAGGCAGCACTCACCCCATCCGATCAGCATTCACTTGACGTGACAGGGCCTCCTGCGGCATCCTCGCGCAATATGGACTTCCGGAGAAGTTCGATGAACTCCGAAGGATCCTCGGCTCCGATCGATCTTGAAGCGGGGCTTCGCATCGGGCGAGAGGAAGTCATGGCCCTTCGCCAGTCGCGGAACGGGACGGTGATGTCTCTTGAGGAATATCTCGACTTCCTTCAGGGGCTAGAGAATCCTTCGATCGCCACCTTGAGGGCGCGCCGGGGCCCCCGAGGAGACAGCCCCTTCGAGCTCTGAGACCGCGATCCCGAGTGCACTCGCCCTGGAGTTGAGCCCCATCCAGGTAGGGGAGATCCGGCGGGTTCAATCCCGAACGGGATTCCCTTCGACGGACCTTCCCGGCGGCATGGTCGCCCGCTTATGCACTTTCCTCCAGCCACCGTGCCAGCCTGCGCAGCGTTTCCTCAAAGGCTTGAAGGTACTTCTCGCCAGGGTAGTCCCCGGGGCTCGGGATCTCGATCTGATTCCGAGCGAAGGTAATCCTATGCCGCTCCACGAGGTCGCGGGCGTGCGAGCTCATCACGTAGGCGCTGGTCTTCGGGAGGGCACCATCTCCCTCCGTTCGTCCCGCGAGGTCAGCCACAAAGTCGAACACCGGCGACCAGTATCGCCAAGCCGGAGGTTTCCCGGATGGTTCCAGCAGCGGGGCCCACGCCTTGGCATCTACCCGATACGCTGCAGGAGTTCCCGTCGTCGCCTGGATGAACCGGGCGGCCACCAGAGCATCCACCGCCCGACGGATCGCCCGCGGGGTGTAGCTCAGCGCCTCCGCGATGCCATTGACGGTCACCCGCGCGCCTCCTGTCGCCAGGAGGAAGGCGACGAGGTCGGCCTTGACTCCCACCCCCAAGCCAACCCGCAGGCGCAGCATGAGCGCCGCTGGGTGGTGCAACTGCGGGTCTCTGCCCGGGCTCTTCCCGGGGCGGATGGTCTTCCCCGGTGATGGGCCTTCGAGGGACCGCCACCGGAAGTCCCGGCCCTCCCGATGCGCCAGATGGGCGAAGGCTCCGAGCCGCGCGCGCGTGGATTCCGGAAACCTCGCGGCGAGGTTCTTGATGCGCTGTACGCTGAGGAGGGGCGCCCCAACCTTGACCCACCAGTACAGGACGTCCCAGAGCCGGCGTTCTTCCTCTGCCAGACCGAGGGAAGCCAGGACGAGCCCCTCTGGGTCCACGATACTTCGCACCGACTTTTCGCCTGCGACCGCGGCCCCGAGGGCGCCCCACTGCCGCCAGAGTGTCCCCAGGGCGGCCTCCCGGAGCTGATGAAGTGCCTTAGCCAGCTCTTTCTCGGGCATGTGTCATCACCTGCTCGACGATGGTCGAGAACCCTGGCGTCGGATCCTGCCCTCGCACCCAGGCCACCGCGGCCTGCAGCTCGCGCTCGGTCGGGCGGAGGGCCAGCAGATCCTGGAAATGGACGCTGGACGGACCGCCGCTGTCTGCCGCCGCGTAGAGCTTCAGGAAGATGAGGTCGTACCGGGCCACCAGCCCGACCCGAAGGCTTCCGTACCGCCGCCAACGGAGCCGGCGTTCGAGTCCCGGGGGCAACCCGGTTTGCCACTGGAGCCCTACGACGGTGTTCATCCAGTCTTCGGGGAGCTGGAAGTCGCGGGCCACCCGCGCAATCGCCCGCTGCAACGGCTCCGGGAGCGGGTCCGGCGGGGCGAGCGTGACGGCGCCGGAGCCGGCCGGGTCCTGCAGAATGGCGAGGACGTCCACGTCGTTCGTCGTGCGCTGCACGATGCCGAGAAGGTTGAGGGCCGTACCGCCCACCACGACGATCCCGACCTCCACGCCCTCCGCCGCCAGGAGATCCCCCACCGCGGCCAGACCGCGCTCGAGCACCGAAATCGGACCCGCTTCCATGGCCCCACCGAATGAGTGAATATTATAGTCTGATTTAGAGACTATTATAGTCTATCTTCCTTGTCAAGCCCCCGGCCACTGCCTACCGCTGTACCGCTCCCGGTTTCCCGTATTGCAAGAGGTAAGAGGGGGCGTATGGCGGGCTCAATCGCGAGCGGGATTCTCTTTGACGCGGGACCCTCTTGAGGGAGTGGACTTCGCGTTGATCCCTCCGCGCGGGTGGTCTCCCGACGGCCCCGGCTTCACGACGACGTGGACAGGGGGAATCCCTTCTTCTGCCAGCCCACGATCCCTTCGAACATGTGGTACACCGATCGGAAGCCCGACCGTAAGAGGGGACCCGGCCGTTTTTTCGTTGTCAAGGCAAGACCCTCCTGTGAGTGACGCCTGCGCGTCCTGTAGTGGTGCATTGCCCCCATCCCGGAGAGCGCCTCTCCCGGCAAGGCTCCCGGCTCCATCGTAGTGGTGCTATGCAGCGGCGTCGCTGCCCGACGCGCTCAACCGGCCTAGTCCGAGCTGCGGAAGCCGAAGAGGGGCGCCTCTGTCCCGCCCGAGGTGGCCCGGAGGCCCCTCCACGTTGCACGCGTGCGCTCCCTCTCCCCGGGAAGGGGGGCGGCTGTCGGCGCCCCGCTACCGCATGGCTTGGCCTGGCCCCCGGCCGGCCGGGCGCGGGTCGTAGGGCCGGCCCAGATTGCCGTGCACGAGCGCGCGTTGGCCGAGCGCCCGCAACCGAGCGAGGAGCCACCAGACGTGCCGCTCGTTCAGGTCCAGGCTCGCCGCGGCCTGGGCCCCGGTGAGCCGATGCTCAAGCACCAGTCGGAGCGCGTGATACTGGTGGAGATCGCGTTGACTCATCGGAACCAGAGGTGAATGTGGGGTCATAGGGTCTCCCTTGGATAAAGGGAGAACCCTACCACCCCAGACCTCACCCTGAGAGAATCATTGAACAGTTAGGCCCTGACAGAATTATTGATCTACCACACCCTTGCCTTCGCCTTTGACACGGGGCCCCTCCCGTGCTACGGAATGACCGCGCTGGTGAGAGAAGCAATTTCGGTTTGGCCAGATCACCCAAGGGAGTTGCGGGGATGGACAAGTTCACTCTCACGCTTGTAGGCGCCTTGCTCGCATTCCTCGGCGCTCTATGCCTGGACGGTAATCGACTGCTACGCGTGCGGCGGTCACGCGGTCATCCGCGGACACAGATCGAGCAAGATGACCCGGGAAGGGATCCAGCGTCGGCAGTCCTTGGGGTGGCACTTCTGGCTGCCAGTGCGCTCACCGGTATCCTGGCGTCGCTCATCCCATAGCCCGCGCACGGGAAGGGAAGGCGTGAAAGCGGTTCGGTTCCATCAATTTGGAGGGCCAGAGGTTCTGGGGTTGGAGGAGGTCCCGGACCCGATCCCCGCGGCCGGCGAAATCCTCTTGCGCGTGCGCGCCTGCGGGCTGAATCACTTGGACGTGGATTGCCGGGCTGGCGTCTCGCGCCTGCCGCTCCTCCTCCCGCATACGCTCGGACGCGAAATCGCCGGCGAGGTCGTGGCGCTTGGGCCGGGGGTGGATTCCGTCCGGATCGGGGAACGGGTCCTCGCGCACATCGCCCCTGCGTGCGGTCGGTGCGCTGCCTGCATGGCAGGCCGAGACAATCTGTGCCAGAATCCAAACCTCCCCGGCATCCACCGTCCTGGCGGCTACGCTGAACTGGCTGTCGTCTCGGCGTGGGGGATTGAAGCCATCCCTCCGCATCTGTCCTTCCAGGAAGCTGCCGCAGTGCCCATCGCCTTCGGGACCGCCTGGCACATGCTGATCACTCGGGGACGGCTCCGGGCGGGCGAGACGGTGCTGATCCAGGCCGCTGGAAGCACCATCGGGTCCGCCGCCATCCAGGTGGCTCGACTCGCCGGGGCCCGGGTCATCGCTACCGCCGGGAGCGAGACCAAGCTGGCCAAGGCCAAAGCCCTGGGCGCCCACGAGACCATCAATTATCGGGAGGAAGATCTGACGGCGGTCGTCCGCAAGCATACGGACGGGCGCGGCGTGGACCTGGTC
>JBIOJT010000263.1:0-6688 GCA_044451055.1 Methylomirabilales bacterium (SeqCode)
GCCCACGCTGCCTCTGCCTGCCCGCCACAAGGCCGCTGCTCCGGCGGTGTCGCGTGGTCGCCCGACTGCTTTCCGAAGCGCGTGGTCCTGGCTTCGCGGCTCTCCGACACTTCAGTTACCGATTCTTTCACAGGCTCTCAGTCGAATCTGATCAACACTGGTCAGCAATTCCGACCTCTGTTCGGGAGAGCGTCCTTCTGCGCATTTCACGGCGAACACGTCCTCGCGGCCCGTTTGATCTCGGTAAGCAATTTTCTGAGGGCGGTCAACTCGTCCGGCCCCATTGCCGAATAGATAGAACCAGTTCTTGGCGGTCCTACCTCCACTCTAATCTCCCCATTCCTGGGGTAGCGACCAAACACCAATTCCTGGTCTGGATAAAGTGGTGCTGCGGCTTCCAGGATCTTCTCCTTCATTCGGAGACAGTTAAGCTCTTCCTCCAATCTTCTTTGGATCTTGTTGCGACCTGCCTTCGTGGCTTGAAAGGATTCGACGTCTGCCCCGTCGAAGTCAAAGCAATGGACAGCCGTTTCGCTCCGCATTGTGCAGCGGAAAGAGTCGCCTAATGTCTTATCGAAGCGTAGACCTACATCGGAGGCTAGGTTCTTCATCAGGACCCTAATTGACTACCGCCATCACATCGTGAACTGATTCTAATGCTCGTTGGCCGCCATCACATCGTATACCGCCCCCACTCAGATCCGCCCCCGCGGGAGGAGCAGGAGCGGGGCAACGACCGGCTCCGAGATGGAGAACGGGAAGCGCTTGTGGACGGAGTGGGCCTGCTTGACCACGAGTTCCTGGCGGTGAGGAAAGATCGTCGCGGTGACGTAGCATCCCGTGAGTCGCTTCCCCACGAAGTAGGCCCACCCGTTGAGGTCGATCTGACCGTCCGCATCCACCTTGCGGATGAAAGAGACCCGGCCGCGTGCCAGTGGAAGTACAAGGCGCCCCTGTCGATCCTGGTACTGGGTGAGAGAGAAGCCCGCCGGCAAGGGGCGCAGGGCGGCCTGGTGCTGCTGGAGCCACACCCCGGGATAGCGGGTGCCCTCGGTGGCCACCCGCAGCGCCCGGTGGGGCTTGCGGAAGTGGTAGTACCCGAGGAAGGCCGCGCTGACCTGCCGGAGGGCGCGCAAATCGGGACAGGGGTGGCGCAAGACCCGCGCCTGCCAGAGGGCATTAAAGCTCTCCACGTGCGGGTTCCGGCCCGGCTCCCCAGGTGGGAGGAAGACCAGGTGCACCCCACAGAGCAGGTGCAGACGCATGACGTGGGAGAAGGCGTACTGGTAGCGCCCGCCTCCGGTCGCAGCCATCTCGTTGTCGATCTGCGAGGCCCGGGGGACGCCCAGCGTCTGCCAAGCGTGAACGAAGTGCGTGCAGAGGAACGCGGCGGTCTTGTGGCGAGCTTGGCTGGTCGCGACGCTGCGCCCCACCACCGCCACCGTGTGCAGCGAGTAGAACCGCGTGACGCCGTGGCGGCCGCGGAGATGGCGGGGGCCAACCAGATCGGTCTGGTGGAGGTCGCCGGGGTCGCGCGTTCGCAAGGCCGGGTAGGGTTCGCCCCCACCTTGGCGGAATGGCACCGCCCGGTGCGGGTAGCCGTGGCGCTGGAGGATCCGCTCGATGGTCCGCAGAGCCGGGACCGCACCTCCCTGGCGCCGTTCCAGCTCCAGGCGGATCGCTTCGGCACCGATCCCGGCGAACCGAGCAGACCGGGTGCGGTGGCCCTCCAACTCCTGCCGGAGGGCCAGAATGCGGTCCACCAGCGGCGGCGCCACTGCGCGCGGTTGCCGGTGCGGGGCGCGATTGTGCGATCGGAGTCCCGGCCAGCCCTCGGCGGCGAACCGGCGGCGCCACTTGGCCAGCCACCCGCGGCTACGCCCCAGTCGCTCCAGGATCGCGGTGAAGCCAACCCCCTGCCCATGGAGTTCGATCGCGTGCCGGCGCTGCGCATGTTCCAGTTCGTCCCATGTCATCGCGTCCTCCCAGACAACGTGGTCTGGGAGGACCGTACTTCAGTCACCTTCGCCCGCTCGTCGGAATCAGCAGCCTTCCGGCGAGTTCACGATGTGATGGCGGCTCCGCGGTATACGATGTGATGGCGGAAACCCCCTAATCGCTTGGAGTGTCTCTTCACCTTTGGCCATTAGCGCCTCCCTGTTAGCACGCGAATGAACTGAACGTTCATGTCCTCAGCTTCCCCTCCGGTAGACCTTCCGCTGTCCCTCCAGCCACGCCTCCACGATCCGGCGCAGAAATACTTCCCGCGTCAGCGTAGGCTGAGACTCCAGCCCGGTCAGCATGGACGCGGCTTGCTCCAGGGGGACGTCCAGCCTCTGGGCAATGTCCCGCACCGCCTCGGCGTACCCTTCTTCCTGGGGCCTCTCCCGAGCCGCCTCGATCTCGGCCTGAAGGTCGGCCAGGAGGGTCGCGGGGACCTCTCCGGCCTCCACCGCTTGGGCGACACGACGGAGGAGCCAAGACTCGAAGGGCTCCACAGGCTCAGGGGAAGGGCTAACCATGGGTCAGCGGTTCTCGCTGTGGAACAGATCCAAGGCAAAGTCGTGCCCTCGGGGTTCTCGGAAGGCAATGCCGTGGCTAATCTGGGGGCCCGGAGGATCGGCCCACGCGACCTCACCGTTGACGGCCAGGAACCTCCGGCGGGTCTGGAGGACGAGGTCCACGACGCTCCCCGGGACGATCCGGACGGGAAACTTGGCCATCAGCCCGCCCCCGCCGATGTTCCACACCGTGCCGTGCACCTCCGTGTCGCCGAACTGCGCCGCCCGGCCGACGACCGGCACCGACACGGGCAGCCGCTCGAAGCGGCGGTGTCCCACCTCTTGGCTGCGCTCCATCATCCCTCCTCTCTCTCCGGGGGTTCCCAATCCCTTCCACCACCTCGCGGACCGTGGCCAGGAGTTCCGCGTGGTAGAAGGGCTTCGAGAGAAACCCAGCCACGGGCACGCCGGCCATCCCGACTTGGGCCAACGGCTCGTTCACAGCGGTCATGAGAATCACTTGCGTTCCTGGGTGCGTCCGGTAGATCTCCTCGCAGACCGCCTTCCCCGACATCCCCGGCATCCAGAGGTCCAGGAGGATAGCCCGGATCTTCGCGGCATGGTGGCGGAAGAGTGCGAGGGCCTCCGGCCCGGCCGTGGCGATGAGGACGTGAAAGCCCTCCGCGGCCAGGACCACCTGGGCGAGTTCACAGGTGAGTTGATCATCGTCCACCACCAGGATCGTCCCGCGATCAGGCACTTACTGCGCTCATTGGTTATGCGCCGTCAGGTGTGCGCAGTAGCCTGCGATAGCAATCAACAGAAGGGCTTGCGCGCCACGGACGAGCCCGCCCGGGGTGAGGGCGAAGGGAAATTTCATGCTGAACGCCACGAGGAACACTGCCAGCGCGAACGCGGCCACGCCGAGCCAGAGCATGATGGGAATGAAGTTCCGGTAGAAGTTGTCCATGGTCGATACCTCCCTACCCCGAATGCCCACCCCACGAAACAGCAAGGCCCCGGGCGCACGGCGGGCAGCCGAACCCAGGGCCTTGCGTGCCGGAAGGGCAGAGCCTCCCGGATCCTATTCGGTTGGTCCCCCGCCGTGGTGACCCCGACATCATTACCCGCGAAAACTGCCCGAAGTCAAGGGAAATACCTCTACAAATGGTGGCCCTATAGGGATTCGAATCCGAGTTATGGTTAGGATCACGTCTTCGAGATTATTGGCGAATAGTTACAGGCTCGGAAGCAGTCGAAAAGTGAGCACGACTAAAACACAAGGGGTGATTGTGGCTGCCCAATCTGAGGGGCTGCTAGTTCGAGGCCTGCACGGCTCCCGAAGAGGGGTGAATCTGGGCACCGGGAAGGAGAGGATTTCGATGGTGTGAAGGCTTAGCGCGCCTTCACGAATTGACACCAAGCGAGGGGCGAAGTGCTGACCGTTCCCGCCAATTCCCCTGTTGGGCGTTCACTAGCCATTCAGACTTACGTTCGGAATATCACATCTCCCGTCCCGTTGAACGTCCTGCAATGCTTTCTCTATTATATGCTGGTGAATGTTCAGCCCCAGTAGGTGCTCCTTGAGCCCATCCCGACCGTGAATTTCCTTAGCTCCCAGTGCTCCGCCTCTTGTTTGATAGGGAGCAAACGAGACGCCGTAAATGTCCTTCTCTCGATCAAGGAGCAGGACGTGAAGCGATCCTGTAATTGCCATCGCTCTTTCCTCCCATCTCGATGAATCGTCATCCTGTGCCCTCAAAATGAAAGGTAGTGCCATACCTGGCCGCTGTGCTTGCCTGGGAAAAGCTCGTCCTCCCGATCCCATGCCCCCAGCGCAGGGAGCCCCCCATCTCGTTACGAGCCAGCCCTCTTCATTGACACCTCGACCCACCCTTTGTCATCTGAGACGAAGCGGTGCACCTTTCCGCCTTCATCTAGGCCATACAACGCAAGACTCCCCTGTGTATTGCCCGCGACCGCGATCTGCTTAAGCTTCAGTGGCGGCAACTCCACCTTATCTCCCATCCTTCAGTTCCCTCCTCTCTGCGCACGTCCCTCCTGTCACTCACCTGCGGCCACAGTTCCTCCCCTCCCACCCCTCAGGAGGAACCGGCGGACAGGGACGGAAGGCCTTGCATCGGTCCTCCCTCTCGGGATGTGAGAACTACGGCTCTAGGAAACATGGGCCAGGGAGTCCCCGTGTGCATGACCGAAGAGAAGCCCAGGACCGATGCGCGGCCCCCGGAGACCGAGACGCGCCCTCGGGCCGCCTTAATTCGACCTGGGGGCGGAACCCCCATTCTCGTGGAGCGGGCACCCCTCTTGCTCCAGAAACGCAGTCAGGCGGGCACGGGTCTCTCCTGCCAGCCTGACAAACTCCAGTCCGCTCTGGTAGACAAGGTCCACTCCGCCGCCCTCTCTGGTTGCGAGCTCGACGGCCTTCGACCAGACGACGCGGCCCAAGACGGTCACCCGCTGCTGCTTGAGGGGCAGGCGCAAGTAGCAACTACTCCCGGGCCGCAGGATGCCCGTGTGCTCCAGGCGTGCGCCACCCTGACCGAGGTCGAGGACCTGAACGGCGTGCCTGGCTGTAACGTCACCGCCTACCGGTTCGTTGAAGGTGAGCCGGCCGTATCGCCGTTTCGGGGAGTACTCTAGCCTCATGCTGCTCCTTCTGCCTGGCGGGCCAACCGCTGGATATAGAGGCGGTGAAACGGGGCGTCCTCCTCGGATTCATATCCGGTGAGGGCGATCCCGTGGTAGACACCTGTCCCTGTCTCCTCGGCCCAGACGACCTCGCCCTGGATCCGCAGGCCAATCCCGCTGATGTCACACCGGACCTCGATCGGGGTGCGCAGCGGAATGCGCTGGTCCAGGTTCAGGCAGCAGCCACCGACCGAAAGATCATGGAGAATTCCCCGGATGTCGATCTCACGATGCAGCGATTCCCCATCGACCCAGTGCCGGGTGCGGTACCGGGCCTCCCGCCGGCGGTCCAGATCCGATTGATCAGCCACGCGAACCATTGCCCCGCCTCAGGGAGAACGCGAGCCTCAGGAAGTCCTCGGCTCCTTGGACACGATCTTCAGGACCGCGTCGATATCCGTGAGCGTGATCGGCTTCGGGAGCAGCATGGCCGGGACATGCTCCAGCGCCGTTAGGGTGTCGTCATGGTAGGGGAAGCCAGTGATGAGGACCACTACGGCCTCGGGATCGCGCCGCTTGATGGCTTTCAGGACGGAGGCACCACCGACCACGGGGAAGAGGATGTCGAGGAAGATGAGGTCGAAGTGTTCCTGCCGGAGGATCCAGAAGGCCTGCCGACCGTCCTCCGCGAGGCTCACGTGGTACCCCTTGGCCGAGAGCGCCGCGTCGAAGGCCCCCCAGACCGTGGCCTCATCATCCACCACGAGGACGCGTTTGGGCATGGTGTCCGGCGGGTCCGCGAGCACAGGCGGGTTCGCGACAGGAGCCACGACGATGATGGAGGGGGCCTCGACCGGCTCATAGAACTGGACGTTCCCGTCCCCGTTGCTCAGGCGGAGGCCGTCGGGAGCGACGTAGGTCAAGCTATAGTCATAGGAGTCGGTCCAGCCGAGACCCAGGGAGCCCTCCTCGGTGGATTCGCTGTTGTACGTCCGGGTGAAGGCGAAGGGATTGAAGACGCAGGGGCAGGCGAGATCGAAGGTGGGATCGAGCGTGGAGGGAAAGGCGGGATCGTAGGCGGAGGGATAGCTCAGGTCTTGGTCTTGGACGTACGTATTCCCCGTGGTGACATTGACGGCGGGGTCGTCCATGCCCGACCCACCCGCGTCGGCCAGGGAGCCCTCGGAACAGGTGGGCGGCCCGAAGGCCGTCTCAAAGGACTCGTCCTGGCCGTGAGCGATGGGGGCCGACAGGAGGCCGACCAGGGCAAGGCCCAGCAGAGACACCACGGCGACCGTTCGCTGGGGGGATCCAGGGCGGGCACGCATGGCGCACCTCCGAGCGAGAAAGGCCAGAGCCGGAAGAGGGGGACGGGTTCCAGGGAACTGGGCAACCCGGCGCGGATGCTTCTCAGGGCTTCTCGCGCCGAGCGTGCACCGTATGCCACGTCTCGGACCGATCAATCACGCCCTTCGTGACCGGCTCTCCGGTGGCATTCCTCGTAAAGATGTCCGCCGCGAACCACGGAGGATCTCCGC
>JBIOJT010000264.1:0-6676 GCA_044451055.1 Methylomirabilales bacterium (SeqCode)
GGGGGGAGGGGAGGGTGGGGGTACGGTTGATGGCTGAACGCTGATCGCCGAAAACCCTCGACACCGAGGACACTCGTGACCGTCTTTGCTGCCTTCGAGGCGGTGGCCGCGCGACAGCCGGATCGGCTGGCCCTCCAGATCAGGGAGGGGACGGGCTATCGCCGCCTGACCTATGGCGAGGTCGCCCGCCAGGCGCGCGCATTGGCGGCGGCGCTGCTCCAGGCCGGGGCGGTGCCCGGGGATCGCGTGGCTCTCATCAGCGAGAATCGCCCGGAATGGGCCGTGGCCTACTTTGCCGTGACGGCCGCAGGCGCCACTGCGGTCCCCCTGGACGTTCAACTGAGCGACGGCGAGCTGGCCATCGTCCTCACGCACGCAGGCTGCCGGATAGCCATCGCTTCCGGGAAGCAGGCCCCGCGTCTGCTCGCCGTGAAGGCCGGAGGAGAGGCGCCGCTCCGAGTCGTGGATCTTGACGCCGCGGCACCGGCCGAACGGACCCTCGCATTCCGCGCCATCCTGCGGGATCACGACGGGGCCGAGAGACCATCGCTCCCGACCCTGGGCGAGGATGTCCTGGCCTCGATCCTGTACACCTCGGGCACCACCGGCACCCCCAAGGGGGTGATGCTGAGCCACGGGAACTTCCTGGCCAATGCCCGGAGCGTCCTGGAATTCGGGCTGGTGAACGCCCAGGATAATCTGCTGGGCCTGCTGCCGATGCATCACGCCTTCGCGTTCATGGTGCAACTCATCGTCCTGTACTCCGGCGCCCACATCACGTTCCCGCCGTCGTTGAAGGGCCCGGACCTCGTGGCCTGCATGCAGGAGACCCGCGTGACCCTGCTGGTCGGCGTGCCACAGCTCTTCTACATGCTGCACAAGGGGATCTTCGACGAGATCGGCCGGCGACCGCTTCCGGTCCGGTTCCTCCTGAAGGGCTTGCTTCGCCTCTCCGGCGCTCTGCATCCCCTGGGCATCAACCTGGGCCGAATGGTCTTCGCTCCGGTCCATCGGAAGTTCGGGGGCCGCCTGCGCATCCTGTGCAGCGGCGGCGCGCGCCTGGATCCCGTCATCGCCCGGGACTTCCTCGCCCTGGGATTCACCATGACGGAGGGGTACGGCCTCACCGAGACGGCACCGGTGGTCTGCTTCAATCCGCTGGACCGGATGCGGCCGGGGTCGGTCGGGATCCCGCTGCCCCGCGTCGAGGTGCAAGTCATCCACCCGGATGCCGAGGGCGTGGGCGAGATCGCCATCCACGGCCCGAACGTCATGCAGGGCTACTACCAGAATCCCGCCGCCACGGCCGAGGTCATGCGGGACGGATGGTTCCTCTCGGGAGACCTCGGCTACCTCGACGCCGACGGCTACCTCACCATCACGGGGCGGGCCAAGGAGGTCATCGTCCTCAGCTCCGGCAAGAACATCTACCCGGAGGAGGTGGAAGAGCAGTACCTGAAGAGCCCGTACATCCAGGAGATCTGCCTGGTCCCGCAGACCTCGGAGCGGGGTGGGGCGGCCGTGGAGGGTCTGCTCGCCCTGGTGCTGCCGGACCTGGAGTACTTCCGGGCCCAGGGCATGACCAACATCTTCGAGACCATCCGGTGGGACATGGAGAACGTGGGGCGGGACCTGCCCCCCTTCAAGCGTCCGACGGGCCTCGTGATTGTCAAGGAGGGATTCCCGCGGACGCACCTCGGCAAGATCCAGCGGCACCTGGTGCAGCAAAGGTTCCAGCCCGCACGCGCGCAGGAGGCGACAGCCGTCGAGGCGCCCCCCTCGGATGCGGACCAGGCCCTCCTGGAGGACGAGGTGGGCCGTCGGGTCCTGGCGTACCTCCGGGAGGCGGTCGGCAAGCCGGCCGTGCGGCTGGACGATAACCTCGAGCTGGACCTGGGCATGGACTCCCTGGCGCGCGTCGAGATGCTGGTCGGCCTGGAGGGGATCTTCCACCTGAAGATCCCCGATGAGGCAGCGGCCGAATGCTTCACGGTGCGAGAGGTGGTCGAGCGTCTGCGGGCGCTGCGGGGGGCGCCCGTGGCAACCGGTGCGCCGTCCCGCCGACGAGGCTGGGGAGAGATCCTGACGGCACCGCCGCCGCCCGAGGTGCAGGCTCTCGTCGAGGCCAGCAGCCGGCCATCGGCGACCCTCATCACCGCCGTCTCCCGTGGCGCTGGCGCCGCGCTCTTCCGGACCCTCTACCGCCTGCAGGTGGAGGGTCTCCAGCATGTGCCGCCGAGCGGCCCGCTGATCCTGGTGTCGAATCATTGCAGCTTCTTCGACGCGTTCATCCTCGCCGCATCGCTCCCGCTCCGGACCTGCCAAAGAATGTTCTCCTTGGGCTTCGAGTGGTTCTTCCGCCACCCCGTCCTGGCCTGGTGGGGACGCGGGGTGCGCGTCATCCCGGTGGACATGGACACGTACCTGATGCGGGCCCTGCAGGCGTCGGCCGTCATCCTGCAGCAGGGCAAAATTCTGTGCGTGTTCCCCGAGGGAGAGCGGTCGGCGGATGGCCGGGTTCGGCCCTTCCGGAAGGGCGTTGGTATCCTGGCCAAGGATTTGAAAGTCCCCGTCCTCCCCGCCTACATCGCCGGCTCCTTCGAGGCATGGCCCCGCGGCCAGTCGGTCCCGCGCATCCACCGGCTGCACGTGCGGTTCGGTCCGGTGGCGACGCCCGAAGCGCTCCTCACCCGCGAGGGGCCGCGCGGTGTCGACGACGCCGAGACGATCGTCATGCGGCTGCGTGAACAGGTAGCCGCCCTCGGCGGCGAGCCGACGGGAACCTCTTGACCACAGATCTCGCGGATTACGCAGAGGCAAAAAGCCGAAGGCTGACTGCTGACGGCTTCCAGGAGGAAATACGATGAGCCTCACCGGCAAGGGGGCGCTGATCACGGGTGGGACCGGGGCCTTGGGCCGGGCGGTGACCGCGGCCCTCGTCGAGGCAGGGGCGAGCGTGGGGGTCACGTATGTCGTTGATGGGGAGGTTCCGGAGTGCAAAGAATGCCTCGGCACCCGGGCGAATGCCCCCCTCTTCATCAAGGCGAACGTCACCGTCGAGGCCGAGGTCCAGAAGCTGATCCAGACCATGACCCAGCGTTTGGGTCGGATAGATATCCTGCTGACCCTCGTGGGCGGGTATGTGGGGGACCTGCCCGTGGCGCAACTGCCCGAAGCGACGTGGGATCAGATGATGAACCTCAACCTGAAGTCGGCGTTCCTCTGCTGCAAGCACGTGGTGCCCGTCATGCAACGCGGCGGGGGCGGGCGGATCGTCACCGTGTCGTCGCGAGCCGCCATCAAGGTGTTCCCCGGGATCTCGGCCTACGCGGCCGCCAAGGCCGGCCTCCTCGCCTTCAGCGAGACCCTGGCCAGCGAGGTGCTGAAGGACAACATCACGGTCAACGCCATCCTCCCCAGCGTGATCGATACCCCCGCCAACCGGAAGGCCATGCCGGGCGCCGACTACTCCGCCTGGGTGAAGCCCGAAGAGATCGCGCGCGTCCTGCTTTTCCTCACCTCGGAGGCCTCGCGCGAGATCTCCGGCGCCTCCATCCCGGTGTATGGCCGCGCGTGATGCCGGCGAAGGTCCGTCCCATGGACGCTCGGAAACAGTCAAGCAATCTGAGGCGATTCTTGGCCTACCTCAAGCCGTACCGGGGATGGTTGTTTCTCTCCACGGTGGTCGGGGTCATCAAGTACAATCTCCCTGTCATCTTTCCGTGGATCCTCAAAGACGTCATAGACATCCTCGTCACCGGCAACGGCCACACCGCACGATTTTCTTTCGACCAGCTCATGGGCGTGGCCGTGCTGGTCTTCCTTGCCTATGCCATCATCACGGCGCTGCGCACGCACCTTGCCGATCGGCTGGGGCTTCGCATGACCTTCGACATCCGCGAGGACCTGTTCCGCCACATCCAGAAGCTGCCCCTGGATTTCTACCACGCCAAACGGACGGGCGCGATCTCGTCGCGGCTGATCTCGGATGTTTCGCAGGCGCAGAATTTCTTCGGATTGGCGGGCACGAACTTCTTCATGGACTTTACGAGCCTGCTGACCATTACGGGCGTGGTGTCTTACCTGAACTGGAAGCTCGCGCTCGTCACCTACTCCACCCTGCCCCTTTACCTGTTCCTGCAAAGGCGCCTGAGCAGGCGGATGCGTCTGAACTCCCGGGAGGCCCGGCGCCGGATGGAGATCTTGGAAGGAGGAATCCACGAGTCCATCGCTGGGATCTCCGAGATCAAGAGCTTCACTCACGAGACCGAGCAGTCACGGCGCTTCGCCGATCGGTGCTGGTCGTACCTTCAGTCGGCCTTTGAAAATGTCCGCACCAATGCCATCTCCCTGGGGACCACCGCCCTCCTCACCAGGGTTCCGGCAGTCCTCGTCATCTGGATCGGCGGGCATTTCGTGTTCCAGGGCGAACTCAGCCTGGGCGCCCTGATGGCGTTCTATGCCTACCTGGAGATGGTCTACAACCCGTTGACGCGCTTGAGCGAATTGAATATCCAGCTGGCAAACTCGCGGGCGGCCATTGACCGCCTGTTCGAGTTCTTCGACCTGGCGACCGAAACCGGCACCGACGGGCAAGGCCCGCCGCTCACGGTTCGCGCCGGCGGGATTCGTTTCCAGGGAGTGGCCTTTGGCTACCTTCCCGGCCAGCCGGTCTTGAAAGGGATCACGCTCGAGGTCAAGCCTGGCAGCCGCGCGGCACTCGTCGGCGCGAGTGGCGCGGGAAAGTCCACGTTGGTCAAACTCCTCGTCCGCTTCCACGATTCCTGGGAGGGGGCCATCACCATTGACGGTCAGGATATCCGAGGCGTGAACCTTCAGTCCCTCCGGTCCCAGGTGGGATATGTCCAGCAGGATCCGGTGCTCTTCAGTGGGACCGTCGAGGACAACATCCGGGTGGGGAAGCCCGGCGCGGACCAAGGCGAGATCGTAGGGGCAGCGGAACTGGCGAACGCCTTCGAATTCATCCGGCAACTGCCGAACGGCTTTCAGACGGAGATCGGCGAGCGGGGCGTCAAGCTTTCCGGGGGACAGAGGCAGCGAATCGCCATTGCGCGAGCGTTCCTGAAAAATGCGCCTATCCTTGTCCTCGACGAATCCACGTCGAGCCTGGACCTTCCCTCGGAAAAGCTTGTGCACGAGGCTCTGAATCGTCTTGGCCGGGGCAGAACGACGATCGTCATCGCCCACCGCCTGTCCACCGTGGCCAATGCGGATTGGATATTCGTCCTGGAAGCTGGCCACCTGGTTCAGCAAGGAATGCACGAAGTCCTGCTCAGGGAAACAGGAGGGCCGTACTGGAAGCTGTGCTTCGAGCAGATGCAGCCCTTGGCATCGTCCGACACAGGGCAGGACGCGGGTGGCATCTCCGGTGGATACTTTCGCCGATGAGGACCGAGGGGAGTTCGCGCGAAAATTCGACTCGTAACGCAACGTTCCCTTCGGTCGTCCCATTAGGGTGGGTGGAGGAAAGCAGATGGGCCTGAAAGGATTAGAGTTACCGAAGACCCAGCGGGCGATCGTCTTCCCGGCGCGGGGGAAAGCGGAGGTGCAAGAGGTTGAAGCGCCGCGGTTCTTCGACGACCGCGGTCCCTGGAACGCAGCGATGCGCCCGCTGGCGGCCGGGCGCTCGTTCAACCTCATCCTGGACGCCGCGGGTCACAAGTATGTCGGTGCGGCGGCAACGAATCGGATGTTCCGGGAAAAGGTGCTGGACCGGAACGGGACCTACATCACCACCGCCCACGGCGGGATCCCGGGGCTCGACACAGCCGCGTTCGGAGTCGTGTTCGCCAACCAGCGGTTCTCCGGCGCGCTGTCGCCGCACCGCTACATCCCCCGGGCCATCGGCCCCCTGCAAGGGAATCTCTCTCGCTATGCGCCCCACATGACCATCACGCACCGCGAACTCGACGATTCCTTGGCGCAAAAAGTCCGCTGCGCTGGCAAGGACCCGGACATCGGCCGAGGCGCCAACACCTACATCGCGATGTGGCACCACGATCCAAACTGGACGTAGGATGGGCTCCCGTCTGGGCGCCTGGACCTTGCTGCGAGCTTGAGAAGAACCCCTTGTCCTCGCCATAAACCGTCTCGTTCTCCGGGTGAAGCAGGAGGAGATCGGTGGAGAGTCCACAGGCTAGGTGCGCGTCGCTGAGCAGGTTAAGACTCCTCCCGTGTCTTTTCGCTCTGATGGTCCCGGCTCTTTCGTCGGCAGGGGGGCCATCAGCGGACATGAAGCTTTGGCGAACCGAAGACTCCCCCCGCAAGGACCTGATCATCGAGCACTATGCTAGCGATGCCGGACTCCACGAGATTTGGCTGGCTCCCAGGAGAAGCCCATCCGATCGAGTGCTTCTATACAGCCATGGTCGACGCGCAGAAGTCCTCATGTCCCCCGACGAGCAATGGCTCGCCATCAACGATTTTGCAGGGAGCGACATCTCGGATGTCCATCTCTTCAGGCGTGCACAAGGCGGGGGCTTTTCCGAGGTGAAGCAGGCGCAGATCAGCCAGAAGTCTTGGAGGCTGTTTTCCAGGCAACGCCACTTAGCTGCCCGTTGATTTATTGAGTCTCGGTGTTGATTGCTGCCGCGCTGGATGCGGGTTTGCGATACAATGCGCCCATCGCAAAGGAGTGTGTTCATGTCGATGGGAC
>JBIOJT010000265.1:0-6668 GCA_044451055.1 Methylomirabilales bacterium (SeqCode)
ATCCTAGCCATGATGAGAGAGCCGAATGCTGTGCTGTGGTGGGTGGTCGGCGGAGCGGCGGCGTTCTTAACGCTGGTACTGAGCATGCCCTTTCTGCGGAAACTGTTCCACTTCGGCAGCATGCACCTGGCCGATCTGGCGTTATGCGTTGCCGTCGGCGTGGCCAGCATCTTATGGTTCGAGCTGGTAAAATTGATGCGATCCCATGTCACGCGCATCAATATCGTCAGTCGATCTTCATGACCACCATCCTGATTTCACGAGACAACCGGAGGCCATCGGACCATGGCAGCGAGTTGTAGCAATGTCAGCCGCGGGAGACGGAAGAAGACGCGGGTCGACGGCACCGGAGGGGTTGAGGTCGGGGCAAGCAATGCGGCTCAAGGGTGGGCCAATGTCGAGGGATGGTTTACGGCCCCGCCCCGCGATGGCCGCTGGCGTGATCACCCCGGCGCGGTCGAAGGCCGGAGATACCAGTGAGCCCTGTGCAATCCGTCGCAGCATGACAGGAATCCGTAGCTGACGTCATTGGCAACGTCCTCCCTCCCGAGGCCTGCCGGTTCCTTCTTCAGACGCTCGGTCAAGGCAGCGAGAACTTGAATCATCGTTCAAGAAAGGAGGCGGGCCGCCACGAGCGCGTAGATGACTGTATGCTGGTAGATGCGCTCAATTTCGATCACTTCGTTCGGACCGTGAGCCACCTCCAAGAGGCCAGGTCCGTAAGCGAACGCAGGGATCCCTTTGCGAGCGTACCAGCGGATTTCCAGAATGCCGGGGCACATTTCAAACGCCGGTCGCCGGCCGGTCACGGCCTCGATGCTTTCCGCCAGGGTCCTGGCAACCGGATGATCCTCCGAAACCCCGCTCGATAAGCCTTCTTGGAGGACTTCGACATCGAGTGTGATTCCTTGGCGCTGGAGCCTTTCTAGCACAGCCAGGAGCTGGACCTTTTCGGCCTCAATGTCTTCTTCGGGGTTGAACCGGCGCTCGACGGTGAATGCGCAGGTCTCGGGCACCACATTAAAGTTTGCCCCGCCTTCGACTCGCCCGCCCAGCATCAGAATCGAGTGAGCCGCCGCCTCGGGCACGATGCGGTAGCTGGTCTTGCGCTTCTCCACCTCGGCCTTGAGGGCCTGCAAGGCCGTGGCCACCCTCAGCATCTGCTCGAAGGCATTGGTACCTTGATGCTGCAATCCCACGTGGGCGGCCTTTCCCTTCACGGTAATCCGCAAGGTGATGGCCCCCCGGCTGGCATTCCAGATGACCCCGCTGGTGGGCTCTGGGGTGAGCATGGCGATGGCGTTCTGTCCCAGCAAGCCGTTCTGCTCAAGGTAGCGCGAGCCGCCCTGACCGCCTGTTTCTTCGTCGGCCACAATGCACAGACCGATCCGACCCTGCAGGGGGACCTCGAGCTCCTTCAGCAGATACGTGGCGTAGATCATCGTCGCCAGCGCCGGCTTCATGTCTGTAGAGCCTCGACCATACAGTCGCCCCTTCTCTATGCGGGGATTGAATTGCTCACGACTCTGAGCAGGCACGACGTCGTAGTGTCCATGGAAGTAAAGCGTGGGCTGGTTGTCGCCGTAAAAACTGATGAGATTGTACCGAGGGCGATCAGGAAAGCCCGGCGCCTCCACCACCTGGTATGCGAATCCCAGGCGATCCAGCTCCAGGCAAAGGCGATCCATGCATTCGCGGTAGTAATTGCCGGGCGGATTCTCACTGGCAATGCTGATGAGGTCTTGGCTGAAAGCCAGGAGGGCTTTCTTGTGAGCATCAAGGGCTTGCTCCAGGGCGAGTTGTAAGTCCATTTGCATAGCTCCATTCTGGGAAGATGTTCCGTGGATGCCTCGATGAAATGGTTGGGGGGTGATGCCTATACCCGACTCGTCCAGCCGTGCAGGACACTCTAGGGTAAGCTTCTGCACTTCCGTTCGCATCTTCACCCTCCCTGTTCCTCCGTGTCCCAGTCCCGCGTCGCCTGATCCTCGGTGCCTTACAGCATATTACCGCAGGCTCTCGGATTGCCAGTGCTCCACGTCCAGTGCTCAGGTTGTGGTGCCGCAGGAGGCATCTCACGCCGGATGGACCAGGGGATCCGTGACGGTGTCGGGGCGGGCAAGCCCCCGCGATTCCGTACCGTGGTATTCCCGCTTTGTCAAGCGGGAAGGATTCCCGGATGCCCGAGGGCGAGGCGAACCACGTGGGGTGACCGCTCAGGGCTCGCATCCCGCCTTCGGCGAGATTACCAGCCGCGCAGTCCTCCGAGGGGGTGGGGAACGTTGGGAGTGAGGGACCTTGCCCACTCTGTCGACTTGCCGAGGAATCCTCGTGGTTGGGTTGGCCGCAGACGTGCTCAGGAGTATTCCACCTCGTCAACGATGTCCGGTATTAGCTGGGACAGCACACTAGCGTCCCGGCTCTTTCGATGTTCCGCCACTCTTTGTCTGGACAACCGGGGTCCACGTTACATGCCCTGTCGCGTTCACATCTACCTCGACCTTATCGGCCACCCGCAGAATGAGGATGCTCGGATCCCGCAGACCCCATGCCACATACGGGACGACAAAATGGGTGGTCGCAGTCCATTCCTCCCCGGCCAGGCGGACCAGCGCGTCCAACGTGACTTCATGTTCAGTCCCATGCAACCAGAAGACCCCGCGGATCTTCACCCGGAATTCCCCCTGCGGAACACCCTGGGCTTCGACCTGCTGTGGGGTGAACCGAATCTCGGGATAGCGTTGCGTTTCCAGGACGCTCTCATTCATATCTGAGTCCCGTGTGCGGTTGCCGCTGTCGCCGCTGGCAGCGTCCACGATCACCAGCCCATCGGCTCTCCCGGTGGCGGAATCGATCCGGATGGTGCCGCGCTTGAGTTTGAACGTCCCATGCACCGTATGGGGGAACCCGCGCAACGTGAAGTCGATGCGAGTCCCTGCCGGATTGAGTTCCAGCGCGGCCTCCTGCGCACCCGATGGGGCGGTCATCGCCGCGGACAACGTCAGCAACGTCAGAGCGAGCGCCAATCGAAGCGCGCCCCTGCTCCTGCCTGTACCCATAGGCGTCTCCTACGGCAAGTTGTGGCCGGCACATGCACCGGCGGTGAGCAGCCGCCACGCGAAGCTCAGAATGGTGCTCAGCCCAACCGCAGTCGGCGGGAGGGCACCCACATGCACGGCCAGCAACCGGGCGAACATGTGCGGGTGACCGGCCAGCGCTCGCAGGGCGCGGTGCCGCAGCCACACCCTCCCGTCCATTGTCAGCATCAGGCGGGCCATGAGCCTTGGCATCCGCCCGATGTGCTGGTGGGCGGCTTGGTAGGAGGCGAGATCGTTCTTCTCCAGCGCCTCCCCGAGTGCGATGGCTTGGCGGAAGGCCAGCGAGAGTCCTTCTCCGGAAATTGCATCGACCGTTCCGGAAGCATCCCCGATCAGGGCGAGGTTGCCGCGGGTCACCGAGCGCAGCCGACTGGTTGCCGAGATGCCCCCGATCACTGCGGTGGTCGCCCGCGCTCCCTTCAGGCGGTCGCCGAGATCGGGAAACCACGTCGAGAGATCCGTCATGCGCAGTGAGGGCTCGCTCCCGATGAGCGCGACACACACCTCGTCCGGACGGACTGGCGTCACGTAAGCCTGGCACCGCCTGTGCCAGTGGACCTCGACGAGATCGGTCCATGGCGGGACTCGATAATGCTGGCGGAAGCCGAGGCGCCGCCTGTTCCCCGGCAGCGGGCCCAACCCTGTCCAGTGGCGGACGCGCGAGTTGTGGCCGTCCGCCCCCAGCACCCAGCGGCAACGGACGTCCTGTCCGCCGACCTGAACGCCCTGGGGGCTGAGCGCCCGCACGGGCGTCCCCCACGACAGCACCACGCCCGCCTCCGAGGCGCGCGTCGCCAAGAGCCGGTGCAAGGTAGTGCGGCGAATACCCAGGCCGCACCCGCCGGGAAACCGGGCCTCGGCCGACAGACCGCTCGACTCGAAGCGGATGCCGTGGAACGGGACCGCCAGATCGCTGCCGGCCACGACACCCAAGCCGTGCAGGGCGGTGACGCCATCCGGCATGACGCCCTCGCCGCAGGCCTTGTCGATCGGGGGCTGGGCGGCGTCCGCGACCGTGACCGAGAAGCCGCGCTGGCGGGCCGCAATCGCCGCCGCCAGTCCTGCCGGCCCCCCGCCCACGACGAACACGTCAGCGTCCAGCGGTCCTCTCCTCACGGCTCACCATCGCAGCAGGAGCAGTTCCGAGCAAAACCCAGGACCCACCGCCATCACCAGACCGAGCGTCCCGGGTTCGGGCGCCTGTCGCATGATCACTTCCTCCAAGACCAGCAGGACCGATGCGGAGGACACATTGCCGAACTGCCGGAGGCATTCCCATGAGACGGCGAGCTCCCGGCGTGACAGGTCGAGTGCATCCTCGATCGACCGGAGGACCCTGGGGCCGCCCGTATGGATGATCCACCTGCCGATGTCCCGCCGGCCCAGACCGGAATCGGCCAAGAAGGCATCGATGTCGTCGGCCAGGTGGCGTTTGATCATCTCCGGCAATCGCGGAGACAACACGATCCGGAATCCCTTTTCGGAGATGTTCCAGCCCATGAGTTCTTCCGTGCCTGGATAGAACACCGACCGGGTACTCACGATTTGGGGCCCTGCGGGCGGCCGTTCCGAACCGGTGACGATTGCGGCCGCGGCGCCGTCGGCAAACAGGGCAGCGGAGATCAGATTCGCGGTCGAGAGGTCGTCGCGCTGGAGCGTCAATGAGCAGATCTCTACTGCCAGGAGAACCGCATTCTGCTTCGGATAGGCCAATACATAGTCGACGGCACGGGTCAGGCCGATCGCCCCACCCACACAGCCCAGGCCAAAGATCGGGGTCCGCTTGATATCGGGACGCAGCCGCATCCGGTTGATGAGCCGGGCATCCAGCGAGGGGCTGGCGATCCCGGTTATGGACACGACGAACAGCGCGTCGATGTCGTGCCGCACGAGCCCGGCGCGATCCAGCGCGGCGTCGATGGCCTTCTCACCCAACTCCTGGGCCACCTCCAGCCAGGCGGAGTTGGTCTCCCCCCACGTGCTGAATTGGTCGTACTTCTCCAGCGGAAATGCCAGATACCGGTAATCGACGCCGACGCGCGAGTGGAACCGCCCAAGCAGCTCGGGATTCTCCAGCTTGTCACCCCAGTACCGTCTCAGGGCGTCTTGGATCTCGTCCTGGGCGAAGCAGTGGTCCGGGAAGGCGCTGGCCACGCTGGCGATTCTCAATTTGGCACCCCCGTCAAATGGCCGCTCCTGATCTCGGTCCGGGACCAGCCGCACCGCCCCGCGACAACCGCGGGGAAGCAACCCAGCCGGGCCGCGTCGGGATAGGGCGCGACACGTTAAAGACGACCGACCGCACGGCGAACGAGCCTCAGTC
Source organism: Methylomirabilales bacterium (SeqCode) (assembly GCA_044451055.1). Classification (GTDB taxonomy): domain Bacteria; phylum Methylomirabilota; class Methylomirabilia; order Methylomirabilales; family 2-02-FULL-66-22; genus 2-02-FULL-66-22. The sequence goes on from JBIOJT010000265.1 coordinate 5,422, forward strand.
CCTCGGACCAGAAACCATCCGAGGAGTGGATCAGGTCCACGACCTTTTCGAGTGCCGCGACGAATTCTTCCAGCTGGGTCTCTTCAATGATCAGCGGCGGCGCCACCTTGAGCACCATGAAGTCATTCCCGCAGACCTGCGTGAGCATGCCCGCGTCCCGGAACAGCCGCATCACCAGCAACTGCCCGAACATTCCCGGATGAATGCGTGAAAAGGCCTCGAAGGGAATCCTCAACCGAAGTTGTCGCGGCACCTTGAACGCGACGCCGCACAGCAGTCCGAGGCCTCGGATGTCTCCCACCATCTCATACCGTGACAGTCGGTCCGCCAACTGCCGCCGCAGCCCTTCCCCCAGGAGAGTGGCCCGCTTCCCGAGCTGTTCCTCCTCCATCACGTCCAGGGCGGCCAATCCCGCTCGCATGGCCAGGTGATTTTCACTGTAGGTCGACGTGTGAACGACCGCGCGGTCGAGCGAGTGGTAGACGGAATTGCAGACCGGATCAGACATCAGCACCGCCCCGGAAGGGACCAGCCCTCCGCTGAGCGCCTTGGCCAGAACCACCATGTCGGGCTCGAGGTCGCAGTGGTGAGCCGCCAGGAACGGACCGGTGCGATACAACCCCGTCTGGACCTCATCGAGGACGAACAGGGTGCCCGAGTGCCGGCACAATGATTGCGCCTCGCGCAAATAGTCTTCGGGCGGTACCAGCACGCCGCTCTCGGCCTGGACCGGCTCCACGATAAAAGCCGCAAAGCGCTTTGTGGACAGCTTTTCGGCGAGTTCCTCGAGGCTCCCGAACGGGACCGCCTCCGTCTCGGGCAGCAGCGGGCCAAATCCCTCCCGCCAGAAGGGATTCGCGTTCAGGGACAGCGCTCCGCAGGTGAGGCCGTGAAAGCCGCCTTCGGCGTACAGCATGCCTGGACGCCCGGTGTGGGCGCGAGCGAACTTGATGACGGTCTCGATCCCCTCGCTGCCCGAACTTCCGAAGAAGGCCTTGGTCAGCTTGCCACCGGCGCTGGTGCACAGCCGTTCGGCAAGCTCTCCCGCCAGTTCCGACGCGTGGCTCTGGAGCATCGCCGGTCCGTTGCGGTCGAGTTCTTCTTTGAGGTCCTCCCGGGTTGAGTGTGGGTTACCCCAAGATGTAGTGGGTGATGGGGTGGGTATGGTATCGTGCCGGACACCCAAGGAGGACTGGCATGGAAGATACCGCCCTGTACACCGTGCTGTTGGGAATCCAATCGCCCTG
>JBIOJT010000266.1:0-6591 GCA_044451055.1 Methylomirabilales bacterium (SeqCode)
CGGTGACGTACTGCTGGTCCTGGATCTGCACGAGGGTCCCGGTGGCATAGATATTCTGCTGGCTCTTGGGGTCGAACTTGATGCCCTTCCACGGATAGAGCACCTGGTCGCCGGGGATGTTGGTCCCCTGGAGCGCCTTCACGATGGCCTCGGGATCCGTGGTCTTGGCCCGGTTGATGGCGTCGGCGACGACGAAGGGGGCCGTGAAGCTCCGGGAGGCGTTTTCGCTCATGTCCATCCCGTACTTCTTCTTGTAGAGCTCGTTGACCTTGGCGACCAGGGGCTTGGTCTTGGCCAGGTCCAATGCGAAGGTCGAGCGGATGATCATGTAGTTCCCGTCGCCCTTCACGGCGGGCAGGTACCCCGGCTCGATATACCCGGCCATCGTTACGAAACCCTTGGGATTGAAGCCCAACTCCTTGAAGGTCTTCGTGAACAGGATGGCGTCAGTAATGTAGGACGCGTGCATGAGGACATCCGGATTGGCCTTGATCAAGCGGCCCACCTCGGACGTGACGTCCGTCGCGTTCGCCGCGTAGGAGATGTCGGCCACCACCTTGTAGCCGAACTCCTGGGCGTACTTCTGCTCCTCCTTGCCGACGTTGCTGCCGAACTCCGTGTTCTCGTACAGCAAGGCCACGGTCTCGACCTTCTGCTTCTTGGCTTTCTCCAGGTCCTTCAGGAAGCTGAACTGGTCGTGGGCGAAGGTTCCGTCGTGGGGGCTGACCCGGAAGAAATACTTGAAGTCGCGTTCGGTCAGCGTGGGGGACGAGGAGTCCGAACAGACGAAGGGAATCTTCATCCGTTCCGTGGCCTGGCTGGCCGTCTTGGTCACGGCGCTCTGATACGCCCCGATCTCCGCCACCACCTTGTCCTGTGTCACGAGCCGCTCCGCCTCCGCCTGGCCGTTCCTTGGCTCGCCTTTGGTGTCGGCAAAGACCACCTCGATCTTGGCCCCGCCCAGATTGGGCAGCCCCTCGCTCTTCGCCAGGGGGAGGTTGAGGTCGTACTTGCCGTTGATGATGTCCACGGCCATCTCGACGCCCCGCTTGCAGTCCAGGCCCGTCGAGGCGAGGTTCCCCGTCAGGGGATACAGGCCGCCGATCTTGATCGTCCCCCCCTGGGCAAATGCCCGGGAGACGAGCCAGGGCGACATCGCGAGGGAAGTGCCGCCGACCAGAAATTCTCGTCGTGTCACGCTCCTCATCTTGGCCCTCCTGTTGTCAGTCGCGTTGATCGAACTACGGTTCCGAGGGACGCAGCGTCCCCGCACGCATCCATGACCACCGACCTCGTTGCCCGTTCTCCCTCCTTTCCCCGATATGCTGCTGCCGGCCCTTCTTCCTGTCGAATTCCTCCCAGGCCTTGATACCCGCCATGGAAGGGTCCGAGCGCTCCCCCAACCATTGGCCCGGGGCATCTGGATTTCGTGCGTATCGTGTACTTATTTGCTGACTCGAAGGCGCAAGTCAAGCCCAATATCCGGAAGGTACCGTCGTTGAAACCACCCGCAGTGGCGTCAGCCTATCAACGAAGAGGTTGAAGGGCCACACGTCGCGCAATTGGTTCCAATTTCGGATGGACACAGGGGGCTTCCTGCTCCAACATATCGCCGGTCCGCACCTCGCCGGGACGTGGACAGGGCAGGTAGGATAAAGAGGAAGGCCCGCCCGGCAGGCCGAGCCGGGCGGATCCCGCCTTCCCCCAATAGCAGTCGGATCCCCTACTTGTTGCGAGCTCGCTCCCGCCAGTCCTCCCGAAGGTCGCGCCGGTCCGCGCGGACATCCTTCCGATCCTGATGAAGGTCCCGGCGGTCCTCCGACAGATCCCGCCGGTCCTTCCGAATGTCTGCGCGGTCCTTCCTGGCGTCGGCCGTATCACCTTTCTTCCAATCCTGCCGCAGGTCACGCCGATCCTGGGTGATGTCCCGCCGATCCTGCCGAATGTCCCGTCGATCCTGGGCAACGTCGCGCTGGTCCTTCCTGAGGTCCCTCATGTCCTGCCTGACGTCCTGGGCCTTCGCCGCTGGTGTCAACAACGTCATCGCCAAGAAACATCCAACCGCCAAACCCGCCAGTGCTCGCATTATCCTTCCTCCTTATCCCCCCTGCCGCTCAGATCGAGGATTCCACGTCGTCAACAACATCCTTCTTTCTGCCTCGCTTCATAATCAGCCTGCCCTTGCCCAGTGTGAACGCGTCCTCCCGGCGCGGCCACACCCGGATTCCTCGCCCCCAGCAACGTCCGGGGTCGAGCGGGGCGCGCCTCGCTCTTGACAAGGGAAACCTCTCCACATACCTTCGAAGAGGGCCTCCCTGCGTTGCGCAGAATCTTCGGGGGCGCTCACCCACCACCTCTACCATCCGACGAACCGGGTTTGCCGTCGGGCTCCTTTTGAAAGCGGGAGGGTTTTGTCGGGGCCCCTGTTGGCCCCGCGTTCGGAGACTCACCACTTCGGTTCGGATCATTCGCGCGTCGTCAAGGCACCGTTCACGGTCCATGGCAACGTTTCACATCGGTGGCGATGGCACCGGGAGTATCCTCGCGAAGGGTTCGCTGGGTCATGGCCAAATTTCACGAGCGGCCCTGAGCGCTCCGGGCTTCGATGGCGAGGCATCGGCGCTCAGCCGCGAGCAATCCTGGACGCCTGCCTCATCCACTCGAGGTTACGTGTCGACCGGTCTTTCCGGGGTGAATGCATGCTGATCGTTACGCGGCATCGCCCATTACCCTTTCTGGTCCTACAGAAGATTGCGAAGATCTGCGGGACATGAATCGAGGAAAGAATCCATGGCTGCTCAGGCCGCGCCGATGATCGAGGAAATGCGGGCACTGGCTGAAGAAGGCAAGAGTCCGTTCGGCGGCTTCCTCCAGATGCTCGTCGAGGAGGCCACGTCGCGCCCGCTCCCCCGCGTGGTGCAAGCCAAGCCCAGATCGCCTGGGAAGCGCGTCCGAGCGTGGCAGAGTTTCGAGAATGTGGAGGGGCTGAATGACGCCTTGGATGATCGGACCTTCATCAGCGATTGGCGGGCGGTTCGGGAAAGAGAGGGGCATGTCATCAGTCTGACCGGGACCCTATTCCCCTATGAGCCCATTTGTGCGGGCAGCTCCCGGATGTGGCGCGCCTACTGGACCGATATGGAGAAAGTGCTGGTCGCCCGGATGGGCCCTGTGGGCTCCCGGTCTTCCCTTGGCCCGAGGGAGAAGGTGCGGGACTGGGTCACCCAGAGCCTTTTCCTGTGGGGCTTCTCCATGGCCCACGAGTCGCAGCCAAACGAGCCGTGCTGGCTCGGGATCGGCTTCATGGATGAGATCAGTAGCATCCCAATCGCCTTTGCCCCTGCCGCCTGGGACGGGCTCGCCTCCAGCCTCTTCGCCGGCCGGGAGCGGGCATGGAATGTCCGCCTGACAGCCCACCTAGAGCGGCGGCCGCCTGCCACGGCAGTCCCCGGTCGATTGCGTGAGGTCTTCAAGACGCTGGAGCGGCCGTACTACCTGGTCGTCCAGTCCCCCGACCAGGTCGAGGTCATTGAGAAGTCGGTCTTCTTCAGTGCCTATGTCTGGGGGCTATTCGAGACACCCAAGGGGGACGCCTACGGGCTCTGGGAGCACGCCAACATCGCCGACTCCGACCTCTTCGAGGAGGGAATCGCGCGCCTGGCGCGAAAGACTCGGGAGCTGTGCGAGCCCAAGGATCGTCTGGTCGCCACACTCACGGCGGAGGTCGCAGCCGCCATAAAGGGCACGTCGCCATGAAACCAGCAACGGATTCCTCGGCGCCGACTCACGGGGAATGGTTGCAGATCCCCTATGCCATGGGGTTCCTGCTCCTCGTGGTTTACGGCCTCGTAGTAGCCAGCGTGATGCCGACGGGGACCCTGGCCTGGCCCACCAAGGCCCTTCTGCTGATCTTCCTCTTGTTGCCGCCTCCCCTCTGCTTCCTCCTGGTTCGGACCTACACTCAGATGATCGAGGACGAACGGGTCAACATGCTGACAGAGGCCTGGGACCACTGCGAGGTGGAGTTCGGGGCGAGCGATGAGTACCGCGAGGCCCAGGACCGGATCCAGAAAGCCCAGCCCTCACCCGATAGAGCCCCAAACGAGATTGTCCTTGACGGATTGCGGCACTTTGTTCTTCGGCGGCATCCGGGACTGGCGAAGATCTTCGACGGCGTGCGGAGGGGGAAGGACCGAGGGGGGGTCGCGAAACGATTGGCCGAAGCGGAGATTCGGACGGCCGGGTTGCACCAAGAGGCCTATAACCTGCCGATCCTTTTCTTCGCCTTCGCCTACCTTGGGGGCCTGGTGCTGATGTTCCCGTTGATCGAGTCAGCCTCGGCCCCGGCGCCTGTTCCGCGGGAGCTTCTTTTGGCGGAAGGGATCAAGGTGCCGCTCATGGTGCTCCAAGTCGGTTTCCTGGGTGGCTGCGCCTATGCCGCCTACAATCTGATCTCCCGCTTCCTGGCCCAGGATATCGCCCCCCGGCTGTTCCTGGTCTCCGGTGTCCGCCTCATCCTTGCCCCCCTCGCAGCCCCGATCCTGTACATGCTCTCCCCTGAAGACGCCCGCATCCCGTTGACCACTTTCAACCTGCCCATGGGAAACTCCCGGGTCGCTGTCGCCGTTTACCTCGCTGCGGGTGGATTTCCCTTCGCTCTCCTGAGGACGCTGGCTGAAGATCTCCGCTCTCGGTTGGACGTGCTCAAACAACGGCTCACGGCGGGAAAGCGTTCGATAACCTTGGTGGAAGGGATCACGGTGTTCACGGCCCAACGCCTCGGCGAGGAGGGGATAGACGTCATCCAACATCTGGCCTTCTGCAACCCCGCCGATGTGGCCCGCCGGACACGCTACGCCGAATCCACCGTCGCGGACTGGAAGGACCAGGCGATCCTGTATCTCTTGACGGGGGATTGCACCGTTCCGGGCACGCAGTCCCGAGATGGGAAAACGACGCCCGTGCTTTACGAACTGCTGGATGAGTTCGCAGGTATCCGGAACATGTCGGCCCTCCTCCGACGGATCTTGGTCGGCGGCACGGCAGAGCAAAGGGGTGAGGTTGACCGCCGCGGCGGCGACTTGCACCTCCGTACGGACATCGAGGCCTTCTTCCGGGAACTGGGATTGCTCTCCGAGCCGGACGAGACGAAGTACAAGCAGAGACTCGAGGACCTCGTGTTCCTTTTCTACCACTTCAGCGAGGACGCTCTGGCGATCGAGCCGGACCTCCGGCGAATCCGTCGGGACAGCCGGACCTCCGGACCGCGCGCCAAGCACGCGTCGGAGTGATTCCCGCGCCCTGCTGTGCCTCGAACAACAGATGTGCGGGCGAGCGGCTCCGCGACTGGAGGGGCACCGAACTCGACCGATGTCTGGTTGACGTCATTGGCTGTTGTGCCGGGCCTCCTCCTCACAGAAGGAACCATGAGAGACGTTGCCGGGCTTATCACGGAAGTGGCCGAGGCCCGCCACCGGGTTGTTGCCGCCGTTCAATCACTCACGACCGAGCAGGGGGCCTTCAAGTGTGCCCCGGACCGCTGGTCTGTGCAAGAGATCGTGGAGCACCTCGTGCTGGCGGAACAGGCCGGCATCCACCGGATCTGGCTGGCGGCCGACGGACTTCGCCGGGGGCAGCCGGTGTGGCAGGGTGAGGCGGTCCACCGGAGCCTGCCGATCGAGGAAGTCATCGTTCGTGCCTGGAAGCCCAAAGAGAAGGCGCCTCCGAACGCCAGCCCCCAGATGGGAGGCCCGCTGGCTTTCTCGGTAGCGTGCCTACACGCGTGTCACCCGGTGCTGGAAGGCCTAGGGGACGCTCTCCACGGCCTGGATCTCTCCCTCGTGATCTTCCCCCATTTCCTGTCCGGCCCTCTGGACGCGCGCCAACGCCTGGAATTCCTGCGCTTCCACCTGGACCGCCATCGACACCAGATCGAAGCCCTCATGACGGGAGCGGGCTTCCCGCGTCAGGCTCGGCCCTAGTGGGATGTGCCTGGTCGCGCCGAGACAGAATGAGAAGACGCTCGGTCTGCCCGTGCCACAGTTCAGTAGCCTTGAACGAATGGATGGTGGAGTACCTGGGCCGGCTGTGGAGGGCATTGACGGGGCCTCGGTCGTCTCTTCGTTATCAAGACAAGATCCCCCGCTCAACGCCAGAACGGAGTGCCTGTGCTCGGGCGCGCGGAGGCGGTGGAGAAGATCGAGCGGCTCGGGGAGAAGGCGGCAAAGGCAGGGAATGTGTGGTAGACTCTCTCGCGGACGCCGGAGAGGATGGTCAGGAAGGCTAGCCCCGATGGTCTGCGCAATAGACTGATCGGCCACGACTGAGAAGAAGGGTCGCAGATGCGTACCGGAATCCGCCTCGGCGCTGGCGCAATCGTCCTCCTGCTTTGGGTGACGCCATGGGGAGTTCGTGAGGCGGCGGCAGAGCCCTCGGAATCTTGCCGAAATCTCGCGGCCCGGTTCGCAGCCGCACCGGAGCAACTGGATCTAAGGGCCCTTGCTGTGTTGGGGACGTGTCTCACGACCGAGATCGGTGAACGCGTGGGCGCCACAGGACCTTCCGCAGCCCCCCAAGAGGAGGCCCCAACCC
>JBIOJT010000267.1:0-6568 GCA_044451055.1 Methylomirabilales bacterium (SeqCode)
GCGCACCAGCGCCAGCGGCTCCTTCAAATCTGCAGTGTACAGGAGGCTCCCAGCGGCGGGGTCGGCGCCCACAACCCACACGCCCTGCCCCTTCACCCGGTCCAGAAATGCCGCCAGGTTGGTGACTCGCGCCACCGGGAGATGTTCCGTGGCCCCGGCAGAAGCCCGAACTGCGGCCGGGGTCACGCCGGTCGCTCTATCCCGAGGCAAGATGAGACCGTGCGCGCCAGCCGCCTCGGCAGTGCGGAGGATGGCGCCCAAATTCTGGGGATCCTGAATCCCATCCAAGACGACGAGGAATGCCGCCGCACGAGCGCGGAGGGCCATCGAAACGATGTCCTCCGCTCCCACATAGGGAAACGGCCCAACCTCCGCCAAGACGCCTTGGTGGGGCGGCCCCTTGACCCGCCGATCCAGGTCTGCTCGCGGCCGGACCTCCACAGGAACGCCGCGCTCCCGGGCGAGGCCTTGGATGACTTCGCTGATCCCGCCTCGCTCCGCGCGCGCCACCCACACTCGTCGGACGCTCCGCCGACCAGCGCGCAACGCCTCCAGGACTACGTGCGGACCTGCCAGGATCTCCGTCTCGGGCGTGGCGGCCGAACGGTGCGTCAAGGCGTTCACTCTTTGACCAGTGTCACGGCGATGGCAGGAAGCTTGAGGGCTTCCGCGAACTCCGACACGACGTGGGTCGCGGCCTTGGTATCTTCCAGGCGGAAACCGGTTGAAGCAAGCGCCTGGCGGATGCTGTCGGCCGTTGCCCAGGCTTTGGCCTTCCGCGCCGCCTCGCGGTGGGCTAGAAGTTCCTGGACCAGCCAGGTGAGTCGCCCCTCCAGATCGGCGGGGCGGGGGACCTCACCCGTGAGCAGAGATTCCAACTCCTCGACGGCTGCCGACGCCGGTCGGGTGAGGCGCACGGACCCGTAGGAAGCCACCACAGCACCACCCTCACCCAGGTTGAGGCCCAGAACCGCCCCGAGCCTGCGCAGGAGGACCGCCGTCTTCCGTAGGTCCGGGAGGGCCGAGGCATCCGAACCCACACCCCGGTCCGCCTCGCGCAGCAGGCGATTGCCCTCCCGTACCAGATCGAACAGCACCCCGGTCGCCCGGGCCGTGTTGAAGTCATCGTCCATAACCGCGCGAAAGGCCACTTCGGCGGGGTGGAGATCCTCCGGGGCCGGCGCCGGGGCCGGCGCCCCCAAAGGTTTGGGCGAAGAAACCGCCCCTTCCAGACGCCTCACGGCCCGCAGAAAATCCTGGATGCCAGCCAGCGCCCTGGCCTTCTCATGGACGGCCGACTCGGAGTAGTCCAGCGGCCCGCGGTAATTCGTGGAGAGCAGCAAGAGCTTCAGCGCCTCGGGGCTGAAGCGGCCCAGGGCGTCCCGGATGGTGACGAAGTTTCCCAGGGACTTGGCCATCTTCTCGCCGTTGACCGTGACGAACCCGTTGTGCAACCAGTAACGGGCCAGTGGCTTGCCCGTGGCGCCTTCTGACTGGGCGATCTCATTCTCGTGATGGGGAAAGACCAGGTCCTCCCCCCCCGCATGAATGTCGAAGGACTCCCCGAGGTACTTGGACGCCATGGCCGAGCATTCGATGTGCCAGCCGGGCCGACCCGGCCCCCAGGGGCTGTTCCAGGCCGGCTCGCCCGGCCGCGATGCCTTCCACAGGGCGAAGTCCAGGGGGTCCCGTTTTCGCTCGTCCACCTCGATCCGGGCTCCGGCCCGGAGGTCTTCGAGGCTCCGATGGGAGAGTTTCCCATACTCGGGAAATCGGCGAACGGAATAATAGACATCACCAACCACGGCATAGGCCAGGCCACGCTGCTCCAGCATCTGGATGATGCGAATCATCTCGGGGATGTGGTCGGTGGCCTTGGGCTCGACGTCTCCCCGTCGCAGGCCCAGGGCGTCCATGTCCTGGTGAAACGCCTCAATGTAGCGGCGGGCCAGGGCATCCCACGGGATGCCAAGTTTTCGAGCCCGGTCAATGATCTTGTCATCGACATCGGTGAAGTTCCGAACGAAAGTCACCCGGTAGCCCGAGTACTCGAGGTATCGACGGATCGTGTCGAACACCAACGCTGAGCGCGCGTGGCCGATGTGGGATAGATCATAGACCGTGACGCCGCAGGTATACATCCGTACGTGCCCCGGGATCAGGGGCTCGAACGCCTCCAACGTCTGGGTCAGCGTGTTGTAGAGTCGGAGTGCCATCGGGTTTCCTGCCACCGTGATCCCATGGGCCACGGTCAGAAGCCAGGCACGGCGACGGATCCGCCCTTCCACCCGGCAGCAGCGATACGGAGGAGATCAGGGCCGGATTCGGCTACCGTCTCCCATGGGTCCGTCGGGTCCGGTGGGAGAAGACATCTGGACGCCCGGTGGGCGCCGGTGCCACGCAGGCGACCGCGATCGTGGCGATCCCTTCGCTCGCTCCCAGCCATCCCAGGCCCTTCGCCGTCGTGCCCTTCACATTCACTCGGTCCACCGCAATCTGCAGGACCGTGGCCAGGCGCTCTCGCATGGCCGGGATGTAGGGGCCGATCCGTGGCGCCTCGACGATCACGGTGGCATCCACGTTGCTGGGCTGATACCCCTTGGCCGCGACCAAGGTGACCACACGCTGCAGGAGAACCAGGCTGGAGATGCCTTGCATCTCGGGGCGCCCCACCCCAAAGTGCGTCCCGATATCTCCCTCGCCGGCCGCGCCCAGGAGGGCATCCAGGATCGCGTGGGTCAGCACATCGGCGTCCGAATCCCCTTCCAGTCCCCGCTCGAAGGGGATGGCAACGCCCCCCAGGATCAGCGGGCGCCCCGGGACCAGGCGGTGCATGTCGAGGCCCACGCCCACCCGGACAGAGGGGCTGCCTGCCGGGCTCACCCTGCCCTCCCCGCCGCCAATTCCCTGGCACGCAAGATCCGGTCCGCCAGCAGGAGATCCGCCGTCGTGGTGATCTTGAGATTCTCCGGAGACCCCGGCACCAGTCGGACAGGATGCCCCAGCCGCTCCACGAGAGCGCTGTCATCGGTGGTGCGGAAGCCGTCCCGGAGGGCCAGGGTGTGGGCCTCCCGGAACAGTCCGGCGCGGAACACCTGGGGGGTCTGGGCCGCCCAGAGTCGTCCGCGCTCCGGCGTCTCCACCAGCCAGCCGTCCCGGTCGGCCACCTTGATCGTGTCCGTGACCGGGACCGCTACCACGGCCCCGCCAGACTCCGCAGCGGCGCTCACGGCAGCCCGGACCACAGGCGACGTGACGAAGGGGCGCGCTCCATCGTGCACCAGGATGAGATCGGTCTCCGCGCGGGTGTGGAGGAGGCCGGCGTAGACCGAGGCCTGACGATCCTCGCCACCCGGGACCACGGCATTCACAGAGATGCCGAATGGGTCCAGGATCTCACGCCGGCAGCGCTCTTCGTGGCCCGGAGGGACGACCAAGATCAGGCTATCCAGGCACTCCGACGCCCACAGGGCCTGCAGTGCGCGGGCGAGGAGAGGCACCCCTGCCAGAGAGAGGTATTGCTTGGGCAGTCCCGTCGCCATCCGGGTCCCGCCCCCGGCCGCCGGCACGATGGCGGTCACGTGCATGGTCATACCCCCTACAAGGAAAATCCCAAACCCCTCACCCCCGGTCCGCCGCGGCCGCGATGCTCCCTGACCCGCGCGCGGATTCCGGAGGATGGGATTTGGGATTCCGGCTGGCTCAGGCGGCCTCCGCTTCTTCCTTCAGGCGCGAGAAGATCATGCGCCCGGCCGTGGTTTGCAGCACTGACGTGACGCACACGTCAATCGTCTGGCCAATGTGACGACGTCCGTTGTCTACCACGACCATCGTCCCATCGTCCAGGTAGGCGATCCCCTGGTTGTATTCCTTGCCCTCCTTGAGGACATAGACCCGCATGTCCTCCCCCGGCAGCACCACCGGTCGCAGGGCGTTGGTGAGCTCGTTGATGTTCAGCACTCCGACCCCGTGCAGCTCCGCCACCTTGTTCAGGTTGAAGTCGTTGGTGACGATTTTGGCATTCAGGGCCTTGGCCATCGCCACCAGCTTGTTATCCACCTCCCGGATCTCGGGGAAGTCCATGTCGCTGATCTCGACCCGGATGTCCACCTTCTTCTGGATCTTCTGAAGGATATCCAGGCCGCGGCGGCCCCGGTTTCGCTTCAGTGGATCGGAGGAATCCGCGATATGCTGCAATTCGCGCAGGATGAACTGGGGGATGATCAGCGTCCCCTCCAGGAAGCCGGTCTCCGTGATGTCCGCAATACGGCCGTCGATGATCACCGACGTATCCAACAGCTTGTAGCATTCGGCCCGTGGCTGCTCCCTCAACAGCCGGATGAAGCCGGCGAAGTTGAACTCGCGCCCCTTGTCGAGGGCCACCAGGGCCCCCAGGTACCCGCCACCGATGACACAAAGGGTCTCAGCGAAGATCCCGACGAACGGGGAAAAGACCATCACGAAGGTGGCCACGGCCGCGTAGACCACCCGCCCCACCAGCAGGCCGACGACGAGCCCTAGCAGCGCGTGGAAGATGGCTTTCCCGGGGATCCGGCGAAGCCGCCGCTCCAGGGCCACGACCAGGAGGCCGAAGACCAGGCCGGCCAGGACGCCGAGGATCCAGTCCGCCTCACTCCCACGCTGCAGCGCCAGCTGGAGGAGCCCCGCGGCTCCGCACAGGGCGACGAACAAAACGCGCAGAATCGGCTCCGACACGCGAGATCACCTCCTTCGGGCCCGGGAGTCACGAGGGGTCAACAGGAATCCAGCCTGGTACCTCAGGCTGGTCACGGCGACGGACGAACCTTCGGGTGAGGCAGGCGGCCAAGGGGAACACACAGTGGACGGCACCCGCTGCTCCGTCGCGGGTGGAGAAGCCATGGTGACATCCGCCCCCGGCGTCGGCGGGGTCCGCCTCAGACGGCCAGCGGACAGGCAGGCCGTGCCGGGAGCCGCCTAGGCCTTGGCGATCGTCCGATCAACCATCGAGCGGGCGTCGCCCTCGTCAATACCGACGGCGTGGGAGATTTCGCTCACCAGAAGTTGCCGGACGGTCTCGAGCATTTTCTTTTCGCCGAAGGACAGATTCCGGTCCTTCTGCAACAAGATCAGCTTGCGCAACACCGTGGCAACTTCGTACAGGGATCCCGTCTTGATGCGCTCCAAATTATCCTTGAAGCGGCGGTTCCAGTTCGGACAGATCTCCACATCCTTCTTGCGGAGGATTTCCATCACCTTGCGAACTTCCTTCCGTCCGATGAGCTGGCGCAAGCCAACCCGTTCGGCGTTCCCGGTGGGCACCATGATGGTCATATCATTGCCCAGGATGCGCAGGATGTAAAAGGACTGCCGGCTGCCGGAAACCTCCTTCTGCTCGATCGCTTCGATCCGCCCCACGCCATGCGTTGGATAAACGACCTTTTGGCCGACGTTGAACATCGCTGCACCCCTTTGTTGTGAGCGAAACTTCTATGTATTTTAGCAAAGATCGACCAATCAGTCAAACCGCATTTTACCCGTCGGGACCACCACTTCGGCCAATTCTCCGACGTGGGAGAGCCCTACGGCGGTGATGGAAATTCCCGCCGGCACTGATGTTGCAACCGCTTGCGCCGTGATGGCACGCGTGAAGCCGAGTCGTGCGAGTTCCTGAAGGCGTTTCTCTGTCTGGGCCACGCGCCGTACCTCACCTCCCAGTCCGACCTCGCCAAAGAAGGCCCAGCTCGCCTCGACGGGTACATTCCGGACGCTGGAGAGGACGGCGGCGACCACCCCGAGGTCCGCTGCCGGCTCCCAGACGGCGAGTCCGCCCGCGACGTTCAGGAAGACATCCGAGGCGCCGAGCCCCACGCGGAGACGCTTCTCCAGAACCGCCAGGAGCATGGCCACACGCTGGAAGTCGAGCCCGTTCGCCACTCGTCGGGGCATTGCCGCCCCTGCTGGAGTGACCAGGGCTTGCACTTCGACCAGGATGGGGCGCGTCCCCTCGACCGTCGCCACCACGACCGACCCCGGGGCGTCATCCAGTCGCTCCGCCAGAAACAGGGCGGAGGGATTATCCACCGGGGTGAGTCCACCCGGTCGCATCTCGAAGACGCCGACCTCGTCGGCGGGGCCGAAGCGATTCTTGCTGGCCCGGAGGATCCGGTACGCTTGGTGGCGGTCGCCCTCAAAATAGACGACCGTGTCCACGATGTGCTCCAGGGCCTTGGGCCCTGCCAGGCTGCCTTCCTTGGTGACGTGGCCGATGAGCCAGACGCTCACCTCCTGGCGTTTGGCCACTTCCAGGAGTCGCCCCGCGACCTGGCGGACCTGGCTCAGGCTGCCTGCGGCGGATTCCAGGGCGGGATCGCGGGTCGTCTGGATCGAGTCCACCACGACCGCTGCCGGCTTGAGGACAGCGATATGCTCCAGGATGGCGTCCACGGAGGTCTCGGCGGCGAGGTAAAGACTGGGAGCATCGGCGCCGAGCCGGTGCCCGCGCTCGCTCACCTGGGCCAGCGATTCCTCGCCGGAGACGTACAGGATGCTCAACCCTTGCCGGCCCAGGGCTCCCGCAGCCTGGAGC
>JBIOJT010000268.1:0-6506 GCA_044451055.1 Methylomirabilales bacterium (SeqCode)
ACCACATAGAGCATGAAGCGGGCCGGGTAGTGGTTGGCGGCCCCGGGGAGTTCGAAATACTCTTCCGCCCGCTCGCGCAGCACCGAGGGGGCGAAGGGGCGGTACGGCTCGCGGAACTTGACCTTGGTGTTCACCACGTCTTTCATATCCGTGCGTCGCGGGTCCGCCAGGATGCTGCGGTTCCCCAGGGCCCGCGGGCCCCACTCGAAGCGCCCCTGCAGCCAGCCGATGACTTTGCCCGCTTGCAGGCCATCCACCACGCAGGTGAGGAGCTTCCCCTCGTCCTCGTAACGCTGGTAGCGGACGTTCTCGTCCGTGAGGCACCGCTCGATCGCCCCAGACTCGTGCGCCTCGCCCCAATAGGCGTGCTCCATGACGAACGAGCGCGGTCGTCCAAGCAAGGTATGCTGCGCGTAGAGGGCGGCGCCGAGGGCGCCGCCGCCATCGCCCGCCGCGGGCTGGATGTACAGCTCCTCGAAGGGCGTCTCGCGCAGAATGCGCCCGTTGGCGACGCTGTTCAGGGCGCAGCCCCCCGCGAGGCAGAGCCGGCGCAGACCCGTCTCCCGGTGCGCGGCGCGGGCCATGGTGAGGAGTACGTCCTCCGTCACGCGCTGGATGCTCGCGGCGATGTCCGCGTATCGCTGGTTCTCGCGCGCCAGGGGCTCATAGTCTTTCGGCTTCTCGCCGAAGTATGCCGGGTAGCCGCTGGCCGGCGTGAAGAAGTTCCAGCGGGGGTCCCGCGGCTGCCCGAACAGTGTTTCGAACTTCCTGTTGAAGGTCCGGTCAGTGGAGTGGTGGAAGGAGAAGTAGTCCATGTCGAGCTCGAAGCTGCCGTCCTCCGCGACGCGGATCAGCTTGTAGACGTCTCCGACATGGCGGGGCGTCCCGAAGGGCGCCATCCCCATCACCTTGTATTCCCCCTCGTTGACCTCGAACCCCAGGAAGGCCGTGAAGGCGCTATAGAGCAAGCCCAGCGAGTGGGGGAAGCGAATCTCCTTGAGCAGGGTGAGCTCGGTACCCCGGCCGACGCCGAGGCTGGCCGTCGTCCACTCCCCGACGCCGTCCACCGTGAGGATGGCCGCCTCATCGAAGGGGGAGCAGAGGAAGGCGCTGGCTGCGTGGGAGAGGTGGTGCTCGCTGAAGAGGATCTTGGACCCCGGAACGCCCAACCGCTTCTGGATCAGGTGCTTGATCCAGAGCTTATCCCCCAGCCAGCTCACCATGGCCTCGCGGAACACGCGGTAGGAGCGGGGGAAGGTTTGGAGGCTCGTGAGAAGCAGCCTCTCGAACTTGAGGAACGGCTTCTCGAAGAAGGCCACGTAGTCCAGGTCGGCTGGCGTGATCCCGCCGATCCGCAAGCAGAAGTCGATGGCGCGTTGTGGGAACTCGTAGTCGTGCTTCTTCCGGCTGAACCGCTCCTCCTCGGCCGCCGCCACCAGCGAGCCCTCGCGGAGCAGCGCGGCCGCCGCATCATGGAAATAGCAGGAGATGCCCAGGATGTTCATCAGAACTGTCTTCGCGCCCAGAGCAGGCGGTCCCCGACTGCGGCGCTCCGCGTGCGCCAGCCCCGCCGAGTGTCCGGCTTTAGCGCCAGCGGATCGGTGGCCCCCCGGACCGCCAGGGCAAAGGGCGCGATGACGATGAAGTACAGAAGGGTGAGCAGAATACGGGCCTGGAAGTCGCCGATCTCACGGGCAAGACGTTTCCAGGCCTCCCACAGGCGGCGTATAGGTGCACCCTCCTCGTGCCAGCGGATTATCGGTGAAAGGCGCCCGAAGGTTAGCTTGTTCCGTGGCCCTGGTCAAGGCTCATGGCACTCGATCAAGCCTACGATACTCCGTGACCATATCACGGCGTCGGGTTCTTGCAGAGTTCTCATGGGTGAGGCACCCACCCACACGACATGAAATGGCCCTACGTCATTTCGGCCACTTGGCACCATTCGCTAGCCACAGGGAGCTCCGGATGACCGACTGGCCTCCCGCTTCGTTTCCTGATATGCTCCGGCAAGGATCTGTGGTTCCCTGCGCCCCCGGCCCCAGCTGGGCCCACTCCAGCACTCCCGCGGAGGCTGCTCACCTTCAGTGAAGAGTCCCCTGGGTTTCGCCATGGGTAGTCTCAAGGCGCTTATCGGCCAGTGGGGCTATCTCGCCATTTTCGTCTTCGTCGTGATCGGAAACACCGGGATCCCCGTCCCCGAGAATTCGGTACTCTGGGTCGCGGGCTACCTGGTGTGGAAGGGGAGACTCCAGCTCCCGCTCGTCCTCCTGGTCGGGATCGTGGCTGCCGTGGTAGGGGATAATCTCGGTTATTGGATTGGCCGGCGGTACGGCCAGCCGGCCGTCGAGCGGTACGGACACTGGGCTCGCCTGACGCCCCCGCGACTCGAGACCATGCGGCGCTTCGTCCAGCGCTATGGCCCCTTCGGCGTGTTCATTGCCCGGTTCATCACCGGGTTACGCTTCATGGCCGGTCCTATGGCAGGGAGCATGGGCCTCCAACCGGCCTCCTTCTTCATCGCCAACGTGCTCGGGGCGTTATGCTATGTGCCGATTATGGTGGGGGCGGGCTATGCCGTCGCCTATGGCTTCGGCCGCTATGTGAAGCGGATCCAGCGGGGAGCGAGCAAGCTCGAGGATCTCCTGCTTCTCGGGGCGATCCTCGTCGGCCTCCTCTTCCTGGGCTACCGCGCCCTGCAGCGCCGTCGGAAGCGGAGGGGAGCCTGAGGCGGCCGTCCTAGAGCGCGATGCGTTGGGCATAGGTGGGATCGACCTTCACGGACTCGACCGGGTTCCGCAGGATGCCGATGCCCTCGATTTCGGATTCGATGACGTCGCCCGGGTAGATCGGGCCCGCCATGGGGCTGGCGGTGGTGACGAGGTCCCCCGGCTCCAGCGTCCAGAAGGTGGAGGCGAAGGCTACGATGTCGTCGAAGCGGAAGATCATGTTGGACGTGTTGGACTCCGCCTCGACCTTGCCATTGCGCCGCCGCAGGATGCGGAGGTTGTAGAGATCTCTCGGCATCTCGTCGGGCGTCACGATCCAGGGACCCATGGGGCCGTACGTGTCCACGGACTTCCCCCACGGCTGATACTCGCGGCTCTTGGCTTCCAGGGAGCGGCCCGTGATGTCGTCGAAGATGGTGTACCCGAAGATCACTTCTGCGGCGCGATCCTTCGAGACACCCTTGCAGCGTTTCCCGATCACGCAGGAGAATTCGTACTCGTGATAGACCTCGCCGTAGCCCTCGGGGATCTGCACCGAGTCGTTTGGCCCCACCACACAGGAGGGGGCCTTGAGGAAGATCAAGGGCACAGGAGACTTCGCGAGACCGATGATCTGCCGATAGTCCTCGTAGTTGGTCCCGGTGCAGATGATCTTGGGCGGCCGTGGGACCGGCGCCCGCAGCCGGACACGATCCAATGGAAATACAGCCCCGAGGACGTCGAACCTGCGCTCCTGGACGAAGCGTAAGGCCTCACGGGCCGCGGTCGCGGCGCCGGCGCCACCACCGATAAAGCCGAGCATGTCGGCCGGAAGAATCCGGTCGGCCGTGCTGGCAGGTTCGGCCTCGCCCCTCGCGATCAGTGAGGCGGCGTAGGCCGCGTTGAGATCGACCACGCGCATATCCAGTACGGCCCCAACCCGATCTCGGCCTGCTACGGCGAAGGTCACCAGCTTCATCCGGGTCTCCTTCCGGGACGAATCCTCACACCATCACGTCCATCTCAGGCTTGGTGACCCTCCCGCGCCGCGGCTGCGGCTAATTCCTCCTCCATCTGCAACGCCTTTCGCTGACGCCGGATGCCCGTGATGGTGGTGAAGGCGGCCAGGATCAGGATTGTCAGCGCGATCGGCCGGGTCACCAGGATCAAGAGGTTATCTTGCGACATCGCCATCGAGCGGCGAAAGTTCGACTCCATCATGACCCCAAGGATCTGGGCCAATACCATTGGCGATACCGGGTAGTCGTACCGGATCATCACGTAGCCGATGAATCCGAAGAACACGCAGGTGATCATGTCGAAGATGTCGTTGTCAATGGCGTACGATCCGACCATGCAGGCGATGAAAATCAGGGGCACCAGGAATCGCCGGTCAATGTTGATGACCTTGGCGAAGAACCGGGCGAAGGTGAGGCCCAGGATTACGAACACGATGTTTGCCGTGATCATGCCGGCGAACATCTGATGGACCAAGTCCAAGTGATCCCGGAAGAGCAAGGGGCCGGGCTGGAGATTGTGGATGGTCAGGGCACCCATGAGAACCGCGGTGGCCGCATCGCCCGGTAATCCCAGAGTCATCATGGGCAGAATGTCCCCACCGGTGCTGGCGTTCTCGGCGCACTGGGGGGCCGCCACGCCTTCCAGGATGCCGGTGCCGAACAACTCAGGATGCTTGGAGGTCCGCTTGGCCTCGCTGTACCCGATGAAGCAGGCCGTCTCAGCCCCGATGGCAGGCGTGACCCCAACGATCAGGCCGATGATGCACGAACGCACGAACGTCCTCGTGCACTCCCGAAGCTCGCGAAGCGTGGGAATGATGTTCGTCAGGACCGCGCTCACCTTCGGAGCGGTCAGGATCACCTCGACCTGTCGGAAGCCTTCCGATAGGGCGAAAAGCCCGATCAGCATCGGAACGAAAGAGAATCCGCCGGTAAGTTGAACCGTTCCGAAGGTGAACCGCGGAAATCCTCCCATGGGATCCAGGCCGACCATGGCGATGAGGAGGCCGAGGCAGCCCGAGATGATGCCCTTCAGCGGGGACTTGCCGGTCAGCGTGACCGTCACCGAGAGCCCAAAGACGGCCAGGGCAAAGTATTCGGGGGCACTGAATCGCAGGGCGAAGTTGGCCAGGATCGGGGCAAAGAACGTCAGGCACAAGGCGGTAAAGGTCCCGCCGATGCCCGAGGCGATCGTGGCCATGCCGATCGCCTTGCCTGCCAGGCCCTTCTGAGCCAATGGGTACCCGTCGAATACGGTCGCCGCCGCCGCCGGGGTCCCCGGCGTCTTGATCAAAATGGAGGCGATGCCCCCGCCGTAGATCGCCCCCGTGTATATGCCCAGAAGCATCACGATCCCCGTGAACGAGTTCATGCCGAAGGTGAACGGCACCAGCAGGGCGATCCCCATGGTGGCGGTAAGCCCTGGGATAGCTCCGATGATGATGCCGAAGAACGACCCCAGGACCAGTGCCACGGCGTTGTGGCCTGATAGGACCGTGGCGAAACCCTGAAGCAGCAGGTGGAGGTCGACCATGAAAGAGTCTCCCCAGAGAAGTGCTACCGGAAGAAGAGCGCGAAGCCGTGCTCGCGCAGGGTGCTCTCAATCCATCCCTGCGGCAGCGGCACGTGCAGGGCGGTGGAGAAGAGCACGTATACGACGAGTGGAACAAGGATCGCGAACAGGGCCAGGCGGGGCCAGCGCCGCTCACCCAGCACCAAAGCGAAGAGCAGCATGTATAGGAACGTCGTGCTGACAAAGCCGATTCGCTCAACGAGGGGCAAGTATCCGAAGGTGATCACCGCTGCTCCAATGACTCGCCAGAGGTCCGCCCCCTCCAGTCTCTTCTCCAACTCGAGCGCCCGGCCCTTCAAGGCGCGGTAGAGGAGCAGCAAGGCAGTGACCAGGAGGAAGGTCGCAACCCCTCGCGGGATCACGAAAGGCCTGCCGAGCAACGCTGGCACAGGCCACTTCGCTGACTCGTAGAATACGTAGAGGCAGATCGGGATCACGATCACGGCAGCGATGATATCCGCCTTCTTCATCGTCAGATTGGCCATGGGAGGCTCCGAGATGCGTTGAGATTGTCGAAGCTCCGGGAGGGAGAGCCAAGCTCCTCCCTCCCGTCGCTTCTGCCGTACAGGCGTCCTACTTCTTCAGCAGGCCGACCGTATCCAGGACGGGCGCTAGGCTCTTCTCGAGGCCCGCCAGGAACTGCTCAAATTGATCGTACTCCATGTACGTGCGGGGGAGCGTCAGGTCGTCCATCAGCTTGATGTACTCCGGATCCTCCGCCGCCTTGCGGAACCCGTCGCGGAGCACCTTCAGAATCTCGGGCGGCATGCCCTTGGCCACGCCCAGGCCGCGCCAGTCGAAGATCGGATTCTCGATCGGATAGCCAGCCTCGGCCACCGTCGGGATATTGGGGAAGAACGGGTTGCGGGTCGGGGTGATGGCCGCCAAGATCCTGACCTGATTTGTCTTGTAGAACTGCAGCACCTCGTCCATGCCGGAGGAGAGCATAGTGATGTGTCCGCCGACCAGCGCCACGCGTGTCGGGGCCGCCCCGTCAAAGGGCACAAAGGTGAGCTTCAGGTTGTAATTTTTGGCCATAAGGGCCGCGGAAAGGTGCCAGGGCTGGCCTGGGCCCGAATGGCCCACCGTGACGACACCGGGATTGGCCTTGGCGTACTCCACCAGGTCCTTCAACGTCTTGAACTGCGAGTCTGCCTTGACCGAGAAGCCCGCCGGGCTCCGGTTGAGGAGGGCAATCAGGTCGAAGTC
>JBIOJT010000269.1:0-6492 GCA_044451055.1 Methylomirabilales bacterium (SeqCode)
CACCTGGCCCCGCTCCAGGACCAGGGGGCGGACCCCGGACTTCGCCAGGAAGAAGGCGATGGCGCATCCGATGATGCCACCGCCCACGATGAGGACATCCGGCCTCTGCATGGGGGGCACCTCAGGCCACCCGCACCTGCGGCACGGCCTCGTAGATCGGGCGCACGTCCGGGAGGGGCGGCCAGCCCAGGATGCCCATACCGTCTTCGACGTACTCCGGGTGCCGCATCCCCAGGAGCACGCAGCTCACCCCGGGCGTGCTGGCCAGGATCCAAAGGGCCTTGCGCGAAAGCCCCTCACCCTGTCGTGCGAGCGGCAGGCGTGCATTCACCGCAGCAGCCACTGCCTCGCTCATCGCCTGGCTCTGGCGCGCCGCCTGGATACGGAAAGCCTGCAACAACCCCTCGAACTCCGGGAGGTAGCGGTCCCGCCAGGACTGCCACGCCTGCCCCAGTGATCCAGGCAGCCGCTGATCCAGCGTGTGAACGACCTGGGTCACCATGGGGGTGATCATCTGCTCCTCGATCTGTCGCCAGTGATCTAACCCCTGCAGGTGGCCAGACAGCGTGCGAAGCTGATCGGCCCACCGGAACCAGTCCGCGGGCGGCATGCCGCCTTGCGGCGTCTGAAGATGTGAGGCGATCTGGGTCCGGAACTCCGCCTCCAGGGCGGCCACCCGCCCGAGGGCTGCGTCCGGCGCCACATCTTCGCCCTCCTCCTCGATGGGGAAGTCCGCTAGCCGGATCATCCTGTCCCCGGCGAGGGCGTTCAACGGCCGATTGACCAGCACGCCGATCCCCGCCTCCGCGGCCAGCCCGAGGACCGTGTGCCCCCCGTGGGGGCCTGTGTTGGGCGTGAGGATCGCCCCGGCCTCGAACAGGTTCATCGGCACCTGGAGGACGCGGAAGCGGTGTCCGGAACCGCCGGCCGCCTCGGCTGCCTCCAGCATCCTCGAGAGTGACGCCGCCTCGGGATCGTCGGCGGGAAGGACGGCGGTGTTGGACGAGACGCCGTACCAGCCGACTCGCCCCGCGGCCACCTGCGTCTCCAAGAACGTGAACGCTTCGCCCAATCGCCGGTAGAACTCGGTACGTACCTCTTCGAGGCGTCCGCTCCTCCGTTTCTTGGCATCGGAGAGGAAGTACTCCGGGTTGTGCAAGAGGCAGATGTCCAGCGTCTCGAGCTGCAGCCGGTCCAGGGATCGGTTCAACTGATCCCGGAGAAATTCGGGGTGCAGGCAATGCCAGCAGCCCTCCATGTACTTTACCATCTCCGGGAACGGCTTCCCCGCGGCCTCGCGCTCCTCCGCGAGCGTGAGGTTCTGCCCCTGGACGTATCCGATCTTCGAGACGACCGCGACCGATTCTCGGGGGAGTCGCCTGTCCCGGGCCAGCTCCGCTAGAACCGATCCCACGAGCCGCTCACTGGCCCCATCGGTGTAGTTGGTGGAGGTGTCAATCAGCATGCAGCCAGCCTCGAGAGCATTGACGAGCGCCTCCCTGTGCTCCGGCGTCTCGTCGTCCACACGGTAGCAGCCGAAGCCGAGGCGGCTCACCGTAAGGCCTGTGCCGCCCAGTGGGCCATAGCCGTGCGCCGATCCGCCCTCCATGAAGTGTCTCGCCCGCGAGGCGGTTCCCTCGACTGTCGCCCGCCCGGTCCGGCGGCTGGCAATTCCTGTTCGGACCTCCGCCGCGCCACCCGTGTCTCGCTCCGCCAGCGCGGTCTCCACGTCGGCCGGCTTCGTCACCGGTGCCCGGCAGGTGAAGTTGCGGCAGACGTACAGCGCGGCCTTGCCGCCCACCAGACCCTTCCAGCGGAGGAGGGGCAGGTCATCGGGCGCCCCAGAAGAGGGATCGTGATGGGCAATGATTCGATTCGGCAAGTATCGTCGGCTCACCTCGCGCCGCAGCGCCTCGTATGCGTCCTCAGCGGGCGTCCCGACCAGGGCCAGCTCCACTGGGCCCTCCAAGAGGAAGTCGGCCACCGCCAGGCTCTTGCAGAAGGCCCGTGGATGCTCTGCGATGAGCCGGCCATAGGCCGAGATGGTGGCGATGGCTGCTGCCCGGAACTCCGAACAGTCGAGGTGGAATGACAACCGGGCCAGCGCAGAGGCGGCCACCGCATTCGGACTGGGGATGGCGCCGTCGGCCCCCTCCCGGTGCCGGACGATCAGGGCCTCATGGTTCCTGGCGGTGTCATAGAATCCTCCCCCCGCCTGCTCTCCGAAGTCCGTCAGGATCCGCTCCGCCAAACGCGTGCCCTCGCGCAGGAAGCGGACATCCCCGCCGGCCTCGTACAGATCGAGGAGTCCCTCGGCCAGGAAGGCGTAGTCCTCAAGGTAGGCGGGAAGGTGCGCTTTCCCCCGGCGATAGGTCCGGTAGAGTCCCCCGTCCGTCCGGCGGAGCCGCGTGTGCAGGAAGTCGGCGGCCCGGGACGCACCCGTCAGATACCGCGGGTCGCCGAGCACCCGATATCCTTCGGCCAAGGTGCCGATCACCATGCCGTTCCACGCCGTCAGCACCTTGTCATCCAAACCGGGCGGGACGCGCTGTCGGCGGGCCTCGTACAGTTTGGCCCGGCCGGTCTCGATGCAGTGCTCCAACTGCTCCCCGCTGATCGAGAGGCGCGACGCTACGCGCGGGAGCGGCCGGGGCGTGTTGGGGATGCTTTTCCCTTCCCAGTTCCCCTCGTCGGAGATGTCGTAATAGGCGCAGAACCAGCCGCTCTCCTCGGGGCCCAGAACCGCCTCGACCTCCCGGGGAGTCCACACGAAGAATTTCCCCTCTTCCCCTTCGGAGTCGGCGTCGGTGGCCGAATAGAAACCTCCCTCGGGCCCGGTCATCTCGCGGAGGATATAGTCCAGGGTCTCGCGGGCGATGCGGGCGAAGAATGGATCCCCCGCCGCCTGGAATCCTTCCAGGTAGACCTTGGTGAGGAGGGCGTTGTCGTACAGCATCTTCTCGAAGTGGGGCACCAGCCAGCGCTCGTCGGTGGAATAGCGGGCGAAGCCGCCGCCGATGTGGTCGTAGATGCCTCCCCGGGCCATGGCCTCCAGCGTCTTCGTCACCATGGCGAGGGCTTCGCGATCGCCGGTCCGCCGATGATGCCGGAGGAGGAGGGACAGCGCCGTGGAGGGCGGAAACTTCGGCGCGTGACCAAAGCCGCCATAGGTCTTATCGAAGGTTTCGGCCAGTTCCGCGGCCGCGGCTCGGATCTCCGTCTCGCCGATGTTGCTGCCCGGCAGCGCCTGGATTCTTTCCTTCAGATGGTCGCTGAGCCGTACCGCCTGTTGTTTGAGATCCTCAGCCCGCTCTTGCCACAGCCCCGCGATGTGGGTGAGCACCGTGGCGAAGCCGGGACGACCGTGCCGGTCGGTCGGCGGAAAATAGGTCCCGGCGAAGAACGGTTGCTGGTCCGGGGTCAAGAAGACCGTCATCGGCCAGCCCCCCTGGCCGTGGTTCAGGGCGAGCGTGGCCGCCATGTAGATCTCGTCCAGGTCCGGCCGCTCCTCGCGATCCACCTTGATGCACACGAAGTGGTGGTTCATGAGGGCGGCGATTTCCTCGCTCTCGAACGACTCCCGCTCCATCACGTGACACCAGTGGCAGGCCGAGTACCCGATGCTGAGGAGGACCGGCTTGTTCTCTGCCTTGGCTCTGGCCAGTGCCTCCTCTCCCCACGGGTACCAGTCCACCGGGTTGTGGGCGTGCTGGAGCAGGTACGGGCTCGTCTCGTGGCTGAGGCGGTTGGTGTGCCGTGGCGGCGTGGGCGAGGTCGTTATATCGCTCATGGAGACTCCCCTCTCGGATGGACGGCTCATGGCTCTTGGCTCGGAACAGTTGCTATCAGCCATGAGCTATGAGCCATCAGCGACGGCGGGCCGGATGGCCGAGGGCCGTGAGAAACATGACGCTCTTGCCTGCCGCGTGGGGCGAGAAGAAGGCCGTCACGTCATCGTCATAAAAGGTCAAGCCGCTTGCGCCCAGACGCTCCGCGTAAGCAGCCAGGTACAGCTTTCCGCCGAGGATGCCCCCTTCGAGCTGGGCGGCCCGGTAACCGCGATTGCCGAACCGGGCGAGGATCGCGTGCAGGTCCGCCAGGCAATACACGTTCACGCTCGCCTCGGCCGGCAGCTCCTGCTCCAGCCCGAGATACCCGGCCTGGTCCCGGAAGTCTCCTTCATGAAGAAGCTCCAATACGTGGGCGGTCCGGTGGTAGACGTAGGCACCCGGGGCGAGACCCTCCACGGCGTGGACGATCACGTATGGCGCGATCAGCGTGACGCCCGGTGGGTCCAGGAAGTCAGCCGGCACGCCCCGTGTCGCCCGGTCCAGCAGCGTGGAGAGCTGAGCCAGAGCCAGCGGCCTCCGGGCGAAGCGGCGAGTGGAGCCCCGGCGCAGGATCACCTCGGTCACGGAGTCTGACGGGACATCGGATTCACCCGACGGCTGAAGCGCGATCGTCGGCGATGCTGCCGCGGGTGGATCACCCGAAGGTCCTCCTCCGGGTACCCAGCCGGGAGGCTGGGTGAAGGCCACCACCTCGTCTTCGGATGCGAGCGACGAGGCGCCGTGCATGGCGCGAATGGCGGGATAGTCCACCTCGAACCCGGAGAGGGGCTTCGTCTCCAGGCGGAGCAGTTCGATGGCCGGGGCTGCCCCTGGCACTGATGTGGCCGCCCTCCCCACCGGCACGAGGACGAGGCTGGCCTCGTGGTCGCTGTCCACATCCAGGAGGTCATTCACGACCGTATCCACGAACCCGAGCACGATCCGCGTCGGCAGAGCATGACCGGCCGCGGCTGCCAGGAGACTGGCCATTATCGTCCCCGTGTCCCAGAATGAGTGCCGGTAGGCACGAGCCTGGTACTTCCAGGCGTTCCGCCAGTAGGTGCTGGTGCAGATGATCACGCAGGGCGCATGGGCGATGGACGGCTCGCCGGCCGTGGCGCGCACCAAGACCGCCCGGTAATCCCCGGCGCGCAGCCGGCGGAGGGCGAAATCGTGCACGCCGAAATGATAGACGCCGGCCTGGAGCCCGGGCAAATCGCCGCAGACCAGATAGAGTTCGATGTGATACAGCGCCCCGGTGCAAGCGGCGGCGCGAAACTGGAACTCCCAGTCGTCCAGTTGCCGGTGGCGGGTGATTCCCGCGCTGAGATGGAGGATCTGCGCGATGGTCTGCAGGTCGGGAACATGCTCCCCTGCCGGGCCGGAGAGCGGCGCCGCCATGGCCGCCAGCGCAGGCATCGTGAGAGGGGGGAAATCCTCAGGAAGAGCGATCGGCTCCAGTGTCGTGTAGATCTTGAAGGGCAGCGGCTGGTTGGAAAAATCCAGGGAATGGGTGCTGCTCCGGACGCTCTGGTACGAGTGCTTGGTCCCGTTGTGATAGGTCCAGGCCGCATCCAGGTTCCGGTTGTCACTCATGCCGCTTGCCCGTCCTCCTCACCCTCACCCTCTCCCCCCGGGTACCCTCTGGGTGGGGGAGAGGAGAAAGGTGAGGGGGGGCGATCAGTTGAACTTGGCGAGAAGCTCATGCAGCATCTTCCGCATTTCTGGGTCGTTGGGAACAGCGCGCTCTCCGGCCTCGACTTCCCGCAGCGCCTCGTTCCACTGCCCCCGGCGGAGGTAGATTCGCCCGAGGTTCATGTACGGGAACTGCCGGGGTTCGTAGCGCGGGGCGCGCTTGGCTTTCTCCAGCCAGGGGATGGCTCCGTCCAGGTCGTCTTTCTGCATCAGGTAGACCCCGATGTCATTGTACGGATTGCCGAAATCCGGGTCCACCGCGATGGCCTTGTGGCATTCCTGGATGGCCTCGTCCAGCCGCCCCTGGAAGCTGTAGGTCCACCCCAGAAATGTGTGGGCCTCGGCCGTTGGACAGATGGCGATAGAGTCCCGGTAGAGGCGCATCGCCTCCTCGAGTTCCCCGCGCATCTGATGGGCGTATGCCTCTTGCCAGACCTCGATTGCGCGTCGGTGCCGATCCTCATCAGACATCGCGAAGCGCCTCGCCCGAGGGTCCGTCGCCCAGGAGTTGCCGGAGCAGACTCGACTCGCGCTGGTAAAATCCCTCGGTGTGAAACGAGTCGGGCAAGCGGAGCAACTCGTAATCCAGGTGGTGACACAATTCATGGAGGAGGGTGCGCAGGAACGTGCGGAACTTGACGACCTGGCGGCGTTGCGCGGTCCGCATCCACACGGTCGCGCGAGAAGGACGCCCCTTCTCTCCTGGGGTGTACAGGCCGTGCAGCTCGCCCCAGTTACGCGACGGTCGGACCGCCAGGACTTGGGCGCGCAAGGCAGGCACGCCCAGGCTGGCCGTGATCCCCGCCAGCAGCCGATCAGCCATGGCCTGGGTGGCCAGCCGATCCTCCTTCATCAGCGCATCGGCCAGCGCATCGGCCAGCGCGCGAAGGTCCTTCGCGCCAGGCACGCGGATGACCGTGATCTCATCGCTCTGCCGATAGATACGCTGCTGCACCCGCGTCAGGCG
>JBIOJT010000270.1:0-6486 GCA_044451055.1 Methylomirabilales bacterium (SeqCode)
CCCTTGCCGCGGGTCCTGTGCAAGGGCGAGGGCCTTCCCCGCGAACGAAGCAGCGCGGGGAACGGTGTAGCCATTATTCCGCGCTGCGTAGTAACCTCTGGCCACGTCTCTCCGCGGCCGGTCAGCGGAACCCGAAGAAGTGCGGCACCGCGAGCACGGTCCATGGGATGTAGGTTGTCATGGCCAGGGCGGCCAGAAGCGGCCAGAGGAACGGCAGACAGGCCTTCGTCACCCGCTCGAAGGACATCTGGGCAATCTCGACTGTCGCATACAGCACCATGCCCACGGGAGGCGTGAGGAGCCCGATCACGGTATTGAGGGTAAACATCACCCCGAAATGGATCCGGTCGATGCCCATCTTGTCCAGGATGGGAAGGACGATGGGCACCACGATGACCAGGATCGAGATCCCGTCAAAAAAGCAGCCCATGATCAGGCCCAGGATGTTGATGAACAGGAGAAACACGGCCGGTTTGTCCGTCACGGACAACACGAACTCCGCGAATTTCTGCGGGACTTGCTCTCGCGCCATGATCCAGGCAAACAGGGAGGCCGTGGTCATCACGAAACAGACCACACCCGTGGTTTCCACAGTCTCGCGAAGGATGCGGATGAGCGTCCCGACCTTCAGTTTGCGGTAGACCAGGATTCCCACGAGCAGGGTGTAGAAGACGGCGACCACCGCAGCCTCGGTGGGAGTGACGATGCCGAGGGCGATTCCGCTCAAGAGGATCACCGGGGTCATGAGGCCCGGGATCGAATGCACGAAGGTCTCCACCACTTCTCGCAAGGTCGCCCGAGGAGACAGGGGATATTTCCGGCGAATGGCCATGATGTACGAATAGATCATCATGAACCCGCCCATCAGGAACCCCGGGATGAACCCCCCCATGAACAGGGCCCCGACCGAGGTGCTGGCCAGGACCCCGTAGACCACCATGGAAATGCTGGGGGGGATGATGGGGGCGATGGTGGAACCGGCGGCGGTGACGGCGGCGCTGAAATCCTTGTCGTAGCCGCTGTCCGTCATCGCCTTGATTTGCATGGCCCCCATGCCGGCGACGTCGGCCACTGCCGCCCCAGACATCCCTGCAAAGACCATCGAGTTCAGGATGACCACGTGGGCCAGGCCGCCGCGGATATGCCCCACCAGGGATCGGGCAAAGCCGAAGATCCGGTCGGTGAGGCCCGCCTCATTCACCAGTTTCCCCATGATGATGTAAAACGGGATGGCCAGAAGCGGGAAGGAATCCGCCGCAGCAGACATTCGCTGAGACACCGCCAACAGGACCTCACCCCGCGCGATGAGAAACCCCATCGAGACGATTCCCAGGGAGAAGCCGACGGGAATCCGAAGCGCCAGAAGCATGAAGAAGCACGCGAAGACCAACGCGATCACCATGCGCGCTTCTCCTCCCGCCGCCCCGTAAGGCGTGCCCAGAGCGATCCGAGCACGGCCAGGAGCATAACGCCCATGCCGAGCAGGATCCCCAGATAGACGAGGGTCCAGGGGATCTCCATGGCTGCCGTCAAGACCGTCCACACCATGCCGGCCAGCCGGATGGACTCCACGAAAACGACCAGCACGAAGCCGAGCATGAGGAGGTCCCCCAGAATGATGATCGCGCGCTTCATGGAGGCAGGGAGCATGTCCACGAACACGCTCACCTGGATGTGCCGATCCTGTCGGAGGACCATGGCCGCCGACAGAAACACGAGCCAGATGAACAGGTAGCGTGCCAGTTCCTCCGACCAGAAGAGAGAGTGGTTCAGGACGTACCGGGCGAAAACTTGTGCCCCGACCACGAGGTTCAGCAGGATCAGTATGGCCAGCGTGACCTTGTCCAGAACCCAATCGATGCCGGCGAGGGCTTTTTCCATGACGTCGTCCGCCTCACCGGATTTCCGCCAGTTTCTCATACAGCCCCTTGCCCCACACGCTTTCCATTTTGGGGATGACTGCCATGGACGCCTTCTTGAACGCTGCCACATCGGGGGTGATCACCTGCATCCCCTTCTTCTTGAACTCCTCCGCCTGCGACTGCTCCTGCTTGATCAACATATCGACGCTGAAGGCGATGCCCTCGTCCACCGCCTCCTGGAGGATCTTCTGGTCGCCGGGCGAGAGGCTCTTCCAGATCTTGTCGCTGATGACGTGGAGCTGGGGGACCATGATGTGCCCGGTGAGGATCAGGTACTTCTGGACCTCGTAGAACTTCCCCGCGTTGATGGTGGGGATGGGATTCTCCTCGGCGTCCACCGTCCCCTGCTTGAGCGCCAGGTAGAGCTCGGCGAAGGCCATCGGTGTGGGATTGGCGCCCCAGGAGCGTGCCATCTCCAGATAGAGGGGCACCTCGGGCACGCGGAGCTTCAGACCCTTGACGTCCTCGGGCGTGTGCACCGCCTTGTTGGCCGTGAGGTGCCGCACCCCGTAGTACACCACCCCGAGGGAGCGTAAGCCCCGCTTCGTCGTTAGCTCGTCCACCATCTCCTGCCCGACGGGGCTCTTGATGGCCTTGATCATGTGGTTCACATCGCGGAAGAGATAGGGGGCCTCCATGATGGAAAGCCGGGGCGCCCACTGGCTGAACATGGCCGCGCCCTCGGTAACCATCGCCTGACTGCCGAATACCGTCGACTCGATCATGTCCTTGCCGGTCCCGAGCTGTGCCGCGGGGAAAACCTGGATCTGGATGCGGTTGCTGGTCTTCCGTGTGACGATCTCCGCCGTCTTCTTCATCCCCAGGGTGAAGGGGTGCTCGGGCGCCTGAACGATTCCCCACTTCATGATCACCTGTGCCGAGGCAACCGGCACGACGACAAACAACACCAACCCCACCAGGAGCGCCACGATCACTCGGGATCTCATTTCTCGGTCCTCCTTTCGATGCGACTAACCACTGGTGCGACAGCCTGCCCCTTCCCTCGCATTCCTTCTCGCTTCATGCCCGGCCCACGGCGGCCCGCAATGACAATCGGGGCTGGCTGGCGGCACACCACTACTTCTCCGTCTTGTCCAGAACCTCTTGGAACTCTTTGTGCGCTTGGGCCATGAGTTGCGCGGAGTTGCCGCCTTCGATCGCCTTCTGGATCGCCACACCAATAATGTCCCGGTATTGCGTCACGTCCACAATTTCGGGAAGGCCGTCTCGACCAATTTTTACGCTTTCGAGGTATGCGGCGTTCCAGTCAGCCGGCATCTTGGCTTTAGCTTTCACCTCGGGGTCGTTCCAGGGCGCCGAACGGACGCTGCCCACACCACCCAGGAGTTCCTTGATGGCGCTTTGTTTATTCGAGGCCCACTGGATGAAGAAGTAGCCCGCCCCCTGGTTTTTGCTCTGGGGGCTGACGGCCAGCGCGTTGGTGAAGAATGGCGGGACCTGCCCCGCCGGCCCCGCCGGCAAAACCGAGTAGCCGACCTTGCCTGCGACCTTTGATTTTGCCGGATCCTCGAAGGGGCTGGCGAAAGTCGCGCCCTCGATGTAGCTGGCGATCTGCGCCTGTTGAAAGGCGGAGCTACACTCGTACCAGTTGAAGTTGACCACTCCGGGAGGAGCAAATCGGCGCAGCATGCCGGCGTACCAGTCCATGGCCTTGACCCAGGCCGGGGAATTGAGGGCGGACTTTCCATCCTTCGTCAAATATTCGCCGCCCATGGCGAAGAGCACGTAGGCCCAGGGTGTAGCGTTGGCGTTCTTGAGGCCTCGCGACACGAACCCATACATGGAGGGCGGGTTGTGGAGCTTCTGGGCCTGCTCCTCCAGCTCCGCCATCGTCTTGGGCGGCTTCAAGCCCTTCTCGGCGTACAGATCCTTTCGGTACATGAAGATGAAGGGTTCCGCGAGGACGGGCAAGGCGGAAAGTGTGCCGTCCTGTTGCGTTACGGCTTTTCTCGCCCCGGGCGCGATATCGTTCCAGTCGTAGTCTGGTGCCGTCATGGTCGGGTCCTTCAGGAACTTATTGAGGTCGGTGTACCATCCCGACTTCCAGAAGCGGCGCTTCTCCACGGGCAGGCTGGTGTACCAGACATCGATGCCGCTGGAGCCGGCGGTGAACTCAACCGTCGCCTTCTGCCGGGCCTGAATCTCGGGCAGGTCCGCCACCTCGACCTGGATGCCGGTCTGCTTCTCGAAGTCCGGCACCATCTTCTGCATCGTCTCGGACCAGGGGTTCTTGCTGAACAGGACGAAAAGCTTGGTCCCCTTGAACCGCTGCCAGTTGAAGCTGTCTGCCGCGCCGACCATCCGCATGACGAACGGGCCGCCCGCCGCACCGGCCGCTACGCCGGCGCCCAGCCGGAGGACATCCCGGCGGTTCATCCCATGAGATCTCCGCTCACCGCGTTCTCGCGACTTCACGGCAATCCTCCTTTCCCTCCCGAATGGTGGGCACTCGACTTTCAACTCTCGGCGCTCAAAGCAGCATCATCTCCTTCAGGCGCTTCCGGATCGTCTCCCGATCGGCTGGACCGGGGCCGAGGAGCGGCGCGCGGAGTCCCAACCGCGCTTCATCGGTCCTGCCACAAAATCAATTACCCTCGATCTCTCGTCTCCGCCTGGGGATCATCTGAGTTAAGTAGCCTGAGCCGGTTTTCCGGGGGCCTGGTCTTCGGGGCGGCGAATTGACGCGCCTTGCCTTTCGAGAAGGGCGCGAAGCTCCTGAATATTGACATGTCGCGGCAGGATACCCTGCCGGGCCGCCAAGGCCGCCGCAGTGCCCGTCGCTTGACCTAACGCCATGCAACTCCCCGTGGACCGCGTGGATCCCACCGCTTCGTGGCTGGCGGAAATGCAGCGGCCGGCCACGAGGAGCCCCTCCACTTTCTCCGGAACGCAGCAGCGATACGGGATGTCGTAAGAATCCTCCAGCTCGGTCCACGTAGAACCGCCTGGCTGGTACCCTTCTCCGCTGGTCGGACTGTGGATATCGATCGGGAAGTATCCACGGGCGATTCCATCGGGGAATTTGTGGCCCCGCTGGACATCCTTGGACGTCAGGACGTACTCACCGGAAAGCCGCCGCGACTCTCGCACGCCGATCTGGACCCCGGTGGTCACGATGTGTGCCCGGGAGAAACCCGGTATGTGCTTCTTCATGAATTCTGCCAGCGACATCACTTGTCGGCGCGCATCGATCTCGGCCTCGGCCAACTCGCGTGCGTCCGTCCCCCGCTTGCCGACCACGCGTGTGGAATTGAAGGTGATCATCCCCGGCCAGAGGGTTGTCAGCAGGAGCACCGAATTCCTCCCCAGGTACAGCTCGCCCGTACTCATGGCCTCCTTGACCATCGAAAGGAATCCCTGAGCCACGAAGTGTTCTTGCTGGAATTCGGGGCGAAGCGGATGGACCGGAATGACAGGCGACCACCATTCGAAATCTTGAGGGTGTGTCTCGATATAGTGGCGGACGGCGGGGATATCCACATTGGCCATCTCAAACAACATGGTCATGGCCTGGGCGCGGCCGTCACCCTCCCGCCCAAACTCGAAGCGAGCCCCAGATGCGGCAATCACGTCGCCATCCCCTGTGGTATCGATGACCACCTCGGCAGGAATCATCTGGCGCCCCGATTTGTTCTGAACGATCAGGCCACCTATCCGATCCCCTTCCATCACGGCCTCAGAAGCCCAGGTGTGCAGGAGGATGTCCGCTCCCGACTCCTGGACCAGTTGAAACGCGGCGTGCTTATACATCTCCCGATCGAACCAGCACATATGGGTCCCGCTCCCGTAGCTGTACTGGACCTTCATGTGACCTGTACTTCCACCCAAGGCGTACAGTCGTTCGATAATCTCCTGAGGGGTCCCCTTGATGACCTGCTCGTCACCGTGATGAAACGGAGCAAAGGGGCCCACGGAGGCAGCGGTCGCCGTGCCGCCAAGGAATCCATAGCGTTCGATGAGAAGGGTCCGGGCCCCGTTCCGCGCGGCGGCAATCGCTGCACAAATGCCGGATGGACCGCCGCCAGCAACGAGGACCTGCGGACGATAAGATCCTAAGGACAGCATTCTACCTCCTACATTCCGGCCTGAGCGTCGTACTTCGCCGCGGCCTCATCCAGCGCCTTTTTCACGGGAACGTTCCGGAGCACCACGTCCTGCGCCGCGCGGGCCAAGAGTTCGCTCAGCTTGGCAAAGTCCTCGGGATAGCGGCCCACTCGACCGTACTTGTCGATGTAGTCCCGCCACTGGGTGATTTCCCGACCCTCCGGCGTCTGGAAGAAGGGATCCACATAGACCGATTTGCGAACCGGGACGATGCCCGCCTTCGCGAATGGGAGTTGCGCCTTCGCGGAGAGGAAATACTCGATGAACCGCCATGCGGCATCCTTGTTCTTGGAATTTGCACCGATGGTGACTGTCTGCCCTGCAGTCATGCCGGGAGATGGTTTCCCCGCCTGGAATCCCGGCACCGGTGCGGTCCGGATCATTGGGCCAATGTCCTTTGCCTCGCGAGCGGCGCTGACCCGCATACTTCCCTGGAAAC